>CAZVEV010000065.1:0-23085 GCA_964625865.1 uncultured Planctomycetaceae bacterium | reverse complement strand
TGGCCGGTTTTCACCTGCCCATCACTGGCCGGTTTTGCCTGCCCCTTGATACTCAAGATGGCGATCGCTCTTCATATGGTATCTCCCTGGGTGTCTCCCTAGACGATGCTTCCCTGTCTGTGCCACCGAATGTCTGTCAGCCCACACATTACTCGGAACACCTACGACATTCCAACATTCTTAAGAATGTTGGAATGTCGTGCCAACGGGCTGTTGGCCATAGGCAAGTGCTTGCCATACGTCCCGAGCCCGAGTGCAGTAGACGTAAGCCCACACGCCAAGCTACCAGGCAAATACTCGATCGCCCTGACAGCCCAGAACAGCATCGACCGGAACATTCTCACATTCTTAAGAATGTAAGAATGTCATGCAGATGCCGGAGGCGTCGATTGGGGGACGGCACGCGGTGTGGGCAGAGGCCTGCGAGGCGTCGAGGGGATCCCGTGATGGCGCTGGGGGCACTCGGCCCGCTATTACTCGCCGGCGACGTCGATCAGGGAATGCGTCTCGATGCCGAGTTCGTCGAGTCTCGCCTGGCCGGGCAGGAAAGCGAGGTTGATGACGAATGCGGCCCCGACGATCTGTCCGCCGAGTTTCCTGACGAGTTTGCAGGCGGCGGCCATCGTGCCCCCGGTGGCCAGCAGGTCGTCTACCATGAGGACCTTCTGGCCTTCGGATATCGCGTCGGCGTGGATCTCGATCGCATCGGTGCCGTATTCCAGTTCGTAGCTCTCGGAGATCGTCTCGGCAGGCAGTTTCCCCGGCTTGCGGATGGGCACGAACGCCACGCCGAGGCGCTGGGCGGCAAGCGAGCCGAAGATGAATCCCCTGCTCTCGACGCCGGTGACCACGTCCACGCCGGCCAGCGCGTACGGGGCGACCAGTTGCGTCACGGCGTCGGCCAGCGCCGCCGGGTCGGCCAGCAGGGGCGTGATGTCCTTGAAGACGATTCCGGGCTTGGGGAAGTCGGGCACGTCACGAATGGTCTGTTCGAGGTCCATGGGGTCTCCCATCATCTAGCGGTGTGGGCGTACTATACCGCAAGTGCCCCCCTTGGGGAACCGTCTCGTCGCGTCGCCGTGATCGTCGCGGACCGATCGCCAGGTAGACGGCGCAGACAATCGCGCCAACCAGCGCTCCGACGGCATGAGAGGCCGGCACGAGGGCGATGCCCTCGGGCAGGCTGTAAGCGGGGTCTCCGGCTTGCCACGTGAACTCGTAGGCGATCTTGGCCGCGATGCCGACCAGCGTGACAATGCAGCCGACCCGCAGGGCCCCGCGGGTCTCGGCGGCCCGGGCCAGCAGCACCCAGACCAGCAGGGCGTGATTGACCCCGCTCATGCCGCGATAGCTCGCCACGTCCGGCGCGACCAGCCAGACCGTCACCCCCACGCAGACCGCGGCGGCGAGGCACATCGGCAAGACCCACCTGGTGCGGTCCTCGGCCAGCCACCACAGGCCCACCAGCGCGGAGATGTCCCCCGCCCAGTGGGCCCAGCCCCAGTGGGCCCAGTGACACGTCAGGACGCGCCACCACTGCCCGTCGGCCACCGCGGCGCGGTTCAGTTCGGCCGCCCTGGCCAGCGAGGGGACCATCTCCACCAGCGCCGAACCAACCACAACCGCCACAGCCAGCGCGAGGGCCGGACCGGCCCCCCACCGGTCCAGGCCCGTCGCGCAAGGCCGCGCGGGTCCTCCCCGACCGATCTGTGCTACTGCTTGCGACACGAGCGTCTCCTTCGCCGCAGGAGTTGGGCCCCGACCAGCGTGCCCACCACGGCCAGACCTATCGGCCCGACCGGCCCGCCGCCCCCGCCACCGCCCCCGCCACCGTCGAAGATCCTGCCCGGCGGGCGCCGGGTCGGGGCGACGTTGCGAGGCGACCCCTGGCTGGACGATGCGGGGCTGTCGGCCCCGGACGCCGCGTCCCGCCCACCGGCGCCCTGGGGCCCCAGGGCGGCCAGCGACTGGTCACGCATCTCCGCCAGTTGGTCCATCAGCTTCCCGCGGGCCTTGCGGTCGCGGTCGACCAGCAGGGCGTTGGTCCGCTTGATGCGCCAGCGGCGGTACTCGGCATCGTTCTCCAGGACGATGAAGGAGGTGTACTGCGTGGCGATGGAGTAGCCCTCGCCCAGCCGCACGATCTCCTCCTGGGCCTGGGCGGCCGGACCGTTCGGGCCGGTCTTCATCAGCGCGCCAATCCGGTGCCACGCCCACATCCGCCGGATCTCCGGATTCTCGCCCTCGGCCTCGGGAAGGGCCACCGCGACGGTCCTGTCAAACGGCTTGCCGTTGATCTCCGCGGTCAGTGCAACTTTGACCTCGCCGCTCTTGCGATACCGCCCGTAAACGCGCACCGGGGCGCCATGGTACAGATTCGGCAGGCGGCGCGGCTCGATATCGTAGACCTGCCCGCCGTCGAAGCGGATCTTCACACCCGTCAGGGCAGGACGCGTCAGCTTGCGACGGAAGGCCTTGGCCTGGCGCTCGAAGTTGTCGCCGCGCGACAGGAACGCCGCCAGCCCGCCTGCATCCGAAGCGATCTGCCCCAGCAGCGGACGGTTGACCTCGTTGCCCACGCCCACACAGAAGACCTTCACGTTCGAGGGCCTGGCCCCGATGGCGGCCAGCAACTCGCCCCGGCCGCCCTGCTCGGTCATGCCGTCAGAAAGCACCACCACATTGAGCGGACGGTCCGGGTCGCGATACGTGTAGGCCGTCTTCAGCGCCGGCCGCAACACCGTGCCCCCGCTGGCCTTCCGCGAGGCCAGGAACTCCTGGGCCTGCTTCCTGGCCGCCGCGTTGGCGGTCCTGAGGGAATTGAACAGGGTCGCCGGGCGAATGTTGAACGTCATGACCTCGAAGCGGTCCTCGGGTGAGAGCTTGTCGATGAAGGCCGCGATGCAGTTGCGGCTGATCGTCAGCTTGCTCTCGTCAGCCATCGACCCGGAGATGTCCAGGAGGAACACGTAGTCCATCGCGGCCGACGCGTGGGCCAACTCCTCGCCCGCCGTCAGCGTCATGCAGAAGAACCCGTCATCGCCGCGGTCTTTCGACGTAATGAGATCCAGCCCGGTCGTCGGCCTGGACTGTTTGTAGGCCAGCACCACGTCCCGGCTGAGTGACCCGCCGGAGACCTCGAGCCCGGCCTGGTAGTACGACGCGCCGTGCTTGACGATGGCGAAGTCGGTCTGGTGCGAGGGGCTTTCCATGGAGACGATGGGCACCTTGCTGCGTGCGTGCAACGCCAGCGAGAACGTGCCCTTGGTTCGTGTGTCGATCCGACTGTCGCCGGCCGTCGACAGCGGATATACGTACGTCACCCAGTCGTTGTCGTATTCGACCTCCTGGTAGTAACGGATCTTGATCGTCTGGGCCGCCCGGGGACCTATCGGGAATATCCGCATCTCGAAGGTCTTGTAATCGGTCTGTTCGAGCAGGCCGGGGTCCTCCCGCGTCTGCTTGTAGCTCTCGTAGATCTGGCGGGCGCGCTTCTTCTCGACGACCTCGCCCACCATCTCCTTGCCATTGATCCACATGCTGAAATTGGCTACCGAGGCGCCCTTCGGCACGGGGAAGGTATACAGGGCCTCGACCTGCCGGTCCTCGGTGTTGCGGAAGACCTGCTTGACCTCCGTGACCGCCACGCCGTTGTTGATCGTCACGACCACGTCGTGACTCTCGATTTCCAGCACGCCGCCGAACCCGCCGTCGGCAACCAGCAGGCCCGCCGCCCGGGCCGGCGCCGGGGCCGTCAGCCCCGCCCCGCCGGCAGCCAACGCCACCGCTATTGCCAGCCTCGCCAGGTTCCGCCACGTCCACGTCCCGTTGCTCTCGTGCTTCGCGTTCATCGCTCTGTCCTTTCCGCTCTGTGCGCGCAGGGACTCCCCGTGCGCGTCTGGGGTTGTTTCTTACGCGTCTGTCACGCCGCGTGCGGCTTTACACGTACAGCTTGGGCCCGTTATTCATGTCACAGTCCGCTGGCAGCCATCGCCTCGCGGAGCTTGTGGGTCAGTCGGATCATCTCGTCACGCTCGTCGTCGCTGAAGTTCGCCATCAGCAACTCGGCGGTGGCGGTGTAGTGGGCGTCGAGTTCGTCAATGACCTCGCGGCCGCGCTCGGTCAACGTCACGTGGTAGCTTCGCCGATCGCCCAGCACGCGGTTGCGGCGAACGAGCCCGGCCTTGGTCAGCCGATCCAGCAGACCGGTGACGTTGGACTTGTCCACCAGCAGCATCTCGCTGAGCTGCCTCTGCGTCATCGGCTCGTCGGCGCGGCGGAGCATGATCATGAAGTTGAAGAACGCCTCGGACGAACCGAGGCCCTTGAAGAACCGCCTGGCCAGCTTCTTCAGCAGCGTGCTGGTCCACCAGAACCCGACGACAGCCTCGAGGTCCTTGTTCGCGATGTCCATCGGAAGGTCAATGTTGCGGTCCGCAGGTTCGGTCATCGTGATGTACTCCATGTGTTTCATCGACAGTAATTGTCGCCGCCAACTGTTGGTAAGTCAACTATATTCCGAAAACTTTTTCCCTGAGGGGTCTTAAGGAGACCCATCATGTTATTTCACAGATACTTACATTCGAGAAGAATCTTGTTTCAACACCCGGATTTTGCGTTGATCGTTTAGCGGTCGATCGTCAGACCGACGCTTTCTCGATACACCAGCGTTGTGAGCGACGGGGTTTCGAGATGTATCGCACGTGGACTTCAGTCTCGTCGCTAACGCGACGAGAAGTGTCGATCTGACGATCGACTGCCAAGCAACCGCGGACGGTGCGATTCAGGCGACGATGTCTTGCAGGCGCACACCCGCACGTGAACGCGGCGCTATCGCGGTTTACTTGCTCTTGAGGCGATGGGTGTACAAACTCGCGCCAACGTGGCGGACGGCGGACCTGGTTTCGGGGTAAGGTCTGTCGCACACGTCGAGCAGGCCGATCTGGTAGTTCTCGCCGTCGCCGCGACCGGTGGTGGCCTGGTCGCCGAACTGGAACCAGTGCGCCCCGACGAGATACCTGTTGGCCAGCGCACCGCGGACGTAGCTGGTGTAGCGTGCGGCCCGTTCGGCCTGGCTGGCGGTCGGCCTCAGGCCCGTGTGGAACATGCCGCGATCCAGCGCCCCGAAGTGGAACTCGCCGATGATGACCGGCCGGTCGATCCCCCCGCCGGGCCGAAAGTCCGACACGTCGTCGCGGTAGAGGTTGTAGCCGATCACGTCGCAGTACTTGGCCGCCGCGGCGGCCGCAAGGTCATTGACCCACGCGAATCGACAGCCGAGGTACATGTTCTTCGGCGCGACGCGCTTGACCTCGTCGCGACAGATGCGGAAGTAGGTTTCGGCGATCTTCGCGTAGAACGCCTTGAGGTCGGCGGCGGCCTTGCGGGCGTCGGGGGCCTTGCGGGTCGCCAGCAGCGCGTTCCACGAGGCGTGATTCGTTCCCCATGCGGCATTGAGCTTCTCGATGGAAGCGTACTTCGCCTTCAGGTCCGCGATAAACGCGATCTTCACCGGCTGGTCCGCGGGGGACGCCAGCGCCGCGACGGCCAGCGACGTGTCGTTGCCCCACGACAGTTCATTGCCCACGAAGTAGCCGATGCACCACGGATCGCCCGCCGACTGGCCGACCTCGCGGGCCAGCCGCTTGCGCAGGTTCGCGCGAAAGGTCGGATCGAACACGTCGTCGAACTTGCCCCAGTAGCCCTTGGAGCTCTCGATCGGCCGACCGCGGACGTGCACGGCGACGACGTACGGCGTTTTACGCTTCAGGTAAATGTCGGGGTCCGACCAGTTGGCGATCGTGTTCATTCCCCAACTCCGCAGGCGCCGCTGGGTGATGTTGGCGAACGTCTCCTTCCAACCCGCCCCGTACTTGCGGAGCAGGTTCGCGCGGGTGAAGTTGAACGACCGATAGCTTTTCCCTTTGTAGTATCCGTGCGGCCCCCAGTTGCCCCAGCCATAGAACTGCGCCTCGGGCGTCCGGGCTTTGGGCAGGGCCTTGAAGTAGTGCATCCGGTCGGTAATCGGCGTGGTGGCGCCCCGACTGTGAACGCAGTCGGCCCCGTGCGACCAGAAGAGTCGGCCCTCGGGGTCCACCAGCCACCACTTGCCCTTGTACTTCGTCGCGTGGAAGAAGCCGGTGGCCGGCAGCTTGGGCCCGCGCGCCCAGCCGCCGTAGGCGTTCCAGCCGGCCGGCCCGGCGTGGGCGGCCAGGTCGGCGGCCTCGGCCTTGCGGTGTTCGGCGAAGTCCGCAGCCGAGTGGGTCTTGCCGGGCCAGTCCTTGTGGATGTACTGGCCGAACTCATCAATGAACGGGAAGAACGCCTCGGTCGACATCGTTCGCGACGTCCCGCCGGTACGCACGGTGTCTATCGTAAAGGTGTGGTCGGTCTTCGGAGCGTTGACGAAGATCAGGATCTGCGTGACGTTGGCCGGGTCGAGCGTGCCGGCCGGCCCGGCGGGCACGCCTCGCATGCCGATGATCTTCGTTGGAGGCACGAGTTGCACGGGGCTCGGGTGAAGGGCTACCGTGATCGTCCCTTTCGCACCGACGCCCAGCGTCGTCGAGCCGGTCGCGCACTTCTTCGTTCCGGTGGCCCGCGGATTGTCGACGCGACAGAACACGCGAACCGGCGTGGCGCCCAGGTTGGCGACGTCCACCGCCACGTACCCCCTGCCCGACAGGTCCCACTTGCCCCCCGGCGCCCGCACGGTCAGACCGGGCCACTTCCGCGCGTGACCCGTCGTCAGCCGCAGCGCCTTGCCCTTGCCCGCAGCCACCTGCGTCACCTTCACGTCGTCACGCGTCAGCGACGCGACGTCGAGGGGCTCATCGAAGTCCAGGAGGACCTTTTCGCCCTCCGCGGCGCCCGCGGCGCCCGCCGCCACCATCGCTGCCACACAGATCCACACCACTCGCATCCGTGCCTTCATTGCTTCACTCCTCGGTGTTCTTCTGGATGACAGAGATCTGTTTCCGTGGTCTCGGGGGGCCCGGCGGCCCGGCTGACGGGGCGAAGTTCGTCTCCAGGTACGTCTGGAAGTCAGCGACTTCGCGTTTGAAGCGGGCGGTCAGGCCCGCCTTGTCAGCCCGCGAGAGCTTGTCCGGCGGGATCACCTCGTGTCGAATCGTCATCAGCAGGCCATCCCTCCGCGGCTGCATCACCACGCGGAGAACCACGGGCATCTCGTCGGGTTTCGCCCCGGCATAGGCAATGGGGACGAGTTGCCCCCCGCCGGTGTCCTGCCATGGCCCGCGGTGAAACGTCAGGCGGAACTGCTCGCGCCCCATGATCGTGTATTCGCCCTCGCTGTAGGAACTGAAAAACGCCTCGGCTGCCGTGTGGACATGCGGGATCTGATTCACGCGGAACTTGCCCGACCACCGCACCGGTTTGCCGCCGGCCACACTGTGTTGCTTTCGCCCGAACAGCTTGCGCGGAATGGGGATAAAGATAACTCCCGCCGCCAGGAACAGCACGATCACGATCAGTTCCTGCAGCCCGATCCATCCAATCATCAGCCAGCCTGTCATCGTCACCACACCCGTACTCCGCCCCCCCGAACGCGTCCCATTGTAGCTGACGGGCCTATCCGACGTAAGGGTGCCGTGGGCTGACGCGAAGCGGCAACCACGTATCGCCGGGTCGCAACGTGGTTGCCGCTTCGCGTCAAACCACGGCACCGGGCTCGCCCATCTCGCAACCTGGGGCCGGCCACTTCAGTGGCCAGCCGTCCGGCGCACGGTCCTGTGCGCGGTTAAAGTCCGCGACGAGGCATCGCCGATAAAGGTCATGTCGGGGGCAAGACCCCGGCTGAGAATCAGACGAACACGGAACCGGATGATGCAGCAGACGTACGCAACACAGCGGGCCCCACACGGCCTTGCGCGGGGCCGAGGCAGGCTCTGTCCGCGTGACGGCAGCGTGCCCGACGAGGCCGGCGTGGTTCGGGCGTACCTGGCCGCCGATCACGCGGGCGCCACGCCCCGACGGCTTCGCGTGCTGCTCTACGACGCCGCCATCCGCCTGTGTCGACAGGGCCTGACCGCCCTGGACGAGGGAGCCCCCCACCAGGCCGCCGACAAGCTCGCCCGCGCCGAGCGACTGGTCGAGCAACTGCGTCGAGACCTGCTGGCCGACGGCCCGGACGGACGGTTTGCCTGTCTCTACGAGCAGGTGGCCCGCCGTCTGGCCGAGGCGGGCTTCTACCGGCGGCGCGAACCGGTCAGCGAGACCATCCGCCTTCTGCAATGTTGGCGCCGCGACTGGGACGTGCTGGCCCGATCGCTGGACCAGCCCCCCGAGACGCCCGCCGCAATGTCCGAGTCCTGGGTCGGGTAGCACGCGCACCGCCGACGCCTCCACGTTCGAACACCTCCGACGGGCCGATTTATTCCCCCTTAACGGAACCCGCAGGGTCAACCGAGGTTCGATATAGATAGACCGCTGTCGTATGTGTGCGTGGCGGGTCGAGCAGATCGATGCTCGGGAAGGAGCCATGATGCGGCAATTCCGGACAGCGTTAACCGTTGCGGCCGTAGTGGCCGTCGCGGGCAGCGCCTGGGGACAGAGCGGATACGAAGACACGGCCGTCAAACGTCTGCTCGGGTCGGACTACGACGGGGCGAAGATCGTCGCGGCCCAGGGCAACCGTATCGTCACGGTTCACCTCAAGACGCGCAAGGTCAAGACGCTGGTCTCGTTCGATTCCAAGCTGGGCGTGGGGGCGCTGGCCCGTCCCACGTGGTCGCCGGACGGCAGCCGCGTGCTCTACGCCGTCGGCGGCAAGGCGATGGTGGTCGCGGCCGGCGGCGGATCACCGCGCCCGGCCCTGGGTGACCTTCAGGGCGTCCGCGACCCGTCCTGGTGGGTCAATCCGGGGACGAAGGACCTGTACATCATCTACGCCGCCCGTGCGGCGGCACCCCCGCCGGCCGCACCGGGCACGCCCGTCCCCGCGGCCGGGGACATCCGCGCGCCGGGAGGACGAACCGGTCAGCCGGTGCGCCAGCGGGCCACCATGGCTACCTTCCTCCACCGCCTCAAGGACGGACAGAAGACCAAGCTGATCGACGCGGCCTGCACCGGCGGGATCAGCCGCAACGGGACGCACGTGGGGCACGAGGGCGCCCCCTGCGCGATCGTCGACGTCAAGACCCCGAAGGTCTACCGTCTCAACCGCGGCCGGCCCGCGTCGGACGTTTCGATGAGTCCCGACGACACCTACCGCGCGATGCTGCTTCCCTCGTCCGGGACGACAATCTCGATCCGAAGCAAGCATGACCGCGAGACGTGGCGTGCGGTCAAGCCCAGCGGGTCGACGCGATGGTTCGGCCCGCGATGGAGCAACCACGCGGACTTCTGCACGGCGACGGCCGGGGTCGGCGAGACGATGCCGATGGTGCTCGTCAAGATCTCCACGCGCCAGTCAGTGGTGCTTCGCGGCCTGGGGGGCAACTGGAGCCGCCCGCACCTGTGGCTGCCCTCGGCGGCCGGCGTTTCGACGGCCAAGGGGCCGATAGACCACCTCGTGTTGACCCGCCTGAATCACTACAAAGCCAAGGTCGCCAAGGCCAAGGACTACTCCCCCATCATCGCCGAACTGAAGCGCAACCCGGATACCGAGGCGGCGATGATCGTCAAGGCGCTTGAGGACTACGGCAAGGGGTTGCTCAGCAAGGCCCGGGGCGCCCCGGACGCGCGGACCGGCCAGACGATCTACCGGGACGCCTCGGCACGTTTCGCCGGCCACGACGTGGGGCGCCAGGCACGACAGACGCTCGGCTCGCCCGCATTCCGCCTGGAACTGGCCGCCGCCACGAAGGCCGCCCGCTTCGAGGCGCTCCGCAGCCGCCTCCACACGCCGCCGGGCGAGAAGGTCCGGGCCAACTTCTACGACGGGGCCTACATGGCCCGAAACCGCGCGACGCTCGTGGAGATGGTCAAGCTGCTGGCCCAGATGAAGCGGATGCACGGCTCGACGCAGGCGTACAGGCGGGCCTACTATTATGCGGAGAGACTCGGCCTGCCGGCATCTACCAGCGAGCCGGGCAACCACCGGATCGGCGTGATCGCCACCGTCAAAGCCGTCTCCCCCGTGCCGGACCCGCAGCACGTCCTGCCGGCCAAAGACGCACTGGTCTACGTGCGATACCGCGTCGCTCACGTGACAAGCGGCCGATACGCGAACCGCGAACTGGTCGCCGTCCACTGGGCCGTCCGCCACGGGCGCGCCGCGGCGGCAGCCAAGTTCGCCGTCGGCCAGCGACACAACCTGACGCTCGACCTGTTCGACGCCCACGCCGAACTCGAGAAGATCACCGCCAGCGCCGACGCCAACGATCCGGATCTCCCCCCCTACTGGGCGATATCCGTCCAGCCCCTGCGGTAACCCGCCGTACGCCCGGGGTAGGGCGTGCAACTCGTTGCACGCGGAACGAATACCCAATCCCTGTCGCGTGCAACAAGTTGTACGCCCTACGTTGCGCCCTTCAATCTCCCCAGACGTACTCGACATTGCCAGGCAGATCCGCTGCGCCGACCCAGTCCGGCTCATACCAATCCATCTCTACGTATCGGTGGAAGCTCGACCATGCCCAATCTCGCGGATAATTGACCAGACCATGTTTGACCGGGTTGGTGTGAATGTAGTCCACATGCAGATGAAAGTCGCGCGCATCACGGTTTGTGTGTTCCCAGAAGCGTTGCTGCCAGACCCCGCGCCGCCTGTGTTTTCTCCCACCGTCAGAGACAGACCCTTCGGACCCACCAGCAGCCAGGTAAGCCCGTGTGAACCGCTTCTTGATCGCACCGATACGAGTCGAGTAATCCAGGTCGTCGCCCGACATTCGCCAGATAAGGTGCAGATGGTCCGGCAGTAGAACGATGGCTACGGTCGTCCACAGTCGCTCTGCACGGGTCGATTCCATCGCCTCCCGCAGCAGGCGACGGGCCATCTCATGGCGGAAGATTTCGCGGCGATCCTGGGTCACCAATGTGAAGAAGTACAGAGACCCGTCATGCCACCGGCGGTAGTTGGGCATACGCGTAATCCATCTTTCCGCTGTTCCGCGTGCAACGAGTTGCACGCCCTACCATTGCACCGCGTCAAGGCGAGTCCCGTGCCTTACGCGTCGAGCACGTCGGTCAGGTGGTCGACGTGGCGGAGGATCCAGTCGACTTTCGTGCGGACCATTTCCAGGAAGGGGAAGCCCGGAATCCTGCCGAAGCTGCCGGTGGCGGCAATGGGCAGGACGGCTTCGGCGATCATGGCCTCGCACATCAGGTACGGGACGGCCTGCAGTTCGGCCTTCGACAGGACATTGACCTTGTCGTAACCCTGCATGAACTTCCTGAAGCGTCGCAGGTCCGGCTGGGCGGGCCACTTTCGCGGGTCGTCCCCCCCGCCGACGATCGAGAACTGCAGCACGCCGTTGGCTACGTCGATCACGCGCTGCTGCAGCCGCGCCGCGTCGTAGTCGATGACAGCCACCACGTGCTTGTCACGGAACAGCATGTTCCCCGGGTGCCAGTCGCCATGGACGATCTGTCGCGGCCAATCGTCCATGCCGAGTTTCTTCACGTATTCAGCACTGCTGACGTAGGCGTGCTCGACGGTCTCTATCGTGCCGGTCAGCGTGTCCATCGGCGGGCGTGAGTCCATCGGCAGCGAGCCGACGGTGGTCTTGATGGCCTGGTGGATGGCCTGGGCGTTGTGATAGCTTCCCGTGGGCGGCTTGAAGTCGCTGCGGAAGCCCTCGAGCAACTTGTGGTACAGGCCCAGGATGCGCCCGGAGTTGAACGTCGCGGTTCCCGAGCCGGTATACCCCCCGCCGTTGATGTACTCGAACATCTCGTAGATGCTGCCCTCACGGACGAGCATCGAGTTGTTGTCCTTCCGCGTGCCCATCAGGTGCGGAAGAGGAAAATTCTGCGCCGCCAGCGACAACTGGATCTGGTGGGTAAAGCCCACCTTCGGCAGATCGTCCTTGCCCTTGGCGCGACGCTTGAAGAGAAACTTGCCCCGCTCGCAGACGATCACGACCTTCGGCGCCCGGCGCGATCCGCGGGGGAAGTCCTCGATGCTCGATATCAGGCCCAGATCGAAGTGACTCAGCGCGATAGCCAGCTCCTCGGGGCTGAACCTCTCACGCTGCCGATCCGTCCTCGTCGTGCTGCCGCTGCTGCTCATATCCTGCGATTCGCCCCCCGCACAATCGTAGTGTCGCCCGTCCCCGCGCCACGCCCGAGGCCGGCGATCCGCCGCAACCGGCGGTCCATCATCTGACTCTAAAGGAGTTTGCCCGTCATGTCAAACCACCGGGAGGAATATCTCGGCCGTCTCAAGGCCCCGGGCCCGGACCGGCCAACTCCCTCTCGACGGACGGGACGGTTCTTGCGTATACTGCGGGCGGGCGAACGGCAGGCCGGAAGGTCCGGCGGCAGAGGAAAGCAGGTGCGGACAATGAGACGTCGTATCGAGGGAACACTGCTGACAATCGCGTGCATGGGCCTGCTGGCGGTGGCCGGCCCCGCCGTGGCCGCCGACTCCGATTCGCGCGTCACGCCGGTGGTGCGGGCCTACCGTAAGGCGGCCCCCGCGGTGGTCAACATCTCCACCACCGCCTTGGTCCAGTCGCGCGGGGGGCTGTTCGGAGGCGACCCGTTCTTCGACATCTTCCCCAGTCCGCACAGGCGAAAGGTGCCCGTCCAGAGCCTCGGCTCGGGGTTCATCATCCACGCCAGCGGCTACATCATCACCAACGCTCACGTCGTCCGCAGCGCCGAGAAGATCTCGGTAACGCTCGCCGACAAGTCCAAGCACGCCGCGCGGGTGATCAGCGCCGACCCGTCGCATGACCTGGCGGTCCTGAAGATCGCCCCGCCGGCGGGCAAGGCCCTGGCCGTTCTGCCCTTCGGGCGCAGCGACGACCTGATGCCGGGCGAGACGGTCATCGCGATCGGCAACCCGCTGGGGTACGCCAACACGATAACCACCGGCGTGGTCAGCGCCCTGGGCCGCCGCCTCGAGTTCGACAAGGGCGTGGTGTACGAGGGCATCATTCAGACCGACGCGCCGATCAATCCGGGCAACAGCGGCGGGCCCCTGCTGAACATCAACGCCGAACTGATCGGCGTGACCACCGCCATCCGCGCCGACGCCCAGAACATCGGCTTTGCCATTCCCGTCGACGCGCTGGCCGACGAACTGGGCAAGCTGCTGGACTTCGAGCGGGCCAACCGCCTGATCTTCGGCGCCACCGTGCGCCGCCACCACACGCCGGCCGGCACGCAAGTGCGCGTCGCATCGGTGCAGGCGGGCACGCCGGCGGCCAAGACCCTGCGCGTGGGCGACCGCATCGTTGCGCTGGACGGCGCGGCGGTGGCCCAGATGCCGGACTACACGTGCGGCATGCTCGCGGTTCGTGCCGACCAGACGGTCACGTTCACTTGCCTTCGCGAGGGCAAGACCGTTCGTGCCGCGGTAACGGTCAAGGCCAAGCCCCGCCCGGACGGCAAGGCCCTGGCGCGGTCGCTGTTCGGCATGACACTGCGGCCGGTCACGGCGGAGTTGGCCCGCGACCTGCGCCTGCCGGTCTCCCGCGGCCTGCTGGTGGTGGGCCTGGACGACGGCGGGCCTGCGCACAGGCTCGGCGTGCAACTGAAGGACGTGCTGTTCCAGGTGGACAAGTACTACGTCCACTCGCTGGACGACCTGGGCATGATCATCGAGGACGTCGCTGGCGGGACACGGGTCAAGATCGGCATCGTCCGCGGGCGCGTGCGGGCGTGGGCCAACATTACCGCACGGCGCGCCGCGGCGCCCAAGAAGGACTCTACGGGAAGAACCGACATATGAAGATCGTTATCGCACCGGACTCATTTAAGGAATCGCTCGGCGCCGCGGACGTGGCCGCCGCCCTGGCCGAGGGCGTTATCGGCGTCTGCGCGTCGGCCAGCGTGGACCTGTGCCCGATGGCCGACGGCGGGAGCGGCACGGTTGAAGCGATGGTCGCCGCCACGGGCGGCCAGTTCCTGGCCGCTGACGTGTACGATCCCGTCGGAAGGGAGATGCGTGCCCGGTTCGGCCTGCTCGGATCCGCCGTCGGCGCGGGCCTGCCCGGGCAGGTGGGGCTGTCGGCGGCGCGTGCACAGGCCGACGGCGAGGGCACGCCCGCGGGAGGCCCCGCGGGCCTGACGGCCGTCCTCGAGATGGCCGCCGCCTCCGGGCTGGCCCTGCTCCCGCCGGACATGCGCGACCCGATGCGAACGACCACGTACGGGACGGGCCTGCTTATCGTGGCCGCCCTGGACCAGGGCGCCGGGCGCATCGTGCTGGGCATCGGCGACTCGGCCACCGTCGACGGCGGCTGCGGGTGCGCCCAGGCCCTGGGCATATCCTTCCTCGACGCCGACGGCCGCGACGCCATCTGCGGGCTGGCCGGCGGAGGCCTGGCGCAGATCGCCCACATCGACGTAGCCGGCCGAGACCCGCGACTGGACGGCGTGAAGATTCGCATCGCCTGCGACGCCGACAACCCGCTGCTGGGCCCCAACGGCGCCGCGCCGGTCTACGCGCCGCAGAAGGGCGCCACGCCGGAGATGGTGGTCGAACTGGAGGCCGGCCTGACGCACCTGGCCAACGTGATCCGCCGCGACCTGGGCGTCGACGTGACGACGCGTGCAGGCGGCGGGGCCGCCGGCGGGCTGGGGGCCGGACTGGCCGCCTTCGCCGGCGCGACGCTCGAGCCGGGCCTGCCCCTGGTCGCCGAGGCCGTCGACCTGCCCCGGCGGCTGACCGACGCGGACCTGTGCATCACCGGCGAGGGACGGCTGGACGCCCAATCCGCCGCCGGCAAGACCGCCGCAGGCGTCGCCGAGATCGCCCGCCGGAAGTCCGTGCCCGTCATCTGCATCCCCGGCCAAGCCACCCCCGATGCGCCGACGCACCTGTTCAGCGACGTTCGCCCCCTCGTTGCCGACGAGGTCACCAAGCGCCTGGCCATGCAGCAGCCCCACGAGATACTCACGCGCCGCGCCAAGGAAGCCCTGCGAGCGTTCATCGCGTCGAATTGACCTTACCGGGTGCCGTGGGCTCCCCCCATTTGCCCCGACCGCTGCGGTATCCTACTGTTCCTCAGCGGGGACCGGGGACCGTACCGTGGAATGACTGTTGGGAAAGGGCCGCGCCATGAGCTATGATTACGATCAGACCGATGGATCGGCACTGACGGGCTTCATCGGGTGGATTGCCGTTCTCGTAATCATCAACGTCCTCAGCTATGCATTCGATTGGCCATTCTGGGTCTACTGACCCGCCGGGCCCGCTGGTCCGAGCGGCCTGCCCGGAACCGGATCACGCCCTTGCGAATGCCACGGTGATACCCTACCATCGTGTCGTCTAGATCGCTGGGGTCGCGCCTTTGTGCATGTTCGCTTGGGAAAGGTGACGCAAATGGGATACGGTGAAGGTGGTGGGTCAGGGGCCGGTGGCTTTCTTGTGTGGATTGCGATTCTGGGTATCGTCAACCTGCTGAGCTACATGTTTGACTGGCCGTTCTGGATCTACTAACCCGTCGCGCCCTCGGGCGACGGCGATGGAGCGCTGGGCCAACATCCTCATCGGGCTGTCGGTCTTGAGTTGGGGTGTTCTCGGCATGGCGACGGCCGGCCAGGACCGTCTGACATCCGCCCGGATAACCATCACCGTTCTCAACGCGTGCGTGGGGGTTCTGCTTCTCTTGCGATCACCCGTGATGCGTCATGGGTCGCCCGGGGCCATCGCGCTGGCCCTGCCCAGCCTGCTCGTGGCGGGAACGGCGCTGAAACTCGCCCCGCCGCCGCACCTGTGGCCCGTGCATGCGAACGTGGTCTTCGTTGCCGGCGGCGTGGTGGCGGTGACGGCGTTCCTTTCGCTGGGGCGGAGTTTCGCTATCCTGCCGGCCGTGCGGGGTATCGTCCGCGGCGGGCCTTACGCCCTGGTGCGCCATCCGGCTTACCTGGGCGAGATGGCCATGATCACCGCCTGCTGCCTGGCGAGCCCGGCCCCGGCGGTGATGGACTTCTGGCCTGCGGCGGCTGCGGTAGCGGCAGTGGTCTTTCGCATCGGTGCCGAGGAACGCGTGCTGGCCACCTCGCCCGATTACCAGGCGTACGCGCGGCGCGTCCGCTGGCGGCTAGTGCCCGGCCTCTGGTAACCGGCCGGTCGGCGCCGCGTCGATCACGGCCATCACCGGGTAGTGATCCGATGCGCCTTCCTGGATGACCCGCGCCGAGGCCGCCCGCAGACCCCGCGAGTGCAGGATGTGATCGTAGCGATTGCGAAGCGTGATCAGCCCCCATCGCCACCGCCACGTGCTGCTTCGCTTGTCGAACTGGGCCACCGCGTTGGTGAAGCCCTTGTCCGTCAGCCAGGTCACCGCCCGCCCGTCGTCGTCCTCGTTGAAGTCGCCCACGATAACCGCGGGGGCGGCCGGGTCCAGGTGCTCCCAGGCGGCCTGCACCTCGCGACAGCGGATGGCCTTGGTATCGAAGTACGCAGACGCCGAGACGCTCCCGCGGTCCGACAGCGGCGGGCGCAGGTGCAGCGAGCAGACCTGCACGGGCCCCAGCGGCGTGCGAACGGTCACGATCCACGCGGGGAACCATCCGGCCTGCGGGGCCACGTAGGCGCGGGTCTTGAAGGGCAGCTTGGACAGGACGGCCATCCCGCCGGCCCCGCCGTAATGGTGGAACTCCGCGTGCGGGTAGCGACCGCCCAGTGACGCCACGAGCACGCGCTGCCAGTCCGGCGTGGTCTCCTGGAGGCAGACCACGTCGGGGTCGGCCTCTGCGATGGCGCGCACGGCGAGGTCCGGGCGCGGCATGCCCCAGTTGACGTTGTAGCTCATCACGCTGAAGTGCGGCCCGACGGGCGGCGCCGGGGCCCGCACGGTCGCACACCCCCCCACCGTCACGACCAGCACGGCCGCAATCCGCAGTACACTGTCAGCGCTTTGACGTCCGGGTATCATGGTCCTGTCCCTGCAAATGACCGCCCGAGCCTACCCGATTTCGGATCGCGTTGCGACTGGCGATCTTCGCGCGAACCGTGGAAGATTTCTTTTGACATCTCTTGCGGGCGCAGCTATTCATATCGACAACAGTTGCGCGCGGTGCGCGGCTTGCTTTGTCTGGTTTGTAGCGGTCGGGTTGTAATGTGCGTTTCGGCGTCGATTCGGATCGCTGCCGGGAGTCGATGAGATGATCAATATTTATGTAGGTAACCTTCCTTATAGCACCACCGACGATTCGTTGGCCGATGCGTTTCGCGCCCATGGCGCGGTAGAGCGTGCGGTGGTCATCAGTGACCGCGAAACCGGACGCTCGCGCGGATTCGGCTTCGTCGAGATGCCGAATGATGCTGAGGGCGAGGCGGCCATCGAGGCCATGAACGGCACCGACATGGACGGTCGGTCACTCGTGGTCAACAAGGCCCGCTCGCGCGACTAACTCGCGACGATTCGGTCAACAGTACGCGACGGGGCGGCAGACGGCATGGAGATGTTGTCTGGCCGCCCCGTGTTTCTTCACGCACGGTCTGTCCCTCGCCGCGGGCAGCAGGAGCCGCCGATGTCCGACACCAGGCCGAACATCCTGCTGATCACGTCCGACCAGCAGCACGCCGGCACGCTGGGCAGCGTCAACGATCGCATTCAGACGCCGGCCCTCGATCGCCTCTGTCACCAGGGCGTGCGATTCGATCGCGCCTACTGCCCCAACCCCACCTGCACACCCACGCGGGCGAGCATGATCACGGGCATGTACCCGTCGCAGCACGGCGCGTGGAGCCTCGGGACCAAGCTCTTCGAGGACGTGCCCACCGTCGGGGAGATGCTCGGCCGGGCTGGCTACTTCACCGCTCTGGTAGGCAAGGCCCATTTCCAGCCGCTGGCCACCCAGCCGGGCGCCGAATCCCTCGAATGCCAGCCCACCCTGCGGAACCTGGACTTCTGGCGGACGTTCGACGGGCCGTGGTACGGGTTTGACCGTGTCGAACTGGCCCGCAACCACGGGGACGAATCGCACAGCGGCCAGCATTACGGCATCTGGATGGAAGAAAAGGGCCTGGCCGACTGGCAGGACTACTTCCAGGTCTGGCCGCCCGTGCAGGGCAAGCCGGAGCGACAACGCTACTACGATGCCGACGCCCGACGGTGGGACCTGCCCGAGGAGTTCCATTACACGCGATGGACCGGCGAGCGCACGATCGCGCAGATCGAGGCGGCTGCCGACCAGGACAAGCCCTTCTTCATCTGGTCAAGCTTCCACGACCCGCACCCGCCCTACATCGTCTCCGAGCCGTGGGCGAGCATGTACGACCCGGCCGACATGGTCCCCGGCGAACTGACGCCGGGCGAACACGAGGCCAATCCGCCGCACTTCGCGATGACGCAGCAGGCCGACGGCGACGTGGCGGGGCTGTTCGCGCCGGACAAGTGGCTCCACGGCGCCCACTCGCACCTGCGCGACCGCCAGGAGTTGAAGAAGGACATCGCCTGCTACTACGGCATGGTCAGCTTCATGGACAGCCAGATCGGGCGAATTCTCGACACGCTGGACCGCCTGGGGCAGGCCGACAACACGATCGTCGTGTTCAGCACGGACCACGGCCACTTCCTGGGCCAGCACGGCCTGACCGCAAAGGCCATCCACATGTACGAGGACCTCATCCGCGTGCCCTTCATCGTGCGCTACCCCGGCCGCGTGCCAGCCGGACAGACCTCCGACGCCATCCAGAACCTCGTGGACCTTACCCCGACGTTCCTTGCCGCCGCAGGGCTGGAGATTCCGCCCGCGATGACGGGCGTCAACCAGTTCGAGACCTGGTCCGGCGGCGCCGCGGCGCGGGCATGGTCGATCACAGAGAACCACCACGGCACGCAGCGCTGCCACATGCGAACGTACGTCAACCGGCGGTACAAGATCACCGTCTATCGCACCGGCCAGGCGGGTGAGCTGTTCGACCTGGTCGAAGATCCCGGCGAGGTCCGCAACCTGTGGAACGAGCCGGCCGCCGCGGCGATCAAGAGCGAGATGATGCACGAGTTCCTCCAGGCGACACTGACCTGCGAACCCATGCGAATGCCCCGCATCGCCGGAGCCTAACCCGCTTGCGGTTTCGCACAAAGGGGACGGGTCCGCAGAATCACTTCGCGGGATGAGCGAGCTAGCCAGGGCGAGCCGGTCACGGCTGGGGGTACATCTGGGTGAGCCACTCGGCGGAGCGTTCGGCGAGTTGGCCGTCCTGGATGGCCTGGCGGATCGCGGCGAGGACGTCGGAGAAGAAGTGGAGGTTGTGGATCGTCACCAGCGTCGGGCCGAGCATCTCGGACGCTTGGAACAGGTGGCGGATCGTCCCGCGGGAAAAGTTCCGGCAGGTGAAGCAGGAGCAGTTTTCATCGATGGGGGCCGGGTCGCGCGTCCACCGGGCGTTCTTGAGTCGCAGGCGCCCGGTCCAGGTGAAGGCCTGCGTGTTGCGGGCGTTTCGCGTGGGGATGACGCAATCGAACATGTCGATGCCGCGCCCGACGGCGGCGAGGATGTCGCGCGGCTCGCCGACGCCCATGAGGTATCGCGGGCGGTCGGCGGGGAACTGGGCGTCGACGGCGTCCAGGACGTCGACCATCGCGTGGTGGCCCTCGCCGACGCTGAGTCCGCCGACGGCATAGCCGGGCAGGTCCAGTTCCACCAGGCGCCGGGCCGACGCGTCGCGCAGGTCCGGAAACACGCCGCCCTGCTGGATGCCGAACAGCGCCTGGTCATGGCCCTGGGCCGAGATGCACCGGCGGGCCTGCCAGGCGTCTTTGCAGCGGGCGGCCCAGGCGGCGCTGCGGTCGACGGCGGCGGCGACGGTCTCTCGCGGGGCCTGGCCGGGCGGGCATTCGTCCAGTTGCATCATCACGTCGGCGCCGAGCTGGTGCTGGATATCGACGGCCCGCTCGGGCGTCAGGACCTCGGTGGCCCCGTCGACGTGCGACTGGAAGACGACCTTCTCGTCGTCGATCTGCCGCAAGTGGGCCAGCGAGAAGACCTGAAAGCCGCCGCTGTCGGTCAGGACGGGTGAGTCCCACGCCATCATCGCATGGAGCCCGCCGAGGTCGGCTACCACGTCGGCGCCGGGGCGGAGCATGAGGTGATACGTGTTGCCGAGGATCATCTGCGCCCCGGCGGCCCGGAGCTGGTCGGGCGTGACGCCCTTGACCGTGCCCGCCGTGCCGACGGGCATGAACACGGGGGTCTCGACAGTCCCGTGGGCCGTCGCGATCCGCCCGCGCCGGGCCTTGCCGTCGGTCGCAAGTATCTCCATCGAAAGCATGGTGGCCGCCATGGTACCGCCCGCGGGCCCCGCGTTCAATGAGGCGGTTGCGGCGTGGAGGCGGTTGCGTTGTGGCCGCAACATGTGCCACGGGCATCTTGCCCGTGTCCCAATGCGCCGAAAACGGTTCGTTTGCCGTCGGTTTCACGGGCAGGATGCCCGTGGCAGGCGACATCGCGACCGCCTCTGTCGCGACGCGCAGAAAAGAACACCCCGCTCCCTCCAGAGCGGGGTGCCTGCCATCGCGGCCGTCCTCAGTGCCGCTCAGACATCTGTCTCCAAGGCGAAGGGCGCCTTGCTGCCAGTGGAGCAGCCATCCACCCTCCTTAGTGCATACCGCGTGCCAATGCTTGCGGTCCTTTTTCGTGCGCCACGGTCCGATAACATAACGGTCCGCCGCATAGAGGGATGAGCATCATCGGACAGGCTGAGTGATCCGACGCGACATGACGAAGCGTGGGTCGGGCCGGGCCGTGAGTCCCCATGTTGGTCGCACGAAACGGGCAATAATCCCCATTCTCGCGTCCCTGCGGTGTGCATCGGGGTCTCAGCCGGGTCGCGTCAGCCCGTACTTGCGGATGCGGTAGCGGATGTTGTCGCGCGTGATGCCAAGGGACCGGGCGGCCTTCGACTGGTTCCAGTTGTTGGCCGCCAGGGCCGCGGCGACCATGGCCTTTTCCCCGGCAGCGAGGGCCGATTGCCCCGGCTCGGCCTGCCCGCCGGGCCCGACGAGATCGTGAGGCAGGTGCTGCGGGGCCAGCACGCAGGGCCCGTCGGCATCGGGGCTGTACGACAGCAGGCAGGCCCGTTCGAGGATGTTCTGAAGCTCGCGGATGTTGCCCGGGAAGTCGTAGCGCGTCAGGGCGGCCAGCACCTCGGGCGAGATCGTCGGCTGGGGGATCTTCATCTCGTCGGCCAGCCGCTTGAGGAACTGCTCGACCAGCGCGGGCAGGTCGTCCTTGCGGTCGCGAAGTGGGGGCATGCAGATGGGGAAGACGTTCAGGCGGAAGTACAGGTCCTCGCGGAACCGCCCGGCCTGCATCTCGGCCACCAGGTCGCGGTTGGTCGCCGCGATCACCCGCACGTCGCACCCGATTGCCGTCATCCCCCCGACGCGCACGATCTCCTTCTCCTGCAACACGCGGAGCAGCTTGACCTGGATGTCGGGCGTGATCTCGGCGACCTCGTCCAGGAAGATCGTTCCGCCCTCGGCCAGTTCGAATCGCCCGAGTTTCCGCCCGGTCGCGCCCGTGAACGCCCCGGCCTCGTGGCCGAACAGTTCGCTCTCGAGCAGTTCCCGCGGCAGGGCGGCGCAGTTGACGGCGATGAACGGGCGGCTGTCGCGCTTCGAGTTGACGTGGATCAGGCGGGCCGCCAGCTCCTTGCCCGTCCCGGTCTCGCCCAGCAGCAGCACCGTCGCCGCCGACCGCGCCACACGGGCGATCAGGTCCTTGGTCTCCTTCATCGCCGGGCTCAGGCCGATCATCTGCCCCCGCGGCCGCAGCGACTGGGTAAGCCCGCGGTTGTCCCGGCGGAGTCGCTCGCGGAGTTGGCTGTTGGCGGTGGCGATGGCGGCGAGGTTGGCGAAGACCTGTCCCAGCAGGCGGTCGTACTCGGTGAACTGGCGCGAACCCTTGGCGTTGAGGACCTCAACCACGCCGAGGGCCTGGCCCTTGTGGACCAGCGGGGCCGCCAGCAGGCTGTGCGTGTGGAAGTCCACGATCGCGTCGATGTCCTTGTAGTGCGTCTTGTCGCTGCTGACGTCGTTGACCACCGTCGGCTGGCCCGTCCGCAGCACGCGACCGGAAATGCCCGCCGCCTCGTCATACTCCACGCCGATCAGCCGCTCGGCCCGCTGGCCGAACGCCGCCCGGAACACCTGCTTGCCCCGCGCCTTGTCGAGCATGATCACGCTGGCCGCCTCGGCGTTCATGACCGCCGCGGCCGCACTGGCGATCTCCGCCAGCGTCGCGTCCAGGTCGTCCGCCGAATTGATCGCCGCCGACGCGTCGACCAGCGCCGCCAGCGTCTCTGCCGACAGCTCTTTCGTTCCATACATGTCGAAACCTCCCGAACGCGGCCGCACCGCAACCAGACCATGACAATGAAAGACGGCCGTACACCAGGACAATAGCAGTTTTCAGGCCAGGTAGCCAGTAGCCCGTTTCCCGACGCCCAGCCAGACCCTCCAGCACGCACGAGGCCGCGGCCTGAGCGACGATCTCGCGGCCGATGGGGTAGAGGGCGTCTATGGGTATGGCATGCGGCTACAGGGCGGCCTCGCCCCCTTGGCAGAGTTGTCTGCAGGACTCCGCATCGGGAGTGTTCCTCGTCCGCGGATGCCCCACGGGCAGGGCCCCCGGGGGTTTTCTGCTCTTGGGATCATGCACGATGCGCGCGGAAGCACACGCCCACAGGTTCCATCCTGTGGGGTCTTGGTGCCTCGAAAACGGGGCTTTCGACGCCGTGGGATGACTGAACCAGACGAAGGTGTTTTTTCGAGAAAAAGGAAAAACAGTCTTGACGTAGCCCGGCCCGGGGGGTATATTATATCCAGTCGGCCCGGGGATGGTCCCCGGGCGTCAACAGATTCCCGAGACGAGGCAAATGGATGGGTCAGGTGCTGAGAGCCACTGGCACAGAGAATCAGGCGAACGTCGAACGCTCCCCAAACCCCTCACCCCCGGCCTGCCCTGCATAGCTCGCAGAGCGACGCAGGGGCCACC
>CAZVEV010000064.1:0-23393 GCA_964625865.1 uncultured Planctomycetaceae bacterium | reverse complement strand
GGTGTATCGATCCCGTCAGGTCGATGCGCCCGCGTTGACCTACGCATTATCCGGAGGAGCCGAAAAAAAAGGTCGTACACAACCGCTTGTGGGTCTTGCCGGGCACGATAGAATTGTCTGGAAAGCGCCTACCGCACATGCAACCCGACCCGTTCAATACTGATGGCAGCCTGCAACTCCTGGCAGCCCAATACCTCCAGGGGCAGATACGAAAGCTCTTGGAGAACATGGCGATAGCGCGCTTGGCGCGGGACGTCGAAGGCGTGCACCGCTCTCGCGTCGCCTCCCGCCGCCTGCGCAGCGGGCTGCGTCTGTTCGGCCAGTGCTTCACGCGCAGGACGGTTAAGACCTGGCAAACTGAGATCAAGCGCGTCACCAGGCGGCTGGGAAGCGCCCGCGACGCGGATGTCCAGATTCTCTTCCTGACGGATTACCTGCAGCGCCTCCAAGGGGCAAAACTGCGGAAGGGGGTCCAGGCGTTCCTCCTGGCCTGCCAGTTGCGGCGCCAGCAGGCCCAGCCCCGGGTCATCAGCACGATCGACCGTTTCGGCCGCAGCGGCGTGCCCAAGGCCATCGCCGACACGACCGCCAGGGCGATCGAACTGCATGAGGGCAACACGGATCTTGGATCGGACGCCGTCTACGCGCTGGGGCGGCGCGCGGTGGCCGGGGAACTGCTGGACCTCCTGGAACTGGCCCCGTGTCTGGACAATCGACAGGAGATAGCCGATCATCACCGCATGAGAATAGCCGCCAAGCACCTGCGATATACCATGGAAGCGATCGCGCCGGCCTATCCCGACCTGTTGCGCACGCCCATCAAGTCCGCCAGGCGGCTGCAGACGCTCCTGGGCAACGTTCACGACTGCGATGTCTGGATAGAGGTCCTCGAGGGCTTCATCGGGGGAGACACGAAGCACGCGGGCCCATCAGTGATCCTCGCGGGGGCCATGCGATCGCTCAAGCCCGGTCTGGCGCACCTTAAGACGTCCCATGCCCGGCGCCGTGCCCGACTGTTCCGCAAGGCCGGCACCACGTGGAAAGGGCTCCGTTCGAGCAACGTCTGGCGCGATCTGATCGTCACGCTGGACACCCAGGCCCGGGTCCCCTCGGCGGGCCGGCAACGTCGGAACCTGTGCTCGTACATCAGGTCGGCTCTCGCGGAGGAGCCTTCGTGAACGGTCCGGCTCTGATCAAGGTATCTGCCCATGAGGCGGAGGTGACAGCAGATGGCCCGCGCTAGCAGGAAACGTGCGGTTGGCCCGGAGTCGGGCGATCAACCTTCTCTGCCCGCTCCCGAGCCGATCGGTGTAATCGATATCGGCTCGAACCAGATCCGCCTGGTGCTGGCCGAGGCCCATGAAGACGGCAACCTGCTGATCCTTGACCGGGCGCGGCTGCCCGCTCCGCTCGGGCGGGACACGTTCACGTCAGGCCGTATCTCCCGATTGACCATGAACCACGTGGTGGACCTGCTGAAAGGGCACCGCCGCATGCTGGACGCCTATGGCGTGGAGCACATCCGCACGGTGGCCACCAGCTCCGTCCGGGAAGCGAGCAACGCCGACGCCTTCTGCGACCGGATCTTCATGGCCACGGGCTTCGAAGTGGACATCCTCCAGCCGACGGAGGAGGCGTTGTTGATGACCCTGGCGGTTCGCCAGGTGGCCAAGTCGCTGATCCGCAGGGGCTACTGGCTGGTGATAGAGGTGGGGGGCGGCAGCACGTTGATGACGATCCAGCACAACGGCAGGATCATCCATTCGGCCAGCAGTCCGCTCGGGGCCATTCGGCTCATGCAGCAGCTCGGAACGTCCCGCGAGAGGCCCGAACGTGCCTCGCAGGTGCTCGCCGGGCACGTCGCCAGCGTCGTCTCGGCCATGACCAAGGACATGCCGCTCCGAAAGGTGCGCAACGTCATCGCCCTCGGCAGCGACGCGCGCTTCATAGCCGACCAGATCGGCACGCCGAAGGCGCGAAGCGATCTGTCGATTGCCGAGAAAGGCCCCTTCCAGGACCTCCTGGCCCAGTGCCGGACGCAAACGCCCGATCGCATCGCCGGCCGCTACGGTCTTCCCTTCGCGGTGGCCGAGACGCTCGTGCCCGCGATGATCATCCACGATGCGATCCTCCGCGCGACGGCGGCCAAGGGCATCCTGGTTTCCGACGTGACCATCCGCGAAGGGCTGCTGCTCGACCTGGCCGGCTGGGTCCGCGGCAAGCCCGAGGAGGAAGTCGCCGCGGGGATCGTCTCGTCCTCGGAAGCCCTGGCCAGGAAGTACTACGTGGACATGGACCACGCCCGCCACGTGACCAGGCTGGCCCTGGGCCTGTTCGACGCGCTTCAGGACGATCACGGACTGACCGCCCGGGACAGGCTCCTGCTGCAACTGGCGTCGTTGCTCCACGAAGTGGGCGGCTTCATCAGCGCCAGGGCCCACCACAAGCACAGCTACTACCTCCTGAGCAATTCCGAACTGTTCGGGCTGCAGGCCTACGAGCAGCAGATCGTCGCGAACGTCGCCCGATACCACCGGGGCAACATGCCCCGGCCGACGCATGAGCCCTACATGGCCATGCGCCGCGACCACCGCGTGATCATCTGCAAGCTGGCGGCCCTGCTTCGCGTCGCCGACGCCCTGGACCGAGGCCACGGCCAGCAGGTGGATAACTTTGTGCTGCGACGCGATGCGGACGAGGTGACTCTCCAGATCCCCGGGGCGTCCGACCTGTACCTCGAACAGACGGCCTTGAAGAAGAAGGGCGACCTGTTCGCCAGTACGTTCGGCCTGCGTATTCGCCTGGAAGGCGAAGGATAGTGCAGCCCGGCAAGAAGAACTACGCCAACGATGAAGAAAGCTGATCTCGAATCCTCCGCACTGTACATCAACCGGGAGTTGAGCTGGTTGGAGTTCAACGACCGCGTCCTGCGGGAGGGCTTGCGAGAAGACATCCCCCTGCTGGAACGCCTGAAGTTCCTCGCCATCGTCAGCTCCAACCTGGACGAGTTCTTCATGATCCGCGTCGGCGGGCTCAAGCAACAGCTCTCCGCGCGGCTGCGCAAGCGTGACCTGGCCGGACTGACGCCCGGTCAGCAGTTGCGCCAGATCGCGCGGCGAGTGCGAACGATGGTCGCCGATCAGGACACGGGCATCAGGCACACGATCGAGCAGTTGCGCGAGCACGACGTGGCCCTGGTGGACCGGCAGGAGTGGACGGACAGTGATCGCAAGGAACTGGCCAGGTACTTCCGGCGCGAGGTCCTGCCCGTGCTCACGCCATTGGCCCTCGAGAAGATCGAGCCGGCCCCGATGCTTGTCGGCCTGCGGGTCTACATCGGGCTCGTGGTGCAGAAAGACGGTTCGGACGAGGGCCCGTTCGTGGCGGCGATCCCCCTGCCCGGATGCCTGCCTCGGCTTGTCGCGCTGACCGCAAAGAAGGGCCTCAGGCTGGCCAAGCTTGACGACGTGGTCGCCGCCCACGCCGCGGCGATGTTCCCCGGGCATACCGTGCTTTCGGCGGCGGCCTTCCGGATCACGCGCGACGCCGACGTCCCGGTCGATGACGACGAAGGCGGGGACCTGCTGGTCGCCATCGAGAAGGCCGTCCACGAACGGATGCGACGGTCGGTTGTCCGGCTGGAAATCGCCCAGGACGCCGAGACGCAACTGAAGGAGTATCTGACGGCCCTGTGCGATGTCAGGCAGGGCGATATCTTTGCCGTCGCCGGCCTCGTCGACGCCAGGGCCCTGTGGGAACTGGTCAATCGCAACGGACTTGACCAGTGGCGATACCCCGACTGGCCGCCCCAGCCCCCGCAGGACCTGATCGGCTCGGACGACATCTACGCGACGCTTCGCCGGCGCGACGTGATGCTGTTCCATCCCTACGAGTCGTTCGATCCGGTGGTGACGATGCTCGAACAGGCCGCCGAAGACTCCCAGGTGATGGCCATCAAGCAGACGCTCTACCGGACGGCCAGCGACTCGCCTATCGTCGCCGCCCTTGAAACCGCCGCACGCAACAAGAAGCAGGTCACCGTCCTGGTGGAGCTCAAGGCGCGGTTCGACGAGCAGCAGAACGTCGACTGGGCCAGGCGGCTCGAAGAGGCGGGCTGTGACGTCATCTACGGCATCTCCGGCCACAAGACCCACGTCAAGGCCCTCCTGATCGTCCGGCGCGAGAGCACGGGAATCCGCCGGTACGCGCATCTCGGGACGGGCAACTACCACGACAAGACGGCCAAGCTGTATTCGGACCTCGGCCTGATGACCGCCGACCGCCAACTGACCGCCGACGTCTCGGCGTTCTTCAACATCCTGACCGGCTACTCCGAACCCGTCGGGCTGTCCAAGCTCTCCATCGCCCCCACGGGCCTGCATCGGCGGGTGCTGGAGATGATCGCTAGAGAGATCAACGCCGCCACCCGGGCCGAACCCGGCCTGATCATGATCAAGGCCAATTCACTCCAGGACCCGGAGATCATCCGCGGGCTCTATCGCGCCAGCCGGGCCGGCGTGCGCGTTCGTCTGAACATCCGCGGCATCTGCTGCCTCAGGCCCGGCCTGGCCGGCGTCTCGGAGAACATCGAGGTCGTCTCCATCATCGACCGGTTCCTCGAACACGCACGCATCTTCTACTTCCGCAATGCCGGATCCGAGGAGGTCTATCTCTCCAGCGCCGACCTGATGACGCGAAACCTGCACAGGCGCCTCGAGTTCCTGTTCCCCGTCGAAAGCGCTCCCCTGCAACGCCGCCTGGTCGATACCCTCCAGACCTACTTCAGCGACACCGTCAAGGCCTCCCGGCTCGAGCCGGACGGCCACTGGCACCCCGTCCCGCCGGGCCCCACGCCCCTCCGCGCGCAGGAGGCCCTCTACCGCCAGGCCCGACAGGCCAAGAAACACAAAGGAGCCCGGACCACCCAGTTCCTGCCCGTCCGAAAGAAGCGCAGGTGACGCCCACTTTCCGCAGGGCCAAGGTCGGCAGAATTGCGCGTCGTCCGCCCTCCTCGCGCCTGGAACGGGACATTTGGGATCCCACGACCCCGCGGACCGCGCGGTTGGCGCCGGCTGGCGCTTCTTGCGAGAAACCAACCGATTGTCGCCTTAGCTCCCTCCGCGCAACCCCTGTCAAAGCCGCCTGTTCCGTCGAGCGATCTCTCGAAGTCCGCCGGTTGACACCCGGCGCGCGCCAACCGCGCAGCGGCCGAGCATGTTCCTCGAATTATCGCATCGTTCCTGTTGTCTATTAGTCAGCAGACAAAGACCAATGGGCTCCCCTCGAAGATGAGTAACCGTCCCGAATACCGTTCGGATAAGCGTTTGCATACTGGTACAGGGCGTGTTACGCTACGTCTCGAGTTGACCGGTTGGCCTCTTGCCGCTGGTGCCTTGCCGCGGCCAAATGGACCTCGCGGACTTCAGGGGCCTGAACAGATACGCCACGGGAAGCGGCGGCGCTGGGTACGGCGTTGTCGGCAGAAGGGAGCATGTGATGGCAGACCCATCGGACCAGGACCACGGCCAGGACAAGGATCCGTTGCGCGCGGACGAAGACCAGGGCCCCACGAGCCTTAGAGACAAGTACCTCACGAAAGAAGACAAGAACCCGACCAGCGAGGCCAACCAGTCCGAGTCCCGGCGCGACGGCACGGTGGCGCTCTTGGGTGGGGTGGGGTGTGTCGTGGCGGGGTTCTTGCTGTCCGCCAACGAGAGGAACACGGCCTATTACGGGTTGGCCGTCGTGGGCGGGGCCCTGTTCGTCCAAGGGGCCTACTGCCTGACGGCCCGGCGGTCCTATCGGTTCATGCCCAAGTGGGTCCACGTTGTCAGTTGGATTCTGGGCGTGTTTGCGGGCATCGTGTTCGCCGTAGCCATGCTGGACTGACCGTCAGCCCAGCGGCCCGGAGTATTGCATCTGTCCCCCTAGCCTGATCGGAGCCTGCCCATGAGAGCAATAGCACAGAGTTACCAACCCCGAAGTTTACTGGACGACCCCATCGTATGGATCGTACTTATCAGCATCCTCATACTGGGGGGGATAGCCGTCCTGATCATACGGATCAGCCAGGGCAAGCGGCTCCGCAAAGCGCAAGGGATGCTCGATGCCGGCCTGTATGCCGAGGCCCACGCGGTGTTCCTGCGGCTTGCGCGCGAGCGGTTTGAGCCCAACGCGCGGCAGTTCCTCGACAAGACGCTTGCCGGCCTGCAGGCCGCCTACGCGGGCCTGGGCATCACCGCGGACCTGCAACCTGTCCGCCAACTGAGGGACGACCTCGATGCGCTGCGGTCAGACAAGAGCATGAAGTCCGTCCTGGGCAACAGTGCGAACGACAACCTCAACCGGGAGGGCGCCAAGATCAAGGAAGCCATTCTCGCCGCCGCCAAGGACGCGTTCGATGCCCTGCCCCCCTGCGGGCCGGATAGTCCGGAGACCGAAACCCCGTGAACACACCCATGCTGGCCATCGGTATCGGCGGGTTGTGCCTCAGCGCCTACATGGGATGGCGCGCGCTGCGTGGCAAGCCGTCCATGCCGCGGGCCCTCAACAGCGTGTTCGTCAGCGGCGCCTTTGGCGCGATCATGGAAGCGATCGCCAAAACCGTCGGGCACCGCAACAAAGACGGGCGCGAGCCGAACCCGGCCGGGATGGTCTTCTGGTGGGGCCTGATGGGCGTCGTGTGGATCGTCGTGATCGTCCGGGCAGTGCGGTAGGAACCTGAATCCCCTTTCATCCAGCAGAACAGTCATCTGCGGATGTTGGGAGACGCGACAGAGTCGTCTGAAAGGCCGACGGCGGTCGTCGGCCAGAATCCATCCGGCAAATCCCGGGTTAGACAATGCCCTGTTTGGCAGGATGAGCCTCTTGAGTCAGTCGGAAAGGAGCACTACGGTGAAACAACAGCTTTTCGCGGTTAGGTTGGGCATGGCCAGGGCCAGGAGGGCTATCGTATCGAACACGTTCGTGCCAACTCCCGGCACTCACGACACACTGTCAGGGTCCCTCTTGTCGTCATCTATACGGAGAACAGCTTTTCTCCTGATGCTCGTTGTCGCCGCCTCTTCCGGAGGATGCTCGCTCCGATACTCGGTCGCAGAACATCAGGCCTTCTCTGTGAAGGGGAACTGCAGCATCGAAGGCACAGTTGCTGATGAGTGGAAGTGCAATAGGGTGTCCATCCATCCCAACACAGAATATGGATTGGCTGTAGTCAAGGGAGAGGTCCGAGGCGAGGCCGTTGATCCAAGATACAGAGACATCGTCAAGTCCGTGACCATAACCGATAGATCATTTGTGTTCGAGAACCTCCCCGAGGGCAAATACATTCTGGCCTGTGAACTTACCAAGAAAGAGTGGATGACAGGTGGGCAATTGGCCCAAGCAGGTTCTCCCATTGCCTTGGGTAGTTTTTCGCGTGGAACACCACTTACAGTGCACACTGTTCATGGAACATTCCATCGCGATGCGCAAGGAAAGTGGACTCCGCCAGGCGCGATGGTGATACGGTCGAAGGACGTCCGTAAAGCCCTGGTACTTTCTGGCCGACAGCGTCAAGAGATCTCAGTGCCCTGATCGGTCCGAACAGCACTTGTGCGTCCGCATGGCCATCAGGTGCCGGCAGAAGGCCTCCAGGATGGCCGGTAGGGCCAGCCGGCAGGGGTGGTCTTCTGGTGGGTCCTGATGGGCGTCGTGTGGATCGTCGTGACCATCCGAGCAGTGCGGTTGAGGCCTGAATCTCCCGTGATTACTGGATGGGGGGCATGGTGAGACTGGTTTCATGCCTGGAGGGGCCGGTAGACCCCCAAGAGACCTATCCGCGGGCCATCGTGCTCCGTTGCCGCTTATTCCCGCTTCTCCCGTCTCCGTTCTTCTCGTACAATTGCCGCCTTGCGAGGATCTGAGTGATGACGCGATCGACTCGACAGGTTGTCGGCCCGGCCGTCGTGGGGCTGGTGGTGTGCCTGGCGACGGGCCCGGCGTGGGGCGTCCATGAGAAGGCCGACGGGTTCCCGTGGAACCTGAAACTGCACGGGTGGCACGACCGGGCGATCGCGGAGAAGCTCGGGGGTGGGTGGTTTATGAACATCGGCCCCACCGGACTGCGGGCCCGGATCACGCACGAGCACCCGGCCTTCTTCACCATCAAGTTCGTCTTCGGCAATTCGCCCGCTGCGGGAAAGATCAACGCCGGAGACATCGTCATCGGCGCCAACGGGAAGATCATGACCGTGCCTCACCGGTTCGGTCGGCGCAGTCCGTCGTGGGACGGCCCGATGACCGCGATGGCCCAGTTGATCGAGGACAGCCAGGGCAAGAAGGGCAAACTGGACCTGATCGTCTGGCCCGGCGGGGACAGGTCAAAGCAGAAGACCGTCACGCTGCAGCTCAAGCCGGTGGGCCGGTTCTCGCCGACCTACCCGTTCGACTGCCCGCGCTCGGACAAGCTCGTTGTCAATCTATGCGATTTCCTGGTCGGCGAATACAGGCGCGAGGGGAAGTTCCTCAGCCGCACGCATGTCCATTCGACATGTGTTCTGGCCTTGATGGCCAGCGGCGAGCGGAAGTATGGTCCGTTGATCAGACAGATCATGTCGGGGTGCGGCAGGAAGCGTTACAGCCCGGACAACGGGGGTGGGTTTCCCGTCTGGGGTTGGGGGCATGACGGCATCGTCATGGGTGAGTACTACCTCCTGACCAAGGACCGGTCGATCGTGCCGGCCGTCACGTCGCTGGTCAGCGCCTTTGAGCTGGGCCAGGACTACCGCAGCGGCGGCTTCTCGCACAAGCCGTTCCCGTTCATCCAGAAGCGTATCGCCGGCGGCGGCCCCAAGGGCTACGGCGCGATGTCCCAGCCGGGCGGCCTGGCGATGATTGCCATGAGCCTCTTCGAGCAGGGCCAGCTGCCCAATTCCGCGCGGGCCTACGAGAGGCTTCACCAGGCCTTCCTGCATTCCTGGAGCGCGGGCGGCGAGATCGGTTACGGGTTCAAGAACTGGGACTACGCGATTATCGAGCTGAAGGATCCCAAGAAGTCCGCCGCCCACAGCAAGCGGGGCATCGGGTACCTCTGCCCGACCGGCATGAAGGACATCGGCGAGTACACCATTACCTGGCCGGACAGGAACGAAAAGCGTTCGTCGCTTACCTCTCTCGACACGACGTGGGTGCAAGCCGAGGCCGCCACCAACATCGTCTACCAGAGAGGCGCCGCCTCCCGCATGGTGATTCGCAACATGACCCGTGCGGAACCGAGGGGGGCTTACCCGGTCACGGGCAAGCCGATCGGCCACTACGGCCGCGCGGGGCAGGGGGCGCTGGCTCACCATATCGGCGGCGCGGCCAGGCCGTCCTGGACGCTCCTTGGCGACCACTACGCCAACGCCTGTGCGAGCAGCCCGGACGACATCTTGAGGGGGCACGCCTCGACGCTGATGGGCACGCTGTGGGGCTCGCTGGGCGCCGCCCGAGCGGACAAGAGGCGATTCCGCGCCTACATGGACCGGATCAAGTGGTGGTTCATCATGGCCCAGACGCACGACGGCGGCTTCGTGGTCATGCCCGGCCACGACTACGCCTCGACCGATCATGTCTACGCGATGCGCAACTTCCCCTCCGCGGTCGCGGCGCTGATTCTCAGCGTCAAGGATCGACGTCTTCAGATCACCGGCGCCGGGGCCAAGGGCGCCGCTGCTGCGCCGCCTGCGGACCCCGCCGAACACGCCGCCCAAGCCGCCAAGGCCTGGGACGCACTGCCGGCGAGGGACAAGCAATCGTTGACGGCGCTGAAACGCTTCATAGCCCAATGGGCGGGAACACCCGCCGCCGCGAAGGCCGCCGAACTGGCCCTCTCGCTGGCCGACTCCAAGGGTCGCGACGAGCTCGAACGCCTCTGCACGCTCCGCCCCAACCCGTACGCCTACGCCAGGTTCCTCAAGCGCTGGAAAGGCCAACCCATCGCCGAGGTCGCCCGGGCCCGATTCGACGCCAAGGGCGCCGAACTGCTTGAGAAGATTGACACCGGAACTCCCGCGCAGCGGGCCCGCAGCCTGCTGTACTTCAAGCGGGCGTGGGCCGCCCTGCCCATCGCCAAGGAGGCCACCCAGCGCCGAAACGCCATCGCCGCGAAGCTGCTCGACCAGATCAAGGCCCTGACGGACACGCGACAGCAAACCAAGCGCCTGACGGAGTTCCTCCGCACGTACAGCGATACCCCCGCGGCCTCAGACGCCAAGAGCCTGTCGGGTCGATGACGGGAGGATCCGGCGTGGTTCAAAAGGGGATAGTCCGCCGCGGGCGGATCCAGTAGCCGCAAGCCGGCAGCCGAGGGTGTCCGATATTTCCTCGCTTGAAATCCGCGACGTCTGAACGTCCAACGCCGGATGCCGGGGTCTTTCGTAGGCCCGAAGGGCCGACCGATCTTAGCCGGGCCCGGAAGGGTCCGGTCCACGTCCCCCCCATACGGCAAGGCCCGAAAGGGCCGGCAGAAGGATGGCATGCGGGGACCTGTTGCAGACGACTTCTTCCGCCCCTTCGGGGCTAAGTGCTTCTGTAGAAACCGTTACCGGGCCCTTCCGGGCCCGGCTAAGATCGGTCGGCCCTCCGCGGGCCTGCACGGGCCGGCCCACTGCCTGCCAGGTGATGGAATCCTCATCACCATGGTGCCATCGAATCATCGGGCACCCTCGGCTACTGGCTACCGACTACCGGCTGGGCCGCCCTAGCCGCTACTTGCCCTTCAGATCCGCGATGAGCTTCTTGCGGTCCTCGATGACCCAGCTTTCGCCGCCGCCCATGTCCCAGGTCGGCTCCCAGCCGTTGGTGTTCTCGTTGGGCTTGCGGACGATGCACGTGTCGACCAGGGCGGCCATCTTCTTGTACCGCGGGTCGCTCTTGGAGGCAAAGCCCTTGACCTGTCCCCAGCCGCCGGCGCCGGCGGGCAGGGGGGCCAGCAGGATCCGGCTCTGGTCGGGCTGGGCGACGTTGATCAGGGCCCGGTCCGGCTGGGCGGCCATCTTGGCGCCCACGACGGTCTTGGCGTAGGCTCGCAGTTGGGCCAGGGCGGCGGCATCGATCCCGCGTTCTTCCAGCTTGTTGGGGAACAGGTCGCCGTAGCACTGGGCGTTGACGTCCATCCACTCGATGATCCGCATCCTGCTGTCGCGGTCCATGTTGCACTTGCCGTGGTTCTTGACCAGCATGTGCGAGACCTTGTTGCTGTAGGCGTAGAAGCGGCGGGGGCGGCTGATGTTAAGCTCGCCGCTCATATAGCCCTTGTCGCCCACGCGGTGGTCGCCGCGCGTGAACAACTCCTGGTACGGACGCGGCCAGGAGATCTTCCCGTCGTGGACGAGGTTGATCTTGTCGGCCTTGGCGCGCTTGTCCGCCGGCGCCCCGCCCAGGCCGTGACAGCCGATGCAGTAGCGGTCCAGGACCGGCTGAACGGTCCGCATGAAGCTCAGCCCGCCCTTGTACTGCGGGCCTGCCGCCGGGGTCAGGTCCATCGGCTTGATCCGCGCCATCTTGGCAAACAGCGACGCGTCGGGCGTCATGCCCACCGGTTCGTGACAGCCCACGCAACTGCGCGTCTCGCCCGGCTGGACGTAGAAGAGGCTCTTCTCGGTCAGGATCGCCATGCCGTTTTCGTCCAGGGTCTGCATCTGCAGCGAGACGTTGGCGGGCACCTTGAAGACGGCCGACCCGTCGGCGTTGACCGGGACCGTGCCGATGACCTTCTTGGGGATCTCGACGCGCACCTGCATGTGGCAGGGCGAGCGTCGGGCCCGAGGCTGAACGCCCAGGGCGATCACGCGGACGGCCTTGATCATGCCCGGCTTGATCACGCCCTCGGGGTCGTTGCGGGTCAGGTACGCGTTTTGCAGGAAGATCGTGCCGTACGGCTCGGCCCCGGGCGCCGTCATGGGGGGCAGCACGGGCGGTCGCTTGCGTTTGCGGATCCCGATGGGCGAGACGGTCGCCATCGTGGGGTCCTCGTAGATCAGCTCGCGCCCGGTGGGGTCGACCAGGTAGATCCCGCGGTTCGCCGGCGGCGGCGTCATGCCCTGCTTGTGTACGCGGTGATTGGCCCGCGAGGCGAGGAACAGTTCGGCGTTGATCGGCCAGGGATGGCTGTAGTGCGGGTTCGGCCAGCCGTTGCCGTGGCTCTCCGAGTACGGCGTCTCGGGCGTGATGTGCGTCAGCGGCTCCTCGCCGTTCTCGCCGAGGTTCGTGTCGATGATCACCGTCGTGCCGGTCGTGTACGAGTGGTGCCCCTGCATCGTGGTGACGACCTTGTGCGTTCCGGGGATGGCCTTGCACTCGAGGACCTGCATCGGGTGCAGCGTGTCGTTGCCGTAGAAGTGCGTGGGGGCCGTCCCGTCCGGCCTGCACCACCAGAGCATGTGGAAGAGCATCTCGTGGCGGTTGGTGTATTCCCAGCGGGTAAAGGCGATTCGCCCGTCATTGAGCACCGAGGGGTTGTACTCGTTCTCGTTGCCGTAGGACAACTGCGTGATGTTGGATCCGTTGGGGTCGCAGCGGTGCAGCGTCCAGGCCGGGTTGTACCGCCCGCCGTGACAGCGCCCGAAGGTCTGGCAGCGGGTGGAGATGAAGATCAGGTGATCGTCGGGCAGGTAGGCCGGATCATTGTCCTCGATGATCACCGTCGCGCGCCCGTCCCACGTGCCGAACGTGTCGCGCTTCGTCCCGGTCAGTTGCCTCACCCCCGTGCCGTCCAGGTTCGCCTCCCAGATGAAGTACCGCCGCTGGCCCTCGCGCGTGTGGTCGCAGAAGGCAAACGCGACCTTCTTCGCGTCGTAGTGGAGGCTGGGGTTGCGGATGGCGCCGACGGGCAGCTTGCCCTTCAGGAAGAAGTCGACCTTCGCCGCCTCGGTCTTCCAGTTCGACAGGATCCCCATCCCCTTGCCTTCGCGGCTGTGCCTGCCCAGGTGCTGGTCGCCGTTGTGGCTGTACTTCGTGGGCGGGTTGACGTTGACCAGGATGTTCTGGAAGTTGATCGCCGGGTGCGAAAGGATGATGACCCGTCGCAGGCGGTGGGCGTCCAGCCAGCCCTTGCGCCAGTCGCCGCCGCGGGCCAGTTGCGCCTCGATCGCCTTGACGGCGGCGGCGAGCTTGCCCGTCGGGGTGCTCTTGGCCACGTACGCCAGCGTCTTGCGGGCGTGGTCGAGGGTGGCTTTGGCCTTGGCCTCGAAGTCGCCCGTCGGGGCGTCGATCTTGATCCCGTCACGCCTACACCAGTCCTTGGCGGCCATGATGATCGCCATGTTCTGCGGGAAGTCAGCCAGCAGCGGCGCCCAGATCTCGTGGTCGCTGATGTCGCCCGGGGCCGCGGCGCGGCGCGGCGCGGGGACCTTCTTGTTGGCCAGCCAGAAATCCGCCGTGCCACCCTTGCGGGTATTGACGTTGATGCCCACGTAGGCCTCGAAAGTCTTGTACCGCCTGGCCGGGTCGAGCTTGTACGTCACCACGCCCGGGGCGTGGACCGAAAGGTGCCTCTCGTACTCCGTCTTGCCGATCGTCACCTTGCGCCTTCTCGCCGTGAACCTGCCCTGCCCCACAACCGCCTGGATCGGCGTCAGTGTGTCCAGCCACACCTCCTTGCCGTCCGCCGTCGTCAACTTGGCGTCAGCCCAGACCGCTTGGTCGCCACGGTTGCCCCCCGTCGCCTCGCCCACCACCAGCGACAGGACGGTCTGCCCGGTGACGTCGGCTTTCATCAGGTGCGCCTTGCGCCCCTTCTTCATGACCGGCGACTTGACGGGCTTCCAGGCCTTGTCTTGCGGCGAGAGCGGTTTCGGCTTGGCGGCTGTTCCGCCTTCCTTGGCCTGCATCGAGGCCAGCAGGCTCTCACGCCACGTGGTGCGCTTCCGGTAGTAACTCGGGGTTGCTGCCGACAGGACCCCGGCATGGGCCAGGATCAGGCAGGCGGACAGCAGTGACAGGCGATTCGATCGATTCATGGGCGGGGTCTCTATCATCATGGTTGATATAACTCGACTTCTCGGTTTGCGGGTCTGGGACGTCCGGCGTGACCTCTCTGGCCGCGACTCTCGCGGCGAACAATACATCACTATACCCGGTAGAACGTCCTGAGCACACCGGTTTCGTCTCCGACCTACTTCAGCGGCGGCACGTCGGGGTATTCGGGCAGGACGATGTCCGACGGGGCCTTGCCCGTCGCGGGGCGCGCAAACTGCCTGCCGTACTTCGTCATGCCCGACACGAACCCGCCGTGGGACAGGAAGAACCGGCCCGCCTCGACGCCCATGAAGCGGTCGAGTCGGTCGGCGCGCCCGGTGTAGTCATGGCTGAACTTCGCGGCGGTCAGTTCGATCCACTTGCCCTCGGCCGTCCGGATCCACTGGTTTCCGTAGCGGGCCTTTCGCAGGAGATGGCCGTTGGCGCCGCCGAAGTTCTCGCTGAAGCTATGCTGTCCTCGCATGTAGCGGCCTTCCTTGGGCGCGTTCCAACTGGAGATCAGCATCCATTTCTTCGTGTCCGGGCGGAAGTAGTAGCCCGAGTAGATCGTATGCGTCGCGTCCACGGGCTTGGCGGTCACGAGGAACCGCTGGGTGGCGCCGGTCTTCCACGGGAACACCAGGTGGCTGTGGCCGCCCGTGCCTTCCCCACCGAAGGGGTTGGTCTTGACGCGGTCGCCCTTGGCGATCAGCCTGACGCGGTTGTCCTCGGCGACCTTGCGGCGGTCTTTGGGCTCGCCCCCGCTGTCCCACACGCTGAAGATGATCCGCCGCTCGGTCTCGCTGTTGATCTGCATGCCGAAGTACCCGCGGTGCCACCCGCACGCCATGTAGAACGTCCAGAGCGGTTCAGCCACGCCGGTGACCTCGCAGTAGAACGCCTCGACCTTCACGCCCTTCGGGATCGGATACGCCAGGTGCACCGAGGCCGCGTTGCGACGGGGTTTGAGGTTGAAGTGAGCGCCCGCAGCCGCCGGGCCGCCCAGAACCAGCGCGTCCGGGTCTCCGAACGGCGTGCCCGCCTTGTTGAGGGACTCCAGAGCGAAACGCTGATAGCCGGCCTTGGCGATGTCAAACGTGCCGAAATCCGCCACAACGTGCTTGTCCCTTCCGGCGCCGGCCACGCTCGCCTTCCGCGATTGGCCCGCCACCGTCAGACGCAGATTGGACGTCACGCCGCGGTCCAGACGCACGCGCACGGCGCACGTGATCTTGCCCGGCCTCTTGAGATGGCCGAACCAGAGCACCTTGACGGCCGGGTCCCGCCAACCCGTGACGCCGGATCGCCCCGAGACGCGCGCCCCGCGCACGTTCGGGCCGATGTAGGCCGTGAAAGCGGGAACGCTGAGTTCCGTTTCGGCCGCCTTGCCCGGACTCGCTGCCGCGGCAAGAGCGACAACGATAGCCATCATGATGTTCCAACGAATCATACGAGCGCCTTTCGGTGGGTCAACGATCTCGGATACCTGTGGTGATTGTAGCTGATGTGATGCAGTGGATAAACTGAATCTGCGGCTCCGGGAGACCCCCGGACTGCGCCAGAAGCGAAAACCGCGTTGATGTCGCCTGGATTGGCGATACAATCATTGGCAAGGCCCGCCGCCGGTCTGAGACGTCGAGCCCCGCGGCGGGCGACAGTACATCTGACGCCGCATTCTCGGACAACAGGCAAAGAGAGACGATGGAAACCACCATGAACACCATGAAGCACACACTGCGATACCTGCTGCTGTCGGTCCTCATTTCAGCGGTGCCCGCGGCGGGCGCCGAAACCCCTGCCGGGCCGCAACAGAAGCCCGCCGAAGCACTCCGAACGCCCGGCTCGGTGACAAAGGTCCAACAGAAAGCGCGAAGGAAAGAGTACACGCTCATGACGGACAGGGACTTTCACATCAAGATCACCCTGTGCAGGAAGGACGTCGTGCGCATCCAGGTCGCCGAGAAAGGTCAGTTCGCTGACCCTCGGAACAACCCCGAGAAGGCCCAGATCGTCATCGACCACATTTCGAGAGCCGGCGACGTCACGGTCACAAACAAGCCTGACCTGATCGAATTCGCCACCGAGGCGCTCGTCCTTCGCATCGATAAGAAGACGTGTCAGTTCAACTTGATGGACAAAGACGCCAAGAGCATCTGCAGGGAACTCAAGCCGCTGCAGATCGGCGCCAAGAGGACCGTCCAGACGCTGAGCACGGGCCTGGATGAGTTCTACTACGGCGGCGGGCAGCAGAACGGCTACTTCTCACACAAGGGCACGAAGATTGCCATACGGGCCGACGGCAACTGGAATGAGGGCGGGCACCCCAATCCGGCGCCGTTCTACATGAGCAGCAAGGGCTATGGCGTCCTGCGCAACACGTTCGCGGTCGGGGCCTATGACTTCACCAGTAACGAATCGATAGCCCTGGAACACAATGAGAGCCGCTTCGATGCCTACTACTTCACAGGCGAGTCCTTCAATAAAGTGCTCGATCTCTATACTCAATTCACCGGTCGACCTAACTTCGTCTGCATCTGGGCGCTGGAGCTTGGCGAAGCCGATGCCTACATGACGCGAGACAAGAAGACCAAGGAGTTGAAAAGAGACGAAAAAGGCAACATCATTGAGCACACACCTCACGTGATCAGCCGCCTGGCTGAGCAGTACCGCAAGCACGACATGCCGTGCGGCTGGATTCTCCCCAATGACGGATATGGGTGCGGCTACGTGGAACTGCCCTACGTCGTGCGGGCGCTGAAGGATTTAGGTTTCTACACGGGCCTCTGGACGCAGGGGGAACTGGTCAAGACCAAGTGGGAAGTCGGCACGGCGGGGTCTCGCGTGCAGAAGCTGGACGTCGCCTGGACGGGGCCGGCGTATCAGCACTCGCTGGACTGCAACAAGCAGGCCTGGACGTCGCTGGTTACCCATTCCGAGACGCGCGGGATGGTCTGGACGGTACAGGGGTGGGCCGGCACGCAGCGGTACGGCGTCTGCTGGACGGGCGACCAGGCCGGCTCGTGGGAGCTGATTCGCTACCACATTCCCACGCTCATCGGGTCCGGCATGTCCGGTCAGGCGTATGCGACCACCGACGTTGACGGGATATTCGGGGGCAGCCCGGAAACCTACACGCGCGACCTGCAGTGGAAGTGCTTCACGCCCGTGCTCTATTGCATGAACGGCTGGGCGGGCAAGATGAACAAGAGCCCCTGGGCCTATGACGAGCCCTACCGTTCGATCAACCGGCGCTACCTGAAGCTCAAGATGCGCCTGACGCCCTATATGTATAAATACACGAAGGAAGCCTACGACACGGGCGCCCCAATCGTGCGCGGCATGCTCTGGGAGTACCCCAAAGACCGAAAGACCTGGGGCAAGGCGACGCAGCACCAGTACATGCTCGGCCAGTGGATTCTGGTGGCCCCGGTCTACACGAGCATGAACGTCAACAAGGGATGGCGCAAAGAGGACATCTACCTGCCCAAGGGACAGTGGATCGATTACTGGGACGGCAGGGTGATCGAGGGGCCTGCGACCATCGACGCCTACCCGATCACGCTGGACAAGCTGCCCCTGCTGATCCGGGCCGGCGCGATTATCCCGATGTATCCGGAGATGCTCTACAACAACCAAAAACCCAAAGATCCCCTGACGCTTGATATCTATCCGTATGGGAAATCCAGCTTTGAACTCTATGAAGATGACGGCGTTAGCCGAAAGTACCAGCAGGGCGAATCGGCGAGGCAATTGATCGTATGCGCGGCCCCCGAAGGCAAGGCGGGCGATATTGATATCGGAGTCGGCAGGTCCGTGGGCAGTTTTGACGGCAAGCTCAAGAGCAGGATATACCGGTTCCAGGTGCATTCCCAGTTGAAGCCTCTTTCCGTGGTGGCTAATGGCAAGAAGCTCCTTGAATTGACCGAGCCGAAGGCGTTCGGCAACATCGTCGCCGGGTGGTATTACGACAAGGCCGACAGGCGAGGCATCGTTCATATCAAGCTCGCGCGAATGTCCACCGATGAAGACGTTCAACTGCATCTCGATATTGACGAGACCCGGAAGATCCCGGCTTCCCCGCCGTACCCCGTGCCGAAGGTGACCCCCGAGCTGGACAAGTCCGAGTTCACCGTGACGACCAATTCGCAGCAGGGCAACACCATCAGGAACGCATTCGACGGCACGCCGGAGACGATATGGCATTCCAATTACAGCAAGAAGCCCAACGCACACGCCAAGAAGCACCCCTATATCGTCGATATCGGCCTCAACGGTCTCTATGCCGTCAACGGCTTCGGCTATATGGCCCGCCCGGGCCTGGGCAACGGGCTGATCGATCAATACGAGATCTACATCAGTCGGAGCAAGGGGGCTTTCGGCAAGCCCGTATACACGGGCCGCTTCAAACGCATGGAAGGGATGCAGAAGGTCAGTTTCCCTGCCGTCTGGGGCGAGTACGTGCGGATCAAGGTCCTCAGCGCCATCAGGCGCAGCACGTTCGCCTCCGCCGCGGAGTTTGAGGTCTTCCGCGACCTGAAGGCCCCGCCCCTGCCGGACAAGGTCGTCTACCTGAGCGATCTGAAGCCTGCGTCGGCCAAGGGCAAGTACAGTTACGACAAGAGCGTCGGCGGCAAGGCGATCACCGTTAACGGGCAGGTTTACAAGCGGGGCATCGGCGCGCTGTCCGGGTCCGAACTGGTCTACGACCTGGACGGCAGTTGGGACAGGCTGTCCGGACACGTGGGCATGGACGACGAGGTAGGTGACGGCGGGACGGTGATGTTCCGCGTATATGCCGACGGCAAGCTGGTATTTGAGAGTCCGAGGCAGACGGGCAAGAGCATCAAGCAGTTGATGGACCTTAACATCAAGGGTGTCAGGACGTTGCGCCTCGTGCTGCTGGACGGGGGCGACGGCAGCAAGGACGACCACGGCGACTGGGTCGACGCGAGGCTGATTCTCAAGGGCAGCCGATAGTCCTGGCACGCACGAGGCTGCGGCCTGAGCGACGATCTCGCGGCCGAGGGGGTAGGGGGTACCTTCGCGCGCGGCACGCGGCTACGGGGCGGCTAAACGCCTTGGCCGGGACGGTGTTGACTTTTGCCCTCCGTGCGTGTGGGATTGGGCGACGCTTCAACGCGAAATCGACAGATGGAGAACCGACACATGAAGAGACTCACGCTTGCGATCTTGTGCGTGACAGTTGCCGGGGGCGCGGCACTTGCGGGCGAAGAGGCGCCGAGCGGGGCGCTGGCATGGAAGGCCTTGCCCGCCCTGCCGCCGGCGGCGGGGCAGACGGTTCAGCCTGGCGTGGCCGGGGCGTTTGCGGGGGTGCACAACAACGCGATGATCGTTGCCGGCGGGGCGAACTTCCCCAACGGGTGGCCCTGGGACGCCCAGGGCGGATTCTCACCGAAGATCTACCACCGGGACATCTATGTCCTCCAGAAGACCGGCGAGACGTACGCTTGGCACCTCGCCAAGGCGAAGCTTGAACATGGCTACAGCTATGGCGTGTCGATTCCCACGCCCGACGGGCTGATCTGCATCGGCGGGGAATTGCAGGGCCTGCCGGTGATGGACGGACCCGCAGGCGAAGCCCGGCAGGAGCGGCACGCGTCGGCGGCCGTGTTCGTCCTGACGTGGGACCCCAAGGGCAAGCAGGTCAAGATCTCCGACCGGCTGGTAGCTGCGGGCCAGGACGCCGACAAGGTCCTGCCCCTGCCCGCCCTGCCCCACGGCGCGTCGTTCATGGGCGGGGGGAAGATCGGCAGTGTGATCTACATCGCCGGCGGGTACGACGCGAAGAACAAGGCCATGAAGACCTTCTGGTCGCTGGACCTGTCGGCCAGGACCAACGAGAAGGAGTTCCGGTGGAAGGAGTTGCCCGCCTGGCCGGGCGTGGCGCGCGGCAAGGTGGTGGCGGCGGTCCAGTCCGACGGCGAGGCGGACTGCCTGTACCTGTTCAGCGGCGCCGGGCCCGCCGGTGAGTACCTGACTGACGCGTATCGCTTCAATCCCAACGCCTACAAGCGTTACGCCGACCAGAATGTCCCCGGCGCGAAGCTGCCCCCGCGCAAGCAGATATGGCGCAAGCTGGCGGACGTCGGCACGGGCGCGCCTGGCGTGCGATGTGTGGCCGCGGCCCCCGCGGCGGCCGGCGGCGTGCACCACGTGCTGGTCTTCGGCGGCGACAGCGGGGCGTACTACCAGGAGCCCGAGTACAAGAAGATCGAAGCCGCGATCGCGGCGGCCAAGGATGCCGGCAACTACGCCGAACTGATGGCCCTCAGGGCCCGGCTGAAGGAGCGGAAGGCCGCCCATCCGGGCTTCCCGGCTGACATCCTGGCCTATCACACGATCACCGACACGTGGACCCTCGCGGGCGAGTTCCCCACGACCAACCACGTGACGACCAACGTCGTCCGCTGGGGCAAGGACCTGGTGATTCCCAGCGGCGAGATTCGCCCCGGCGTGCGCAGCGCGAACGTCTGGAAGGCCTCGCCGCACATCCCGGGCCGCTTCGGCGTGGTCAACAGCCTCGTGCTGATCGTGTACCTCGCGGCGCTGGTGGCGATGGGCTTTTACTTCTCGAAGCGCGAGAAGACCACCGACGACTTCTTCAAAGCCGGGCGCCGCATCCCCTGGTGGGCCGCCGGGCTCAGCGTGTTCGGCACGATGCTCAGCGCGATCACGTTCATGGCCATCCCCGCCAAGCTCTACGCGACGAACTGGATGTACGTCATCAGCGTGTTCGGCCTGTTCCTGGTGATCCCGTTCGTCACGCGGGCGTTCATCCCGTTCTACCGCCGCCTGGACGTCACGACGGCGTACGAGTATCTCGAAAGGCGCTTCAACGTGGTGGTGCGCCTGTTCGGGAGCATCACGTTCCTGCTGATGCAGTTCGGGCGGATCGGCATTGTCCTGCTGCTGCCCTCGCTGGCCCTGTCGGTGGTCACGGGTATCCCCGTGTATCTCTGCATCGCCGTCATGGGCGTGCTGGCCACCGTCTACACCGTCCTGGGCGGCATGGAGGCGGTGATCTGGACCGACGTGCTCCAGGTGATCGTCCTGATGGCCGGCGCGATTATCAGCCTCGCGCTGATCGTCATCAACGTCCCCGGCGGCGTCAGCGGGCTGCACGCGGCGGCCTCCGAGGCCGGCAGGCTCGAATGGGCCGACTGGTCGCTGGACTTTACCACGGCGAGCGTCTGGGTGTTGCTGCTGGCAATCCCCGGCGGGCTGATTCCCTACGCGTCCGACCAGGCCGTCATCCAGCGCTACCTGACGACGAAGGACGAGAAGGGCGCGGCCCGCGGGCTGTGGCTCTGCGCGTTCCTGGGCGTCGCGGCGCTGGTGTTCTGGGCGCTGGGGACGGCGCTGTACGGGTTCTACGCGTCTCATCCGGCCAGCCTGAGTCCCGTGCTGGACAAGACCGAGATGATCCTCCCGTGGTACATCATCAACGAGTTACCCGCCGGGATCGCCGGCTTGGTCATCGCGGGCATCTTCGCCGCGAGCATGTCCAGCCTCGACAGCAGCATGAACTCGATGTCCGCCGCGGTGGTCACCGACATGTACCGCCGCTTCCGCACCGGCGCGTCGGAGGCCAGTTGCCTGCGTCTGGCGAAGATCATCACCGTCCTTGCCGGCGTGCTGGGCACGATCTTTGCCCTCTCGATGGCCGGCACGAACATCAAGAGCATCTGGGACCAGTTCAACGTGATTCTGGGCCTGTTCGGCGGGTCGCTGGCGGGGCTGTTCGTCCTGGGCATGTTCACGCGTCGCGGCACGGGCGCCGGGGCCCTGGCGGGCCTGGCCGGCGGGGCGGTGATCCTGTACGTCGTCAAGAACCACACGGATCTGCACTTTTTCCTCTACGGCGTGATCGGCCTGTTCGGCTGCGTTGTCATCGGGTATCTCGTCAGCCTGCTGGCCCCGGGCAAGACGCCGGCGGGGCTGACGGTCTACGACATCCCCCAGCCCGCGGCCGACGGTGAAGCGCAGCCGGAATGACGTTGTAACGGTTCGCATCGTAGGGCGTGCCGGGTGTCGTGGGCTGCGGAGCGAAGCGGAGCAACCACGCGGACCATTGCTATCGATCACCTGTCGACTCGCGCAAACCGGCGATCGAGAATCCCAACAACGTGGTTGCTCCGCTTCGCTCCGCAGCCCACGGCACCCGGCGTCCTTCACCCGCGGACGGTTTTTTGTTGAAATCAGGGTCGCTTGAGGCGTATTATCCTTTGCTGGCGGGAGTTGGAAACTCCCTGTGACGCGCCGCTTCATGGAGGAGCGCAGTGATGCTCTTCCCTGCAGTGCGCCGCCGAACAGTTCCGCGCCGCGAAAGCGGCTGCGGGGGCGACATGAGTCAGGCAGGCGCGAGTATCGGCCGGAGCCAATGTGAATGAGTTACTACGTCGGAATAGATATCGGTGCCGTCAGCGCCACCGCCGCCCTGGTCGCCAGGGGCGCCCACTGGCCCGCGCTGGGCGAGGGCTTCGAGCCCATGGACGGCTCGGGTGACGGGGCGATTTACCTCAGCACGTATCGCAGGACGCGGGGCAAGCCGGTGGCGGCGGCTACGGCGCTGCTCGAGCAGATCATCACCGCCGTCGGGGCCGAGAAGGTCGCGGGCGTCTGCCTGACCGGCAGCGGCTCGGAGTTGGCTGCCGAGCGCCTCGGCGCCGTGCGGATCAACGAGTTCAAGGCCATCGCCCTCGGACTGGCCGCCATGGGATGCGCCGCGCGGACGGTCTTCGAGATGGGCGGCGAGACGTCGAAGTACCTGCGCCTCTCCACGAATGCCGACGGTACGCGGGGGGTCGTCGACTACGCCACCAACGGCGACTGTGCGGCCGGCACGGGATCGTTCCTCGACCAGCAGGCCGGGCGACTCCAGTACGCGGTGGACCAGATCGCCCCCACCGTGCTGGCCGCCGAGCGGTCGGCCCAGATCGCCGGACGATGCAGCGTCTTTGCCAAGAGCGACATGATTCATGCCCAGCAGAAGGGCTACTCGCCCGCGGAGGTCCTGGGCGGGCTGTGCAAGGCCGTCGCGCGGAACTTCCGCGCCGCGGTCGTCCGGTCGCACCCGGTCGAGGGGCCCGTGGTCTTCATCGGCGGCGTGGCGGCCAACGAGGCCGTCGCCCGCGCGCTGAGCGAAGCGTTTGACCTTGGCGACGACGGGCTGACGATACCCGCCGGCTTCGCCCACGTGCCCGCGATCGGGGCCGCCACCGCGGCCGCCGCGGCGGACGATGCCGCCGACCTGACGCACATGGACGCCCTCCGCGCCGCCAGCGACTCGGCCCACGGCGTGTTCCCGACGACCGACCCGCTGACGATGGACAACGTCGTGCTCCTGCGCGACCGGGCCGAGACGCACCACGTCCGCACGGGCGCCGCAGCCGTCG
>CAZVEV010000063.1:0-23978 GCA_964625865.1 uncultured Planctomycetaceae bacterium | reverse complement strand
CCCGCATCAAGCTCAAACGACTATACCCTCTTATTCAAGAATGACGGCACACTAGCATGGGGTGGGCCGTTCGGCGTGGCCGAGTTGGGGAGGATGACATGCGAACATCCCCGGTGCAGTTGCCCCTGCGCTGCCGTATGAGTCAACTCCGCACGGTTTGCCTGCGCCTATGCGAACTGAAGAGCACCGGGAGCCCGCTGGATAGGATGAGCATGCTTGTTGGTTCCGGAACACCTATGTAGTAGAAGGCCGTCGAGTCAAACACCGTCTCACCACCGGTATGCCTCTCCTGAAACACTTCGATGCCCTCGCTGAACGGCACGGCGTCGGCAATCAGCCAGCGGTATTGGTCGGTTCGAACGTAGGTGGCGCCACTGTCGGCATCCTCCATGATCAGCAGACCGTGGAAGGGGCGGACTCCCGACGTCGGGTCCGGGATATCGCCGTCATCGCTCTGGTCAACAACGTGGTTGTAGTAATACCCGCCGTTATAGCAGTCTTCCAGCCCCGTACCGTACAGCGTCACCCCTCCGGAAGCATCGCCACCGTCGACCAGAATCAGATCATCACCTTCGAGCATCCAGCGGCTGGTCCCCTCGCGACGGAGATTCAGCAAGTTGCCCACATAATGGCCCTGCCCGGAGACGTCGAGCAGTTGGTGATACTGGAGCGGTTGCCCGTCGACGCCCACGGAGTTGTCCGTACGGTAGACGGCGTGGAAATACCCCGCGCTGGCCGGTACGGCACCGGGTTCATATTCGACAATCGCGGAATCAATGGCGATGCTCCCCCCGGTGCTGTTGTACAGTTCCACCACCGCGCCTTGCCGGTACGGCATCGGCCAATAGCAGTAGAACCCGTCGTCGCCAATGGTCCCCAGCGGAAGCGACTGGTAGGCCACTCGCTCGTGCCCGGCCCCGAAGAACTGTGAAACCGGCACGTCGACGGCGTTGTCACCCTCGCCATCGTATCGGATCCGCAGCCGCAGCCCGTCCAGGTCCCCATCGCCCGCACCAGTCATCTTGACGTTCAGCCGACGAATCACGCCTCTGCCGCCGATCGTTCCCAGGGACAAGGCTCTGCCCGCCCCGATGCTCTGCCCGGCTGTGTTGACCACCGTGCTGGTGACGCTTGTGCCGGCGGGATTGGCCCCGACGTTGTTCAGCATATCCACCGTTGATGCTCTCGCCGCCGTCTGAGCGCCCGTCAGGGCGCCATCATATGCTGTGACCTGCGTTGTCGATGGCAATCGGTAGTGGTTGTACTGGTAATAGTGACGGCCAGCCGGCCCGCCGGTGGGAGGATCAACGTAGTTCTTCGTCTCGATGACCAGCGAGTTCTGGAAGGGGATCGGCTCGTAGCATACTTGGCCGCCAATGAGCGTAGTGACCAGCGGCCCCTTGAACAGGGCAGTGTTCGCGGCATTGTACGTTCCGCCCAGCAGGGCGTCGGTATCGGTATCGATCGCCAGCGTGCCGTCAACGGTGATCTTAACCGGAAACACGCCACCGGCGCCGGAATCAGCGGTCGCGTGAGGCATCCAGAAACGCGTTATTACACCAGGGCCGGTCAGCGTTGTCACCGTCGTGACGATGTCGTGATCATCGTTGTCCGGATCGTTGACGTCGTACGCATTAAGGTGTCCAGCCGGAGATTCGTAGTGATTCCAATCCATGTTGGCGCCGGCACGGTCGTAGCTGCTGGCCAGTCCCGCCGTCATGTGTGTCTTGGCCAGAGGCAGTGCATTCCAGTCGGACAGAGCCTCATACCCGTGGAATGCGCCTGCAGCGTATGTGCTGGCAGGAAGAGAACACACCAGGAGAATCGTCGCGAAGAGAGGAACATGATCTCTCATTGAGAAACCTCCCACCAAGGCCAGTAGTACCGGACCCCGCCAGACACCGTCTGTACCGCAGAAGAATGCCAACGCGCTCCATAGGTAAGGGTACCAGCCAGGCGCCAGCATGTCAAGAAAAATCGCGAACGATTATGGTGTGAGTATGCTCAGGACGGGCGACAGGGCCAAGGTGAATCGTAGCCGGTAGCATTCTGCTCGGACGGCAGGGCATGTCACCGGCTGGGACAGCCGTGAACACTGCGCGGGAATCTTCGTTGGTGCAGTTGCCGCCACTTGCCGATAGGTCCATCAGGACATACTATCACCCTTATCTGGAAAGCAGCGCAATGATGGACAAGGACAACAAGGCCCCAACCGGATCCAACAGCGCCAAGCGGACTGCAGACCGACGCGTGAAGTTCATCTTCTTCGCCGTCGTCCTTGTCGCCGCTTCGATCGTGTACTACTCGCAGCGCAGCGGCCCGACACTGCCGGGCTGGGGGGACAACCTGACCGCTGCACTGAAGCGAGGCCAACAGGACAACCGCCCTGTTTTGGTCCTTTTCTACAAAAGCCTCTCAGGCGACGCCGTATGGGACCTGAAGAAGCACCTCGGGAGAATAGAGGCTGACAAGGCACTGGCCGACGGCAAGTTCATCCGCGTTAAGGTCAAACTCACATCAGGTCTTGACTCAACTCTGGCCAAGACCCACCAGATACGCAAGTTGCCCACCATCCTGATCATAGGCCCTGATGGTAAGGAACGAAACCGCCGTGTCGGACGTATCCCATACAACGACTTCTGGAACGGATTCTTGAACGGTTCGACCATCCAGGAACCGGGCGACGGGTAATCGCACGGACACAGCCTTTGCCGCATGCGTTCCTCCGGCCTGACCGCCCCGTCCATGCAGCGTCGTGCCGGTTCACGTCGTCGCCGGCCTCCGCGCCGCGGAGTTTGCTTGCCTCTTGTCCCGCAAACGCCGATAACATCACGCATGACGGAACCGTCATCGTCTCTGCCCTCTCGTCCGCTCCGCGTCATGGGATCGACCCATGCGTGGTGGTGCATCTGCTTCATCGTCTTCTCTCTGCTGTATCTGGCGACATGCCAGCGGGGCGTCAGTTGGCAGGATAGCGGCAACTTCCAATGGCGCGTGATGACGGGTGACTACACGGGCAGTCTAGGGTTGGCGCTGGCCCATCCGCTGTACATCGCGGCCGGACGTGTGGTGACGTCGATCCCCATAGGGCCGTTCGCGGCGAGGCTAAACTTCTTCAGCGGGATGGGGATGGCTGTGGCGCTGGCGAACGTGATGGCTGTAGCGACGCTGTTGACAGGGCGTCGATGGATCGGTGTGGCGGTCGCATGCATGCTGTCGGTCTCCCACACGGTTTGGTGGCTGTCCACAATTGCCGAGGTCTACACCTGGTCCGTCGCGGGCCTGACGGGGGAGATATGGCTTCTGGTGATGCTGATTCGCCGCCCGCGCTGGGGCACGCTGGCCGGACTGGCCCTGGTCAGCGGGCTCGGATGGTGCGTGCACAATTTCTCGCTACTGCCCTTGCCGGTGTATCTGACGGTAGTGATTGTGCTGGTAGCCAAGCGGCGGCTGCCTGCGTGGTCGCTGGCCGCTGCGGCTGGGGCATTCTGTGTGGGGGCCGGGTGGTACTTGGCGATGATCGGTCATGAGGCGGTGGCCACGGGCAGTCTGGTCGGGGCAGTCCGGTCGGCATTGGTGGGAGGATACGGCGGGAAGGTACTTAATGTTTCGGCCGTGTCAATGCACGTGAAAGAGAACGCAGCGCTGATGGCGATGAACCTTGCAGGCCTGCTCGGCCCGATGGCGATCGTGGGCTGGGCGCGCCTGCGTCGCCGCCTGGGCGGGGCGCTGGCCGGGTCGTTGGGAGCAATCACAGTCATCCACGTGGTGTTCGTGGCACGGTATAACGTTCCGGACCAGTTCACCTTCGTCCTACCGACGCTTGTAATGGTAGCCTTAGCGGCGGCGGTGGGCCTGGCGGAATTGGCCGAGCGGTCGCGACGGTGGCAGGTTGTGGCGATGGTGGCTTGTGGAGTGTCCATCGCGGTGGCGCCGGTGTTCTTTGCGGCCGCACCTGCTCTTGCGAGCTTGGCGGGAGTTGACCTCCCCGAGCGGCAGCGTTTTCGTAACGAGCTGAGATACTGGCTGGTCCCGTGGAAGCAGAATGAGGATTCGGCTGAACGTTTCGCATTCGCGGCGCTGCGGCAGGCGGGACCGGGCGGTGTGATTCTGACCGACAGCACGGCTGACGAGGCGATACGGGCAGCCCAGCATCGCGGGGGACTCTGGCCGAGTGTGGCGGTGCATCTGTCGGGCCGGGGCACGTGGAACTACGATGGTGACCCGGCGACGTTCCGGGCGGCGTTGGGGGATCGCAAACTGTACCTGAGCCATCCCCCTACGGGCAGGCTTGCCGAAGATGCACGGTTCGACGAACCTGCCGACGGGCAAGCCCTGTACCGCTGTGCAGGGTGGCAGAATGAGGCATTCCGATGAAGGTGCAGACAGCCTGAGTCTAACCCTTGAGGAGTTTCGCCGCAGCGGCAAACAGTTCGGCGCGCCAAGAGTCCATGGTGGCCGGCGAGACAACGGTGTTGGTCATCAGCGACGGGTCGAAGGACGTGCCCGCGTTTGCGTTGGCCGCCGCTGTGATCTTCCGCAGCACGGCAGCAAGCGGGGCCGCGGCGTTGCCATGCTTCTTGACCAGGGCCTTGCAGCCGGTCATTAGGCTGTAGTCACTTCGCCCCTGCCACAGTCGTAACAGCGCCAGCGTGGGTGCCAGCGTGCCGTCGGACTGAACTGCCAGAAGCCCCCGCCCATTGATACTGTATCCGCTGTAGGGACCGCCCGCATCGAGCCCCACGCCATAGACATAGCTGCCCGCAGCTCCGACGGCACAACTGTAGAAGCCGCACATATACCGGTTCGGGTACATGGAATAGAGATAGACGTGTTTGACGCCGCCGACTTTGGCCCGCGCAATGACCTTGCTCATTCCCTCGACGTCGGGCGTGACCAGCAGGGCTGACCATGGCGCGAGGGCGGTGACATCGGCGTCCGTGGCCTCGAGCAGTGAACTGCCCCTCAGCAGCATCATGCTCGAACCCTTCTCGACCCGCGCCAGGGCAGCACCGGCAGCGTTGTCCTTTGTGGCGAGACTTCCCGTGCTGTACCAGGCGAGATAGCGTCGCTTGATCTTGGCGGCATTAGCGAACGAGAGCGTCTTGGCCGCCGCATTGGGAATGTCAGCCGCCTCATATCGTCCGGAGAACACGATCGGTCCGCGCACGGCTATATCCGAGGGGAACCCCCTGAGGCTCGCAATACACGCTGATGATGAGAGCGACTCGTCAATAACAGAGACCCCGGGTAGCCAAAGGCTGTCCACACCGGCAGCCAGGAGTTTCCTGCGGACCGTGGCGGTTTCTATCGCCTGCTGATCCGGCGACAACGACTCCGAGAGCGTACGGTAGAAATCGCTTGCCTTGACGCTGGTTCGGACGCCGATCATCGGCTCGGAAGTGCCATCGACCGCAAACCCGAGAACATTGACGGCCAGCGGAACTTCGGTTCGCAGACCTGATCGTGCGATCGTCACCGTTCCCGCATAGCGTCCAGCTTTCATGCCCGGACGGAGGCGCCCGGTCAATACGATCATGCAGACGCTGCCCGCCTCGGCCCGGACCCGCGCCGGCGGGATCAGAATCCATGGCTGAAACTCGATGCCCGCCGCAACGGCACGAGGGACCCTCTGAAGGCCGTACGCGGTGAGCCCGGGTCTTTCGAAGGCGAGGCTTCGGCCGGCCTGCGAGCGCAGCGACGACGCCGATATGCTGAAGCTCCGGGTCGACTGGAGAGGCACGACGGCCAGCGGGACGACGATACTCATTCCCGAGGCGGCGGTAACGCTGATGCGACTGGCCCGGTCGGCTCCGCGGGGGACCCAGTTGGCCTCGAAACCTCGCCCCTTTGGTGGAACAAAGACCATCGCCCCGGTTCGTGCCTCGCTGGCTGTCGGAGCGACCCCGCAGCGCACGTGACGCGTCGCGCCAACAACGAACTGCCGCCTGTATCGCGACAGATCGCGCTGAACCTGTTTAACGTAATCACCCATGGCATTCCGCCCGGCCAGGGGGACCATCACTGCGGCGGCAAGTTGGCAGTTTGCCAGGTCAACCCGCCTCTTAGTGCCCCCTGCAGTGACCTGGACCACCTGAACGAACTGGCCCGAGTACTCCTGGTCGAACCACTGCGGCGTCCAGTCCCCCCCCGCGCCCTCGAGCAGTCCCTGCGGGCCGAGCATCTCCCGTCGCTCCAACCGTCCTCGTATCAGTGCCCTGCGTCCAAACATCGCCGCGTACTCGGGGGGCTGCGCGTAGCCATCCCCGTAGTGTGTCAGCCACAGCCAGGCCGAGACGCTCTTCGTACCCGACCCGAGCGTGATGCTGTCCACGGCCTTGACGCCCAAGGCCGGCCCGACGAAGTCGCGTCCCAACGGGTCGGGCCAGCCGCCTGTACCAGCCGGATGCGAACGGGAAGACCCCCATTTGACTGGATCACTCTCGCCGCCGCCCGGGGAGAATCCGGGCCAGACGACTTGGCGCCGCAGTCCGGACCTGGGGCCGTAATCCAGCAGGACGGCCCCTTTGGGTGCCGGGGCAGGTGCTTCGAGGCGGACGTTATCGACAATCAGGGGCATCTGCCCCGTGTTTTTCAGCGACACGCTCACGCCCGATTCCGGCCAGGCCTTTCCGGCGCTTGCGTGAGCAACTGCCAGAGGCAACGCCAGCGTGTCGCTTCCCGGCTGGAGGTACGCCGGTATGACAGCGCTGATCCCCATGCCGTTGAAGGACACCAAGACCGGATGGGGCTGGGTCTCCAAGGCCACCGTGTCGATCCTGAGCCAAGCCGCCGCGTCGAGTTTCATGGCACTGATGGCGAAACTAACGGTCGTCCCGGGCGGAATCAGCCCGGCCTGCATGCCTTGTGTAACGTAGGGTTTGCCTGCAGTGGTCTGCAACACCACGCGCTTGTCCGCGGGACCAACGACGGCCTTGACGCTAGCCGGGGTCTCGAATCCCTCTACCAGCACAGGAGCGGCACCAAACGAGATCGAGGCGGTCAGGGATGCCGACATGATCGACAACACCACCGAACCCGCCCACGTTATGTGCGATCTGGTGAACATATACGGGAGGATACCACAGCCTCGACAATCCGGGCCAGCCAATATTTCCGGGGGTTTTCTAAGACCAATGGCCTGAATGATCGAGTATAATAAAGAGAACCTATGCGTATACGTGAAGGAACAGAGCCATGAGACGAGCCGTCTTGACAATAGGGGTTTGCACGCTGGCGTTCTGTCTCGTTGCGCCAGCGACGGCCCAGACGCGCGGAGAAGCCTACATCAGGACCCCCGGCAGCTTGTCCAGGGTAGGCGTCGGTAACGCGACGCGCAACTTCGGCAACCAGGCTTTTGGTCTGGGTTCGCTGAGCGGTAGTAGCGCAACGGGCAGAACGGGCATTCTCCAAAGTACCATCACCACATCGCCGTTTTCCCTGCGGGGGGGGCTCACCCGGTCGACGGCGTCGCCTCTGCGCAGTTCCCTCACGACACCGGGAACCGGGTTGTTGGGCCTTCCACGGACTTCCGCGCCTCCGGAGATAGGGATCGCCGGCGTCCGCAAGCCCAGAGGGGGCCGCACACGTTTCCAGCCCCAGGGCATGCCGAGTTCCGCGTATCTCGGCGCAGGCGATATCCGCGGCGCAATTCTGTCGGCCGACCCTTCCCTCGGCGCCGCTCGAACGTATCTGCGGGAGGTGAGTCAAACCACGCTGGCCGACAGCGGAAAGGCCGCCAAGCCGATTACTTCGCTCATCCCGCCGGGGCAGAGCCGATACGCCTACTACCTCGCGCTGGGTGAGAAGGCCTTCCAACTGGGCGATTTTGCCGATGCGTTCAACTACTTCGAGATGGCAGGGTACATCGCTCCTCGTGCACCGGAGACCCTCTTAGGCTTGGCCCATGCACGCTTTGCCACGTCGAGCCTCTCCTATACATCGACGGCACATTACCTTCGCCAGACGCTGAAGTACTTTCCGGAGCTACCGATGGTGCCTCTGGATCCGAAGGCGTTCTACGGGCAGGACGCGGCCGCCGTGGGAAGATATGTTCAACGCCTCGACGGTCTGGAGAGCTATCTGACCAAGGCGCGCGATGACATGGACGCTCTACTGGTGCTGGCCTACTTCCGCTGGTTCAGCGGCAGGGGCGATGAGGCCAAGACCGCCCTTGCGGCGGGAATCAAAGTCGCTATCGAAGACAAGGATGAGGCGATGATTGACGCCATGGAGACCTTCTGGGCGGGAATGGTCCGCACCGGGAAGATCTCGGGCACGATCCGCCCCGACGCTCCGGACAAGATCGAAACTGGCGGGGCCGCGGCAGGGCCTGCCCGTGAGGCGACGCCCTCGTGACGACACGGTCCGGACCACCGCGACGGCCCGGAATCTCGATTCGAAGCCAACCTGCGCCGGTGCGTTGATTATGGGCTCGATCAGCGTAAAACCTGACGTTTACTATGATTAAAGTCCTCCCCGTTTTGGGCCGATCCACAAGTAAGGACTAGTGTCTTGGCCCCAGACCGGTGCCACGGAACTGCACAGGATGGCAGAACAGCAGACTGACTCAATGTCAACCCAAGACAAGCCGGCCGGGCGACTGACCTGGTTGGAGGCGATTCTGCTGCGCCATCGGATCATCTGTCACGTCGGCATCCATACCATCCTGTTCTCGCTGGCGCTGCTGCTGGCCTACCTGGTTCGATATGACATCGCGGGGACTGAGACAAGTTGGCGTGAATGGCTGCCCAACTCATTCCTGCCTTGGCTGCCATTCTTCGTGACGATCAAGCTGGTGATCTTCGGGCGGTTGAAACTGTTCCGCAGCGGATGGCAATATGCGTCTATTCGCGATGTAGCCAACATCCTCCTCGGCGCGTGGCTGTTCCTGCTGATCATGTTCACGCTGGTGGTTCTGTTCCGTTACGTCCCGGCATGGTTCGGGCGACAGGGCCCGCCCCTGTTCGCGCACTACTCCCAGGGCGTCCTGCTGATGGACTTCCTGGCGACCGTATTCCTGGTCTGCACGGCGCGCCTGGCCTTTCGCCTGTACCGTGAGGAACTGCGTCCTCTGTCGGCAGAGGGTATCCGGCGCGTCCTGATCGTCGGTGCCGGAAACGCCGCCGAGACCGTCATCCGCGAAATGCACCGCATGCGGGTCGAGCGATACCGCGTGATCGGCCTGGTCGACGATGATCCGGGTAAGAAGGGCCTGCTGATCCACGGCATTTCCGTGCTCGGGACCACCGAGGACATCCGCGAGATATGCGAGGAAGAGGACATCGAGGAGATCATCATCGCGATCCCCTCGGCCACTCAGAAGGAACTCCGCCGCGTCATCGACCTGTGCAGCGGCACGAAGCTCAAGTTCCAGTCGCTTCCGGGCGTCAGCGACCTGATTGAGGGACGGATGACCGTCTCGCAGATCCGCCCGGTGGACATCAACGATCTGCTCGGCAGGGAGGCTGTCGCCCTGGATGACAAGGCCCTGGCCAAGTTCATCCAAGGCCGATGCGTCCTGATCACCGGCGCTGGCGGATCCATCGGTTCGGAAATGTGCCGCCAGGTCTGCCACTATCATCCGGCCAAACTCGTCCTGATCGAACAGGCCGAGACGCCGCTGTTCGACATTGAGAACGAACTTCGAACCCAGCACGCCGAAATCCCGGCCGTGGCGGTGATCTGCGATATCTACGACCGCGATCGCGTCATGGAGATCTGGGGCCATCACCACCCGGACGTGGTCATCCACGCCGCGGCCCACAAGCACGTGCCCTTGATGGAACGCAATCCGTGCGAGGCGATCAAGAACAACATCCTCGGCACGCGGAATGTCGCCGACGCCTCGTGCGAATACGACGTGGCCGAGTTCGTGACGATCTCAACCGACAAGGCCGTCAATCCGTCGTCGGTGATGGGTGCAAGCAAGCGCGTGGGCGAAATCTACACCCAGGCGCTCAACGGGCGCGGTACCTGCAAAACGCAGTTCAAAGCCGTCAGGTTCGGCAACGTGCTCGGCTCCAACGGCTCGGTCGTGCCCACCTTCCGAAGGCTCATCGCCGCCGGCGGGCCTATCACTGTGACCCACCCGGAGATGACCCGTTACTTCATGACCATTCCCGAAGCGTCACAACTGGTTCTCCAGGCCGCCGCGACGGGGGTCGGCGGGCAGATCTTCCTGCTGGACATGGGCGAACCGATCAAGATCGTGGACCTCGCGCGGAACATGATCACCCTCAGCGGGTTCCGCCCTGGCGAGGACATCGACATCGTCTTCACCGGCGTCAGGCCGGGCGAGAAGCTCTTCGAGGAACTGCGAACCGGCGGCGAGGACATTGAGCCGACCGTCCATCCGAAGATCCTCGTCTGGAAGCACCAGTCCGTCCGGTGGAACCGCGTAACGGCGTCCTATCTGCAGTTCGAACAGTTGGAGAACTCCCTTGACCGCGGGAAGATCGTCGATACCATTCGTGATCTGGTTCCCGAGTATGAACCGTTGAACCCGCCCAGGCAGGAAGCTGAGCCCCCCCTGCAATCGGTACCTACTGAGGACGGCTGACTCAAGGGCTAGTTCAGTTAGAAAGGCCATCCGTGAACACCGAAGCCATCGCCCCATCGAGTCGGAATGCCCCCCCGGGTGGACATCGACGCTGCGAGAGCGGTTCCAGGCATCCGCCGCTCAAGAAGGTGGCCCACTGGTCTATGCGGGTACTGGCTGCGATAACCGCTGGGTGGTGAATCTCGTGGGGGCCGTCCACCCGGGACTATGGGAGGATGATTCACTGGAGCGCAAATGACAAGGCAACCCACACGACCAAGACGGGCCGCGGTCGTCCGCGGGGGGGAATGGACCACCACCCAGGCGACAGCACGCGCCATCGAGGTACTCCGGAGCAGAGGGTACCACGTCGACGTGCTCTGCTGGAACCTCATGGGTGAAGGCGAGGCCCGTGAAACGCATGACGGCGTGCCTATCGAACGATACCTCGCCCGGGTGGGCAAGGCAGGGGTCAAGTTGCTGCTGCTCTGGCCGTTCTGGTGGGCTTGGTTGATGTGGCGTTTCGTTACGCGACGGTACGAGGTGGTTCATGTAATGAACCTCGAGTGCATGATCCCTGCGGCACTGGCTAAGCCACTAGCTGGGCATAAAGTTGTCTACGACATCCGCGACCCGTGGGGCCTGTGCATGACCAACAGGCCCTTCCCTCTCCCGCAGGTCTTCACGCAGTTGGACCGCCTGTTCACCCCGATGGTCGACGGACTGCTGCTCAGTCAGGGGAACATTGACGTCTGCGCCCGGTTCTTCGGCTGGCGCACCCGCCAGTGCGTTCCCACCATTCAGGTGCTCAACGCACCACAGAATGATCTCGGCGAGAATCGCAGGGATGCCAACGGCACGCCGCTCGTTATCAACTACAGCGGACGAATCTCCGCCCTGCGGGCCGCTTACGTGCTGGCCGAAGCCGTGCGCGATCGCGATGACGTCAGACTCCATGTCTACGGGAAATGCACCGATCCGCAGATCCTCGAGATGTACGAAACCATGGACAATGTCGATGTCGAGGGCCTCGTTGATCACACCAAGGCCATAGAGTACATGAATGGCGACGATGTTGTCAGCCTGCTGTACGACCCAGCCCTGACAGCGGTCTTCATCGCCAGCGCGAACAAGATGTTCGAGGCGATGATGCTGTCCAAGCCCTACATCTGTACGGCGGGAAGCTACCCCGCGCAGGTCGCCGAGCGGTTCGGACTCGGCTGGGCGCTGCCCTACGGCAACATCGACATGTTGCGGGCCCTGCTGAACAAGCTGGCTGACGACCCGTCGCTGGTGGTGGCCGCCGGGCGGAATGGGCGAGAGGCCTACGAGAAACACTTCCGCTGGACTCGCCAGCGGGAGAACCTGGTCCAGTTGTACGACTATCTGGAGGGCCGGCCCGTCGAGCCGCCGCGCCGCTACCGAGCATGGCACAAGCTGCTGGGCGTCACAAACTCCTGAGGCGCCGCCCGCGCTGGAAGGGAAAAAGCCATCGAAAGCCACCAGGCTGTCCCCGGCTACCTGAAATCAACACTTTTGGCTGACTGCATGCAGGCGGCCGGTAACCATCCGATACGAGAAAGTGCTGGCATTCTTCCTCTGTTTCCGCACCATAGTAACGCTTGGAAGATGCTCGGATGCGTGACGCAAGGCCGCATGGACCTCGCTGTAAGGACATGACGTGAACACAGAAGTAATCCCCTTGTCGAGTCAGGATATCACACAGGCGGAGATCGATGCCGTCGTGGCGGTCCTCCAGAGCGACCGATTGAGCATCGGGCCGCGAACACAAGCGTTCGAGGCCGCGTGTGCGGCCCGTGCGGGGCGCAAGTACGGCATCGCGGTCAACAGCGGCACCAGCGGGCTTCACCTGGTGGTCAAGTCCCTGGGCATCGGCGAGGGCGACGAGGTCATCACCACGCCGTTCTCTTTCATCGCCACCACCAACGCCGTCCTGTTCGAACAGGCCACGCCTGTCCTGGTGGACATCGACCCGGAGTCGTACAACGTGGATCCGGCGGCCATCGAAGCCGCCATCACGCCGCGGACCAAGGCCATCCTTCCGGTGGAGGTCTTCGGCAATACCGCCCATTTCGACACCTATGAGCAGATTGCCGAGAAACACGGCCTGCGACTCATCGAAGACTGCTGCGAGGCCCTCGGCGGCGTGCTGAACTGCGACGGAACGCCTCGCCCGGCCGGGAGTTTCGGCCAAGAGGCAGGCGTCTTTGCGTTCTATCCGAACAAGCAGATCACCACCGGCGAAGGCGGCATGATCGTTACCGACAGCGAAGAGATCCGCGACTTGTGCTGCTCGTATCGTAACCAGGGACGTGCCACCGAAGCCTGGCTGGCTCACGCACGGCTCGGCTACAACTACCGCATGAGCGACGTGGCCGCCGCGATCGGCGAGGTGCAGGTCGGCCGTCTCGATGAAATCCTCACCAAACGCCGCGCCGCGGCGACGCTGTACGACGAGGCCCTGGCGGACCTCGTAGCCGCCGGCGATATCCACCTGCCTCCAATGATCGACCGCCAGGCGGCAAGCTGGTTCGTCTATGTCATCCGCCTGGCCGATCGTTTCACGCAGGCCGACCGAGACGCGATCATCCAGCGCCTCCGTGATGCCTATATCGGCTGCAGCAATTACTTCGTCCCGATACACACCCAGCCCTACATCCAGGAACTCCTCGGTACGAAGGCAGGCGACTTCCCCATCACCGAACACCTGGCCGCCCGCACCATCGCCCTGCCGTTCTTCGCCAACCTGACCGATGGACAGGTGGCCCGAGTCAAGGACGAACTTGCCCGCGCAATCGCCACCGTATCCTGATCGAGCCTCGAACGTGACATGAACCGATTGGCAAAGCTCTGGTGGACCGCCAAAGGAGTGGGCTGGGATAATGTGCCCCGTCGCCTCCTCCAGACGTGGCGAGTCCGCAGCGGACGCCTGAGGCGCTGGTTGGATCCGGCGCGGTTCACCGATGAAGCCTTCCGCGGCGAGTGCTCGGCCACGATCGCCGACCAGCGGGCCCTCTGGGCCCGCAAAGCCCGCGCATTCTTCCCCGTTCCGTCACAACAGGACCTTGCCAACATCGCTGACGATCCAACGTGGGACGCCCATGTCCTTGACGTCTGCCGAAAGGCCCTTGCGGGCGAGTACCCGTTCTTCAGCCACTGGTCGGGGCGGCTCGGCTGGCCACCGAACTTCAACCTCGATCCGATCCACGGCATTGACTGGCCGGTAGGGCAGCACTGGCTGGGCACAGCGAGGTCAGGACCGCCGCGACACGATATCAAGTTCGTGTGGGAGCCCTCGCGATTCTCCCTGGCCTACACCTTCGCCCGGGCCTACGCCCGCAGCAAAGACGAAAAGTGGGCCGAGGCGTTCTGGCAGATGTTCGATGCCTGGATCGAGCAGAATCCGCCGCAACTGACCGTTGCCTGGGGTTGCGGGCAGGAGATCTCGTTCCGCCTGATGGCCATGCTGTTTGCTGCAATCGTCACCCTCGAAAGCCCCGCAGCGACAGGTGAGAGACTCCATGCCCTTTCCCGCTTGGCCTGGCAGTCCGGCCGACAGGTGCACGCCAACATCAACTATGCCCGCAGTCAGAAGAACAACCATGCCCTGAGCGAAGCGATGGGGCTGTGGACCATCGGCCTACTGTTCCCGGAGTTCAGGCAGGCCGAGAGGTGGCAAGACCACGGCCGGGACGTACTTGCCACCGAAACCCACCGCCAGATCTACGACGATGGCTCGTACGTGCAGCACAGCATGAACTACCATCGCGTGATGCTCGACGTTCTGCTGTGGGCCATCCGCTTGGGGCAGATCAACGAGACTCCCCTGCCACAGACCGTCTCCGACCGCGTCGCCCACGCCGCCGACTGGCTCGCCGAAATGCTGGATCCCGACTCCGGCCGCGTGCCCAACTACGGGGCAAACGATGGGGCAAACGTCTTGCCGCTGAGCTGTTGCGACTACCTGGACTACCGCCCCACCGTCCAGGCCGCCCAGTACTTGGTGAACGAGCGTCACATCATCGAGGCAGGCCCATGGGACGAGAAACTGCTCTGGCTGGCCGGCCCCAAAGCTGTCGGCACCGTCCCGGAGCCCCCAAGCTGTCAGCCCCACTGGTCGGCCGCCGACGGCGGATACTATATCCTGCGAGGCCCCAATTCATGGACCATGACGCGCTGCCACACCTACCGCGACCGCCCCAGCCAGGCCGACATGCTCCACGTGGACCTCTGGTACAAGGGCGTCAACGTCCTTCGCGACGCAGGCAGCTACATGTACTACTGCGACGAGCCCGACAAGAGCTACTTCAACTCGACCGCCGCGCACAACACCGTAACAGCCGACGGCCAAAGCCAAATGCTCAAGGGGCCGAGATTCCTGTGGTTCTGTTGGCCAAGGGCTCGCGTTGTCAGTTCGGCGGTGTCCGAAGACTGGAGAATCGGATACATCCGTGCCGAGCACTTTGGCTACGTACGCGGAGGCCGCGACTTGGTGCATCGGCGCACGGTCTGCCGGATCGACGATGCGTACGTTGTCGTTGACGACCTGATCGGCACGGGGAGACATGCAGTCGCACTGTTGTGGCGACTGTGCTCTGCCGACTGGCAACAGCAACAGCAGTCCTGGTCAGCGAACGTCGGCCCAGGCGTGCTGACGGTGGCGATTCACAGCGGCGAGGGCCTGACTGTCGAAATGCGCGGCTCGACCGATACGGACCGCTCCACAGCCTACGAGTCGCTTTACTATGGCAAGAAGAGGCCGACACCGTCGCTGGTTGCATCTGGGAACATCTCGGCGCCGCTACGGGTAGTATCTCTCGTTCAACCCCAGACCGAAGATGAGGCGGGAGTGTCTGTTGCGTCATTCGAAGCCGGCAACCCGAATGCGCCCCTCCGACTCGCCGGCGTGGACACAGAACTGGCGGCGACCCTCCATGCCACCACAAGCGACGAGATTCTCACATGAACGGTACAGTTACAGCACTAGACGCTTCACACGCGAGGCCGGTCGCGGAACTCCACCGAACCGGCATCCAGACGGGCTTTCTGTCGAGTCTTGGACCGTTGTTCCTGCGCCAACTGTACAAGGCCCTGCCCGGCTGCCCCGTGGGCTTTGGCTACGTCTGGATTGACGAAGATGGCCAGGTCATCGGCTTCATCGCCTGTGCCGAGAGTGTCGGCAGGCTGTATAAGCAGGCTCTGCGGCGAAGGGGGTTCTTCATGGCCCTGCCACTGCTTCGGTTCATGCTTCGCCCTTCGGTGATCCGACGGATGTGGCAGACGTTCCGCTACCCCTCAACTGTTGGCGCGGATCTTCCGCAGGCAGAGGTGCTCAGTGTCGTCGTGGGCCCCGAAGGCAGGGGCAAGGGTGTGGCCGCGTCACTGATGGAAGCGGCGTTGAAGGCGTTCGCCGATCGTGGGATCGCTGAGGTGAAGGTGGCCGTCGGCGCTGACAACCAGATTGCCGACCGCTACTACAGGAAGTGTGGGTTCGAACTGGCCGTCACACGAGAGCACCATGGCCTGCCGATGAACATCTACGTTGCCAAGACGTCCGCATAAGCCCCGGCCAAAGGCCGCTCACATCCGTCGTGACTTCTCGTGCACACGCTCGAGGACCTCCACGAATCGCTCCGCAAGCAGGTCACGGGCAAACTCGCGCTCGGCCAACTCACGAGATCGCCCGCCCATCTCAGACAGGTCGTCTCGCTTCCGAGCGAGGGTCATCACCGCATCGGCGAAGGCCTCCGGATCGTCGGGGGGAACGACCAGGCCGCATTGAGACTCGGTGATATGGTCAGCAAGCCAGCCGGGATAGTTGTTCAGCACGGGCAGGCCGCATGAAATGTAATCGAAGAACTTGTTCGGCGACGTGCCCTTGTAGAAGGCGGGAACGTTCTTGAGGATCATCATCCCGGCGTCCATGCTGGGCAGGACCCGAGCCAGTTCATCCTTGGGCATGGGGTCGACCCAACTGATCAACTCGTCGAGGCCCTCGGCGTGACTCCTGGCAACCAAGGCCGGCTTGAGCCTGCCGTCACCGATGAACACAAAGCGAATGCCTGTGGCGCCGCGGCGTTTCAGGAGGGCAATGGCGTCAAGGACCGCATCGAGCCCATTGGCGATCCCGTGGGCGCCCGTGAAGGCCAGTCTGAACTCGTCACTGCTGCCGAAACGACCGTCGAGTTCGGCTCCGCCGTCAGGTCTGAACAGATCGAGGTCTGACGAGTTCGGGATGATGGAAACGTCGTGTTCCGGATAGCCCGTCGCGCAGATTCCCTCCTTGATGCCGGGCGCCAGAGCGACAACGTGCCTTGACGAGGAGTATATCCTGCGTTCCAGCCTCCGTAGATACCACTTGAGCAGGGGGTTCTTCACTGCGCCAAGAACAATGGGCAATTCCGGCCAGAGGTCTCGCACCTCGAACACCAACGGTACACCCAGCGCCTTGGCGCCCTTCATCCCGGGCAGGCCGACCGTCAGAGGCGTCGACGTGGCGAAAACAAGATCCGCGTCGAGACCGGCCACGAGTTTGCCCGCCGTCCGCGCAAAACGGAAGAACGCCAGTGCACGGCGACGCAGGCTCATCCGATTGGCATACGGCTCGCGTACGCACAGGGCCCTGATGCCGTCAACGTCCAGTTCCTCGACTCGGGCACCGCCCTGGTCGGCGTCAAACGGCGAGTTCGCTCCCATGCCGGAAATCATCGTCACGCGATGGCCGGCCGCGATAAGCCGCTGGCTCATCTCGTAGGATCGGGTCCCGGTGGTCCCTTTCCTCGTCGAGAAGTGCTGGTGTATGTAAGCAACATGCATTCGCCACGTCCTGCTCTCGAAGTCTACGGCGCTCCCACGCCCTGTCTACGCATTGGAGGTATCGGTCAGGCCCGCATACTCGTCGATCAGGCTGACCGTTCGGCCCTCGGCGGCGGAGGTCATTGCGGCGAAACTGGCCAATGTGCTGTTGACCAGTTCGGCCATGGAAATCAGCGGCTCGCCACCCGACGTTATGCGGTCGACAAACGCGGCAAACTCCGCGGCATGGCCCTTGTCTTGTCGGGAGGTCTTGAACTTCTTGAAGCCCGAGAACCCGTAACCTGTCAGACGGCGGAAGTTGTCCAGACGCAGGACGCGGCCGTCGCTGAAGACCTCCAGCAGTTCCTTGGGATACGACTTGCTGCCGTTGGCGAAGTAGTTCACCGTGCCCACCGAGCCGTCCGCAAATCCCAGGAGGATCGACATCTTGTCTTCGTGGACCGCTACGCCCGGCCCCATCATGACCGCCGAAACCGTCTCGATCGAACTGCCCGCCAGGTGGGCCAGCAGGTCGATGAAGTGACAGGCCTCGCCGATGATCCTTCCTCCCCCGCGAACCGGATCGTGAACCCAGTGATCCGGCGGGATAATCCCGGCGTTGACAGTCATCGTCATCGCCAGCGGTTCGGCTCGTCCGGTCAGCAGTTCCTTCATCTTGACCGCATGCGGGCTGAAGCGACGATTGAAACCCACCATTACGTGTTTGTCCGGGTGCGCCGCTGCGGCCTCGACAACCTGCGAGACCTCCTCGACGGTCATCGCCAGCGGTTTCTCCACAAACGCGTGCTTGTCCGCGGCCAGGGCCTCGCAGACGAATCGGGCGTGAATGCTATGCCCCACTGCGATCAAGGCCGCGTCGACAGCCGCATCGTCAAGGATGAGCCTGTAGTCCGTAATCGCACTGTCGGCGCCGAACTTGCTCGCGAGGTGCTGGGCCGCCGCACCGTTCAGGTCCGCCACGTAGGCCACCCGGGCTCCGGTCTTGCTCAGTGCGGGCATGAGTGTCATCTTCGAGAAGTTCCCCGCGCCGATCACACCGACCGTGCCGGCCCCCGCCGCAGATGGGGCAGCGGCCGCGATGTCCACCTTCGTCGAACGGTCGGGCTGATCAGAGTATTCAAGAATCACGCCGAGGCTCTGCCGGTCTGTTCTAACTACGTCATAGGCCGCTGGCGCGTCGGCCAGCGGGAACCGATTCGTAATCAAGTTGCTGACGTCCAATTGCCCCCCCGCCATGGCCGAGAGGATCGCCTCGAAGTTTCGCTGCTCAGTCCAGCGGACGAAACCGTAAGGATAGTCCTGTCCGGCTTGCTCGTAGCTGTCGTCATATCGCCCCGGTCCGTAGGAACACGAGACCTGGAATGTCAGTTCCTTCTCGTAGAAGTCGTCTCGTCGGAGGTTCAGCCCCACCACACCGACCAGAACGACTCGCCCGCGCTTCCTGCACATGCGGGCCGACTGGTGCATGATGTCATCTGTCTTGGCCGACGCGGTTATCAGCACACCGTCAACGCCGCGACCTTCGGTCCACGCCGTGGCGAAGGCCACTGCGTCGCCTCCGGCAGAAGCGTTGACCGTTGCGGCGCCGAACTGCTCGGCCAGCGAAAGGCGATCGGCGTTGATATCCACCCCGAGAACCTCGCAGCCGCAGGCGCGCAGCAGTTGCACACAGACCAGGCCGATCAGACCCAGACCGTAGACCACGAACTTCTCGCCTAATGTCGGCCCCAGCAGGCGGACACCCTGCAGGCCGATGCTGGACAGCACGGTGAAGGCGGCTTGCTCGTCGTCGACACTGTCGGGAATCTTCGCGCACAGTGTCTTGGGCACGCAGACGATCTCGGCGTGGGAACCGTTGCTGATGACGCGATCACCCTTCTTGAATTCCGCGACACCCGGTCCGACGTCCAGAACCACGCCGGCGTTGCAGTATCCCAGCGGCAGCGGTTCGCCCAGGCGGTTGAACACCGCCTCAAGCGTCGGCATGAGCCCGTCGGTCTTGATCTTGTCGAGCACCTGCTTGACCTTGTCCGGCTGGGCCTTGGCCTTGGCCAGCAGCGACGCCTTGCCGAATTCCACGAGCATCCGCTCGGTCCCGGCCGAGATCAGCGACGTCCGCGTCTGAATCAACACGTTGCTGCGCCCCACCCCGGGAGCTGGGACGTCAGCTACAGACGTCTCACCACTACGGAGATTCTGAAGAATCTGCTTCATCTATGTATCTCTCTACTACACCATCCATCCGCTACCATCGGTCGTAGAGACCACGCCCCTTCACTCAATCAGGGACATCTTCTCCCGAGACGTTGGATAGCTTATGAGAACTGCTCTATACACGCCCTTAAACACAAACAGGCTGCCCGCGCAGGCACCAACAACACCCAATGCATTAACTAATTCTCTAATGTCCTCAAAAGATCCCGCACCCCCCAGAACAGTCAACGGTACGCTGACCGTATCTCGAATCTCCTGAGCCAACTCCAGATCATACCCCTTCATCTTGCCATCATTGTCGATGGAGTTGACTACTATCTCTCCCGCCCCGAGTTGCTCCATCTGTTGTGCGACCTCTATCGGACATCGCTTCGTGTTCCGCTTGGCATTGTGCGTCCAGATGTCATACCTTCCACCAAGAAGACGCTTCTTGACGTCCAGGACGACAACAACGCTCTGGTTGCCAACCTGCTCGGCCATATCTGAGACAAGACTTTCGGTTTCCATGGCAGCCGAGCTGATCGCCACCTTTTCCACGCCTAGGCTGACTATCCTGCTGGCTTGTTCGACCGTCTTTATTCCTCCCCCGTAGCACAGTGGCATTCGGCATTCCACGGCCAGATTACTTATCATCTTGTAGTCCGGCTCGAGGTTCTTGACACTCGCATCAATGTCGACGACTATCAGTTCGTCCACTTCCTTCTCGTTGAATATCCTCACTGCGTTTATCGGATCACCAACATACTTAGGCTTGGCGAACTTCACAGTTTTCACAAGACCTTTGTTGTGCACCAAGAGACACGGTATGATCCTCGGACTAAGCATCTGCAGTACTTTCCTGTTCAAAGACTGGCAAAGTTCTTAAGCAACTGAATGCCATTCTGGTGGCTCTTCTCCGGGTGACACTGAATACCATATACGTTCCCGGAATGCACGACAGACGCAAAGTCACCGCCATACTTCGTCACGGCAACAACATCCGTTTCTTGTGAACAGCAGAAGACATAGGAATGCAGGAAATAGAACCTAGGATTGTCGCCCATTTCATCGAACAGTCTGCTCGCCTTGACGGGCACGACGCTGTTCCAACCCATGTGAGGAAGGCGTTGCTTGTGCGCCAGGCCCGATGGCTGATGCTTCTTTACCTCGCCATCTATCCACCCAAGTCCCGGCAATTGCCCCTCTTCGCTGGAGCGGGCCAACATCTGCATTCCCACGCATATGCCCAATACCGGCAGTTTGTGCTGCATTGCGCACTCATCGAGCTTCTCGCGCAGGCCGGAACCATCGAGCATGGTCATCGCGTGATCGAACGCTCCTACCCCTGGAAGAACGATCTTGCTGGCTGCCTCAATCTTATCTGGGGTGTCTGCAACACAATGGGGGATGTTCAGTCGCTTGTATACGTTGGCAAAGGCACTTGTGTTACCCAGCCCATAGTCAATGACAGCAATCATCGCTTTATGGCCCTTTCAACCCCAAGCCATTTCATTATCTTGGCGCCAAGAACGAACAGCCTTTCCCGATTCTTATAGTCTTTGTACGTCTTATTGGGCGCATCAAAGTAGCCCTGCAATTCCTCAACGGTGATACCCAGTTTCGTCGCGATGTACTCAAATTCGTGTATCGATTCGTCCTCTGGTATCGCGGGGTGCTTGAGCTTCTCCAATGCCTCCTCTCTCGTCATCTGATCCGTAAGGATCAAGCTTGAATACTGTACCTTTCTGGTGTCATAGCCGAATTTCTCGGGCAGCCAGTGCCCTTCAAAGAACTTCGTGAATCGTGACTCAAAGTGCTTCTGAGGATAGGGCTGCCATCCGTATTCCTTCTCGAGGAAGTCCATAGCGTTGGCCTTGATATAGGGCATATAGTTCAACGGCTTAACGACCTGAACTCTGCGTATATATCTGAGATACAGCTTATGGCGAAGCACGCTGCTAAAGGGATACGTCTCCAGCGGGATCGTCCCGAACTGCTTCCGGATGTCCTTAATCTGCGCCATGTCCGTACCATAGTATACCCATTCCAGTGGATTCCTGACGCATTCAGTGGAGAAGTTTCCGCCGTTCATGATGTACTTGATCTTGTACTTTGCTGCGAAATCATAGAGCGTTGCAACAAAGGCATGATCCTGAGGGACATCGATACACGGCAAGCCGGACTTGAAATAGGATAGCTGGAAATCCCTCATCTCATTCCAGTTGATGACCTCGGTGTAGAGATCTAGGCCAAGTGCGCTGATCAGGACTTCTATGTTGTTCACCGCAATCTGTGAATTCCAGCCACCGTCAACATGAAAGACGAGAGGCCGGAGACCCATCTCCTTCACCGCAAGATGGAGCAGATAAGAGCTGTCGGCGCCACCACTCATCCCCATGATGCAGTCGAACTCTCTCTTCCTGCCATCTTCCTTGATCTTGGCAACAATCGCGTTCAGTTCCCCGCGTCCTCTTTCATCAGTATGCCAGTACGGAAGGACGTTGGTCTTGAAAGAACTGCAGTGATCGCAGACTCCATTCTCGTCGAACGTGATCATGGAGTCTGTTGTGTCCATAACGCAATTATTGCATATCTGATATTGTCTAGAAGTCACTGTTGTCCCTTCATAAGCCTGCTACCGTAGGGTGGCTGTCATTATCATAATCGTGGGGCCGACGCGTGGGTTCTTGTCCCATTGTGTTGCTACACTGCGCTGGATCAGTGGCACGCAGATCTCCCTCAAGGAAGAACGTGATCTCACCGGCACGTTGTCCCCCACGGTCAGGGCCGCGGGGCCGGATCGCGAGGCCTTGGCTTGCGAGACCTGGGCCCTATCGTAGCCACTGCCCCTGCGGGGCGCCCTCGCAGGGGCATCCGGTGGGCCTGCCCGCCGCTTGCGGCGGGACATTCGGGGACAGCCGCACAAACAGCAGGTCTGCATATTCTGTTGGCCACGCAGAGGTTACGCTCCATGCAGCCCTTCTGTGGCTTCGAACTCCAGCCACCGATTCGAAGAACTGCGTCCTAGACAATGTCTTCCAGTATTGCCCTTAATCTCTCTGAATGCAGCTTCCTTGAGAAGACGGAAACACTTTCTGCATTTATGCTCGGCAGCTTCCTGTCGGCGGCCAACGCTATCTTCTCGGCCATTTCTTTCGGCGTTCCCGGGTCACAAACGCCCTGGTCATGGTTAATGGACTTGAGAAGCAATGAACACGTTCCTTCCTTCTCAACAGAAGCTACTACAGGCAAGCCCAGTCCAAGATACTCATACAGCTTACCTGGAATAGCAACTCTGTCTCCTTTTGCAAGGAATAACAGTGTCGCATCAGCACTTGCCAGGTGGTTTAGGGCCTGCTTGTGCGGCAAGTATCCCGTGAAACGAATAGTCTCCGCGAGCCCTTTCTCTTCGATCAGGCTCTGAGCCCAATCATGCTTTTGGCCCACGAAGACGACTTCGATCCTGTCCTTCGTGTCGTCCTCAAGCATGTCGACGGCCTGCAGGAAGGCGATGAAGCTCTCTCTCCGGTCGACGTACACCGCCCCCGAGTAGACGATTCTGACCTTGCCGCTTTCGTTGGGAACGGGAGACAGACTTTCTAAGTCTTCGGGATCAAACCCGTTGGTCATTGTCTCTATCTGCCCCTGCAAGACGGGATACCTCTCTTCGAACCGCTCTTTCAGGGCAGCGGTGTTTACAACGACCTTGCTTGCGCCAAGAACAATCTTCTTCTCATAGTATTCATGGTACTTTCTGTGAAGTGGCGTAGGGTAATGAACGTACGGGTCATCCGTCCAGCCATCTCGGAAATCCAGAATGTAGGGGATCCGATGCCTTCTGGCGATCGTGTATGTGACAAAGGCGTTGGACGGACCGGGGAAAGACCCAAAGATGATATTGGGTCGTTCTTCTGCCACGATCGTCCTGCCCAGCCGACTGGCGAAGGGGATCCAGCCGCCATAGGCGTCCGGAAGCAGGATGACATTTCTGAGCTTTCTATACACGCCTACATACCACGCCCCCTCCTTGATGGCCGAACCACCCGTGGCGCCCGAACTCCTGGCCTTCCGTCGTCCACGGAGGTTCCTCAGCTTGAACGAGATACTTGCCGGGTCAAGCGAACTCGCTCGGTAGATGGACGTTGCGTCCTTGATCTCATCGAGCAATGTCGTGTCGTAGACGTAGAAGTCGGAGTTCTTGACCGTCAGGACACTCGTCTTTATTCCCAGTCGGGACAGGTATTTCAAGAATTTGACATTCCTCTGAACTCCTCCCCCGCCTCGGGGAGGAAATCCATATGTTACCATCAACATTCTTATCTCTGGCATGAGGCCCGGTGCTCCTAGTGCCGCTTCCAATAACGTAGTGCAACTTTTTTTGAAATAGGGACTTGCGCGATGCAAGTAA
>CAZVEV010000062.1:0-24133 GCA_964625865.1 uncultured Planctomycetaceae bacterium | reverse complement strand
TCGCCGCGTGAAAACATGCTCCGTCCGCCATCCACAACTATTGACAATATCTCCGCGTCGGTCACCGAGGCCCTCGCTCCGCTGAAGAAGACGTTCCCCCGCTACGTCTGCTTCGTCGCCACCCCCGCCGAGGCCGGGCGGGACTTCGTCGCCGCCGTGCATCAACTCACCAAGAAGCTCGACGACGATCCCTATACCGACGTGCGGTGGGGGATCCTGACCGGCTATGACGCGGCGGCCGCGATGCGAATCGCCAACTGCACCAAGCCGCTCACCGTCAAGCGCGTGGCCTCGGGCACGGAGGTGGCCCTGGAGATGTGCACCGAGGGCGTGTGGTACTGCGAACTGAAGGCCGGGCACAGCGTGCGGAAACTCGCAGGCGGCAAGGCCGTCGTGCAGCCCAAGGGCCCGGCGGACTCGACCAAGGCCCTGGTCGACACGCTGAACGTGTACAAGGCCGACCTGTTCGTCACGTCCGGCCACGCGACCGAGCGCGACTGGCAGATCGGGTTCCGTTACCGCAACGGGTCGTTCCGCTGCAAGGACGGGCAGTTGTACGGTCTGGACACGCGCCGCAAGCGTCACGACATCACCAGCCCGAATCCGAAGGTGTATCTGCCGATCGGCAACTGCCTCATGGGCCATGTCGACTCGACGCAGGCGATGGCCCTGGCGTGGATGAACTCTGCCGGCGTGATGCAGATGATCGGATACACCAAGCCGACGTGGTTCGGCTATGGCGGGTGGGGCTGCCTGGACTACTTTGTCGAGCAGCCCGGGCGATACACGTTCACCGAGGCGTTCTTCGCCAACCACCACGCGCTGGTGCACCTGCTCACGACGCAGTACGCGGGCAACACGCGGCGCGGCGCGGGGCGCGGGCTGTTGTTCGACCGCGACGTGGTGGCGTTCTACGGCGATCCGGCGTGGCAGGCCCGCATGGCCCCCGGACCGGTGGCCTGGACGCAGACACTGGCCGAAGCCGACGGCCGCTTCACCTTCACTATCACGCCCAAGCGCGGCAGCAAGACGTTCCAGCCGATCAACACCAATGGTTCACAGCGCGGATGGCGTCCGATCGTGGCCTTCCTGCCGCACCGCGTCAAGGACGTCAAGGTTCTCCAAGGCGCCGACCTGAAGCCCGTGATCGCCGACGACTTCCTCCTGATCCCCAACCCCCGCACCTGCGACCCGGGGCGGACGTACAAGGTAGTCTTCACCGCCGCAAAGGCCCGATGATTCTCTTGTGACCTGCCGCGAGGCGAGCATAATGCGGGGGGTCGCACATGGCGGCCACGCACGAAGTCCAGCGAAGGAGAACGGGTCGTGAGCATGTTTGATGCGGGCAGCAGCGGTGGGGGACTTGTCGGTATTCCCGGCGCGACGTTGGCGGTCCTGACGCTGCTCACGCTTACGGTCAGAGCGGCCGAACCGTCATCCGACCGCCCGGCCGTTGATCCCCTGTTCCGCACGGTGGATCTTGATGTGGGCGAATCGGCGGTCATTACGCTGAGTAACGGAAAGACCGTGAAGGTCAAGCTGCTCGACCTGAAAGAGCATCGCTGCGAGATCCGCAGCGCCGTGCGTCGCGCGGTGGTCACCATCGAGATCAACTCGGTGCGCACGAAGTTGACCTGCGCGACCTACCACCTGCCCAAGACCGTCGGCGAGGTCCAGGTCGATTGCCCCGTCACGCGCGGGTACGCCAAGAGCCTCGACCGCCGCCTGAACGTCTGGGCGCTGGACAAGGCGGTCCGTCTTCGCCTCTGGCCGGCCGGCTCGCCGTGGATCCGCCCGGGCACGTTCGCCTATCCAGTCAACCAGCGCTGGTTCGCCTCCGACACGCAGATGGCCAACGATCCGTGCTACGTCAACGCCTGCGACACCCCCGGCCGAAAGAAGATCTACTACCACTACGGGCTCGACTTCGGCGGGGCCGAGGGGCTCGTCACCGTGCTGGCGGCCACAGATGGCGTGGTGATCTCCCGGGCGGGCAAGACCGTTACGGGAAAGCACCCCCCGCAAGTCAAGGGCCGCGCGGACGTCGTCTACCTCCGCGACGACCGCGGATGGTACTACCGCTACAGCCACATGATGCGGATCGACGAGTCGGTCAAGCTCGGTCAGCGCGTGAAGATGGGGAGCAAGCTCGGCGTGCTCGGGAAGGAGGGCGGCTCGGGCGGGTGGTCGCACCTGCATTTCGACGTCGCGGCGCCTCAGCCCTCGGGGCGGTACGGCATTTCCGACGCCTACGCGTTTGCCTTCGACGCGTATCGGCGCGAGCACAGCCCCACGCTGATCGCCGTCGCGCGCCCACACCTGGTAGCGTGGGCCGGTCAGCCGGTGACGCTGGACGCGACGCGGTCGTGGCACGCCGACGGCATCGAACGCATTCACCGGTACGAATGGCGGTTCACCGATGGGCAAGGTGCCGCGGGGGCCACCGTGAAGCACACCTACGCCAAACCCGGCCACTACACCGAAATCCTGAAGATCACCGACAATGCAGGCCGCGTTGACTACGACTTTGCCGTGGTGCAGGTCTTCGACAAGGCCAGGCCCCTGCCCGTACCCCCAGCCATCCACGCCGCATACTGGCCGACCCGGGGCATCACCGCCGGTCAGGAGATCACCTTCAAAGTCCGCACCTTCGCCGTCAAACCCACCGAGGGACGCGAAACGTGGGACTTCGGCGACGATTCCCCGCCGGTCCACACGCAGTCGGACGGAAACGCCCGCATGCTCGCCAAAGACGGATACGCCGTCACCACCCACCGCTACGCCAAACCCGGCCGCTACATCGTCACCGTCTCCCGCACCAACAACCGCGGCCAGACGGCAACGGGACGGCTGCACCTGCCGGTTGCCGCCGCCTCGACATCATCCGGCCGCTAAGCAAATGGATGCCGTAGTTTGACGCGAAACGACAACCACGTTTCCTCGAACGAAGAAGACGTGGTTGCCGCTTCGCGTCAGCCCACGGCACCCGCAGAGAGAGAGAAACAACCTCTTCGATACCCCACAGGCGGTGCCTGTGGGCGTTCATCCACTTCTGCGCGCTAGTGCCAACGCACGCGGTGCGTTACTCGGCGAGCTTGCCGAAGCGGTTTGCGACGGCCAGGGCGGGGTCCAGGGGGACCGGGACGCCTTGGGTGCCTTCGGGCACGTCGATGATGTCCACGCTCTTGGGCAGGCGGCCTTCGAAGTGGGGCAGCCACTGGGCTTCGGCTTGGAACAGGTCGCGGACCATGTCGCGCGTCTGCTTGAGGCCGAGGACGGCCGACGTCAGCGGGTCCATCGCGATGGCGGCGAACGCCAGTTCCGGATCAGCGGTGACGGCGGCTTCGGCGGCGAGCATCTGCAGCGTGACGTTGCTGCGGTTCAGGGCGGCCAGTTGCGAAGGCAGGTCGCCCACGTGCGTGGGATGCAGGCCGGAGGAGTCGACGTAGATGGGCACTTCCACGCAGGCCTCGGGGGGCAGGTTGGTGATGTACCCTTCGGTGTTGATGATATTGCCGTTGAACCTAAACGTCTTGCCGGTCTCGATGGCCTCGAGGATGCGCGAGCAGTAGTCGATGCTTCTGGGCTCAAGCTCGCCGCTTTCGAGGCTGAGGATGTCGACCTCGTCGTACTTCTTGACCATCTCGCAGCAGAAGTTGTAGCAGGCGCCGGACTCGCCCCCGAACGCGGGCTGATCGCAGTACGTATCGAGCAGGTCGCGGTTCTTGCGGAACCAGTACAGGTACTCCGACAGGTGGCCCGTGCTCTCGGTCATGAAGTAACCGAAGTGACGGGCCGTCTCAATGCGGACCTTGTCGTTGATGTAGTACTCGGGCTTCTCGATGTTCGCCCGGAACGTCGGGTACAGGTCCTTGCCCTTGTGCTCGAGCTTCAGGAACCATGCCATGTGGTTGATGCCCGCGGCCAGGAAGTCGATCTCGTCCTTCTTGACGTCGACGTAGCCGGAGATCAGGTCGAGCGTCGTCTGGATGCCGTGGCACAGTCCGACGAAGGGGATATCGCTGGACATCGCCATGCCGATCGAGCACGTGCACATCGGGTTGACGTAGTTCAGCAGCAGCGCGTTCGGGCAGACGTCCTCCATATCGCCCATCAGGTCGGCCAGCACGGGGATGGTCCGCAGCCCGCGCATTACCCCGCCGGGCCCGACGCACTGGCCGATGCACTGGTCCACGCCGTAGCTCAGCGGGATCTTGTAGTCGTGCTCGTAGGCCTCCATCCCGCCGATCTGGAACGTGGTGATGACGTAGTCGGCATCGGTCAGGGCCTCGCGCCGGTCGTCGGTGGCGAGGATCTTCTGGCCCAGTCCGTTGGCCTCGATGATCTTGTTAACGTACGCCTCGACGCTCTGGACCTTCTCCAGGGCGGGGTCCATCAGGACCACGGTGGCCTCCTCGAGTCCCGGTGTTTGCAGGATGTCATTGGTCAGCGTCGTGCTGAAGACCATACTGCCTGCCCCGATGATCGCTATCCTGGCCATCATGTGCTCCTTCTAACCGGTCCGGTGGTCCGAGTTTCGATGTGGGCGTTCAACTGAACGGCGCCCAGTACGCTATCCACGCACCAAGCCTAGTCGCACCTGGGGAAGGTGTCAACGCCCACGGGCTCCGCCTGTGGGCGTTTGCCTGCTTCGATGAGCGAATAAGACAGAGACCTCCTGAGACCGACGCGAGTTGTTGGGCGTCAGTGACATGTCCCCCGGTCACAGCGCGATCGGCTCTTGCAGTTGCATTCGGCGCGGGGTCGGGCATAATGGCCGCGACAATGAACACACGCGTGATCAAAGTGAGATCGGCTGACGACGTTGCCGACGCGGCCCAGCAGGGGGCCGAGGCGCTGAGTGCGGGCAAGCTGGTGGCGTTTGCGACCGAGACGGTGTACGGCCTGGCGGCGGCGGCCGACAACGCGGCAGCGATGAAACGGCTTCGCGAGATCAAGGCCCGTCCGTCACGGCCGTTCACTGTGCACGTGGGCGAGGCGGCGGCGGTGGGGCGGTACGCTGTTGCGGGTTCCGAGGCGCGTCGCCTGATGGCCCGTGCCTGGCCCGGTCCGGTGACGCTCCTGCTGCCGACCGGGGGGCGGCTGGCCGATAAGGCACTTCAGAAGCAAGGCTTGCATTCGGTGCTGACCAGCGAGGATATCATCGGTCTGCGGTGTCCCGACCAGCCGGTGGCCGTGGCGATGCTCGGGGCGGTGGCCTCGCCGGTGGTTGCTCCGAGTGCGAACCTGGCCGGCGGGCCCTCTCCGCGGACGGCTGAGGAGGTCCTGGCCGCCCTGGACGGGCAGATTGAGCTGGTTATCGACTCAGGCCCCACGCAGTTGGGCGTCGACAGCACGATCGTGAAGTTTGACGGAGCGGAGTGGCAGATCGTCCGGGCCGGGCCTTGGGACGAGCGTGCGGTCCGCAGGGCCATCAAGCGCACGTTCATGTTCGTGTGCACGGGCAACACGTGTCGCAGCCCGATGGCGGCGGGGCTGGCCAAGATGGTTCTGGCCGAGATGCACGACTGTCGCGTGGGCGCACTGCGCGGCAGGGGCATCGAGGTCGCTTCGGCGGGCGTCTGTGCCCACGGCGGGGGGCGAGCGACCGTCGAGGCCGTCCAGGCCGCCAAGGCCCTCGGGGCCGACATCGCACGCCACCGCAGTCGCGCGCTGGACGCCGAGACGGTCGCCTCGGCGGACGCGATATTCTGCATGACCGCCGGTCATGCCGCGACGGCCCGTCGCATCGTGCCGTCGGCCCGCGAGAAGATCAAACCACTTGACAGCCATGGGGATATTCCTGATCCTATAGGCGGCGGTCCGGAGATATACCGCCTGACTGCCGAGCGCATCGTTGCCGCTCTGCGGGAGTGCTTACAGAAGGAACTGTCATGAAGATTGCACTAGCCGCCGATCACCGGGGCCACGCGGCCAAGGAGAAGATCGCCGTCCTCCTGAGCGAACAGGGGCACGAAGTCCTTGATCTGGGGACCAACAGCTCCAAGAGCGTGGACTACCCGGACCTGGCGTATCCGGCGGCCAAGGCGGTGGCTGACGTGCAGGTGGATCGCGCGATCATGATCTGCGGCAGCGGGATCGGCATGTCGATCTCGGCCAACAAGGTTCACGGCGTGCGAGCGGCGCTCTGCCATGACGAACTGACGGCCCAGTTGTCCCGCAGACACAACAACGCCAACGCCCTGTGCCTTGCCGCCGACGCGCTGGGGGATGAACTGATGCGACGGATCGTGTCGAGTTGGCTCGACACGGAGTTCGAGGGCGGCGGGCGACATGAACGACGCGTCAGCAAGATGACCAGCATCGATGCGGGCGAAGACCCCCGCCAGGTCTTCAACCCCGACGAGGCCTCGCTCGAAAACAGCGACACCGCCATCTGACCGTCCGGTGCAGGTTCCCGTTTGGCGGTCGATCTGACCTGCCTGCCGGCAGGCAGGCGATCGACGGCCAAACGCGACACGTCACTTCTCAGGCTTCTCCGTGATCGTTATCAGACCGCTGTCTGAAATCGCTTCGATGAAGGGGCTGTACATGGCCTCGCCGGCGGTGGGCAAGACCCGGAACGTGCCCGGCTGCTCGCAGCGGAGCTTGTAGGAGATCGTCCGCTTGCCCTCGGGCATCCACGAGGCGAAGAACACCACCCGCGTGTCGCGCAGTTCCATGTTCGCATAGGTCCCCCCGCCGTAGGTCCCGCCGCTGCGCAGACGATGCGGCTCGCAGCCGGCCGGCTTGGGGTCCTCGAAGAGCATGTACTCGAAGTTGTGCTCGCTGGTGATGCCAAGCTGCACCTCGATCAGCTCGCCGGACGCAATCTCCGCGCCGAACGCCAGTGGCGACTTGGTGTACCGCGTGTCCGGGAACTTCTCCGTCACGACCTTGCCGTCCTTCCACACGTTCCGCGTGTTGGTGAAGTTCTCTCGCGTCAGCTTGAAGTACTTCCGCTCGATGGCCTGTTGGTTCCCGCCGCCCTTGATGCGCTCGGCCGTGTCGATGTAACGCAGGTGGGCGCCCCAGTACAGCGCGCCGGCGCCCTTGCGGACGATCCTGACCGTGTGCTTGCCCGGCGCGAGGGCCTCGGCGTCCAGGACGATGCGATCGTCGAAAGTGAACACGTTCTGGCGCGTGACGCGAACGGTCCGGCTGACCTGTCCGTCGATGGTTATCCGGTACGTCTGGTCGCAGTCGAGTTCGCCGGTCTGCTTGGCGTAGCGCGCCAGGGCGAGGACGGCCATCGCGGTGGCCTTCGTGTTTCGCCAGTACAGCCCGCGCCGGCTGCGGACGAGGTAGTTGACTGCCAGCGGCACGTACTTGCTCTTGGGGTCGACGGTCAGCATGGCCTGGAGGACCCACGCGGTCGACTCGTCGGCCCCGTGATACCAGTACCACCAGCCGCGCTCGCGGCCCCAGTGGGCGGTGTTGTGCTTGGCGTTGAAGTTGGCGGTGTTGTCGAAGTTCTCGATGACGATCTTCGCCTCGTTCTTGCGGCCGGCCGCGTGCAGGGTCAAGGCGAGATAGGAACGCCCGTAGTTGGTCAGGCCGTCGCGGGCCTCCCAGATGCGGTCGAGGTGCTCGGCGAGGGCCTTTTGCTTCAGGGCGTCTGGCTTGATGTGGCCGATGACGAACAGCGAGTAGATTCGCGAGTTGTCGTTGTCGAGGTGGCGATACCACCAGTTGGCCCTCTCGTCCAGCTTGGGCTTCGACGCGGTGCGGATCAGGTACGCCACGCCGCGGTCGATCATGCCCGGGTCGACCTTCACGTCGCACGCCCGGGCGGTGGCCAGGCCGTACAGTACGTACGCGGTCATATACCCGTTGCCGCTGTCGTGCCTCCACCACCCCCAACTGCCGTCGCCATGCTGGAAGCTCTTGAGTCTCTTGAGCCCGGCGGAGATCATCTTTGAGACTTCGGCATCGGAGTAGACGGGATTCCGGCCCATCCGCTTGCGAATGAACTTGTACCGCGCGGCGAGCTTGGGGTCCTTGGCCGACTCGTGGTCGATGAGCTTGCGGATGTCATCGAGACTCACGCCGGCGTCCTGGAGCGTCTTGCGCATGACCACCAGGGGCAGGAACCGGCTCATCGTCTGCTCGACGCACCCGTAGGGGTAGGCCGCCAGGTACGGCAGAGAGTCCATCGCCACCGCCGCAATGGACGGGTTCAGCGTGACCGTCAGCGACTGCGAGCCGGCTTTGATGGCCTTCGGAACGGTCACGACGAACTCGGTCGACTGTGTGGAGGCGACCTTGGGTTTGGCGCCGCGCAGCGTGCCGGCGTTTGACGCGATCTTGCTGGCGCCCCAGGGGACGATAGGCTTGGTCAGTTGAATCGCATCCGATTCTCGCACGCCGCGGGCCCGCGCGGTCATCGTCACGTCCCCGGGGCGAACCGCCGTGGTCTTGACGTCGATCCGTACCTCGCCGGCGGCAGGGACGGTGACAGTGATGCCCTGGCCGGATTCGTAGTCGACCCACTTGCCGCCCACCTTCGCCTTGCGCAGCTTGAGATTGTCGGTTGCGGCGAGATCGATCGTGAGTTTCTGCGCCTGCTTGAAGTAGTTGTGGGCGATGACCGTGACGTAGCTGTGGTCGCCCTCGGTGAAGAACCGTCCGCTCTCGAGGCGGCAGATGATGCGCTTGGCCGTGATCACGTCCGCCTGCGTCTGGCCCACGCGGGTGTCCTTGTCGATCGCGATCGCGTGCAGGGCGAACGTCGTGAGCTGGTCCGGCATGGACACGTCAACCTTCGCACGTCCGCTCGCGTCGGTGGTGACCATGCCTGCCCAGAGCACCGTGTCGCGGAACTGACTGCGAACGATCGTCTCGGCCAGCGCCGCCTCGCCGCCCTCCTTGGCGTCGGCCATGTCATCCTTGGCCCCCTTGGAACGCCTCATGGACTCCATGGCCTTCTCAGGGGCCGCACTAACGCTGGGCGCGGGAATGCCGCCCTGTCGCCCGTATCCGTAGTACGAGTGCCACCGCGTCAGGTACGCCGGCCCGTAGTAGCTGCTCGTCGTCGAGACGCGCTGGTATCGCGTGAAGCCGTAGAAGTCCTTCTCGATGGCCTGGCGGAACTCCGGCTGAATGTAGTACACGCTGGCGTCGACGAGCATCAGCGCGACCTGGCCGGTCACCGGCTTGCCCGTATGCATGTCCGTGATCTTGACGCGCAGGATCGTCTTCTCGCGCGGCTGGAACGTGTTGTCCTTCCCGCCGCCCATCGAGCCCTTGTCCGCCTGCACCTCGACTTTCAGGAACCGGTGCGTGGGCGGGACGATGATCTTCTTGACGTCCGTCAGGACCTTGTTGTCACGAATCTGCGTCGCGGTCAGGAAGAAGTTCGGGCTGTGCGTATCGCCGATGGGAATCTCGACGAGCTTGGAGTTCTTAGGGACATGGACCACGCGGCTGAAGATCAGGTCGTCGGCCTCGCCGGTCAGCAGGACGCGCGTGTTGGGCTTGTTGGTGTTGATGAGGACCTTGAGGGTCTGGCCGACCTCGTACTGGTCCTTGGCGGGGACGATCTGGAGGTCGTTGTAGGCGTAGTGGGCCTCGGCGCCGGTCTTGGAGGCGATCCAGAGCGTGCAGGAGCCTTCGACGGGCGTGTCCTTGGTCCCGTCGGGCAAGACCTGCTTGACGATGACCTTGACGTGGCCTGTCACGTCGGGCACGAACCGTACGGCGCCGCGCCCGGTGGCGCCGATGTCGAAGGCCTTGTCGTAGAGCTTCTGGGCGAGTTTCTCTTCGATTTTCCCGTCGGCCTGCCGCACGCGTTCTATCCGCCAGGCCTGGACGGTGAACTTGCCCGCCACGGGCTGCTTGTTGGGGTTCTCGGTCTTGATGTTGACCTCAACGCTGTCGCCGGGGCCGTAGACTGACAGGGCGGGCTTGGGATAGATGAAGAACGGCGCGTGGGTCACCTTGACCTCGCCGCTGCCCTTGATCACGCGGCGCGACGAGTCGGTGACCGTCGTGGCCACCACGAACTTGATGTCCAGTTTCTCGTGGCCCTTGAACGGGGCGGCCTTGAGCATGACGAAGGCTTCGCCCCGCGCGTCGGTCTTGACCGTGCCCGACGTGACGGCCTCGTTTAACCGCGGGTACCACCAGGGGCGGTAGCGCCGCCTGTAGTAGCTCGGCCCGCCATACGGATGGCCGTACCCGTAGTACACGCTGTCGTAATACCACCCCCACGGGCGCGGCCAGCGGAAGCGGTGGCGGTAGTCCTGTTTGCGGATCTCGTACTTGACCTCGGCGCCGGCGACGGGCTGGCCGTAGTAGTACTTCGCGGCGATCTTGATCTTCATCTCATCGCCCACGCGATAGTCGGGCTTGGCCGCCGAGACGGTGACCTTGAACTCCGGCTTCTTGTATTCCTCCACGCGGAAGCGGTTGCCCGGCGAGTACACGTGCGACCCGTTGACGACGATCTGGATCGAATAGACGCCCAGGGGCGGTTCGTCCTTGAGCTTGAAGCCGCCCTCGACGCTGCCGAACCCGTCGGTCACCAGGTCCTTGGCGTAGATCGTCACGCCCTTGGTGTCGCGAACGGTCACGCGGACCTTCTGGTTGGGCAGGTTCGTGTACTTGCCGTTATTGTTCCGCCGCACCGTCTGCTTGAAGCTGACGGTCTGGCCCGGACGGTAGACCGGGCGCTCGGTGAAGCCGTAGACCTTGTACGGCTGGCTGTAGCCCCACCACGACCATGAGTAATGGCCCTGCGTGCACAGGGCCTGGTCATCGCCCTTGCGGGCGGCGGCGACCCACTGACACCAGTTGCGGCGGGGCAGCGTGTTCAGGTCGATCATTCCCGCATCGTTTGTCTTGCCCGACGCGCGGTCCACGGTATTGCTGCGCCCCCAGTAGCGCGCGACAGCGACCTGGGCGGCATTGATCGACGCACCGCTCTTGGAGTCGGCGACGAACAGGAGGGTCTGGTCCGCGTCGGTCTTGGCCACCGCGGTGATTCGCGATATGACCACCAGGCAGCGGGCCGTCGCGGTCTTGCCGTCGGGATTCGCCCCGGTAGCCGTCACGACGAACGCGCCGATCTTCTTCAGCGGCACGCCGATCGGCCGCGTCGTCTGATTCTGTCCGTTCGGGACATTTCGATACTGAAAGTGCTTGGCCTGGTCGGGGGTCTCGAAGGTCCACTTGGCCGCGGCGTCGGCGCCTGCGGCTGAGACAATGTGCGACAGCAGGTGACTGGCGTCCATGCGGATGGTCTTGCCTACCGCGGTCACCAGGTCCACCGGGCGGGCGGTCAGGTGGACGGTCTTGATATTGCGGCTCTGCCAGAAGATCTGCGGGGTCTCCGACGGACCGTACGCCTTGGTGATCCAGAGGTGCAGTCCCGGGGCCTTGATCTCGGCGACGCGGTTGCGGGCCTCTTTGGCCTGGCTGCTGGTCGGGAAGTTCTGAAAAACCCGTTGGTATTCCTTGATCGCCTGGACGAACTTGCTGAACCGTTGGACCTGCCGGCCGATCTCGTATTGGGCCAGCGGGGCGTAGTTGTCCTTTGGGAACTCGGTCACGCAGCGGCGGTACAGGGCGATGCCCTCTTCGGTGTACTTCCACTGTCCCCATCGACACGCGCTCTGGCCGGCGAGATACAAGGCCTTGGACTTACGCGCAGTGTCGATCTTCATCGCCACGATGTGCTCGTAGAGCTTGATCACTTCCTTGTGATTGATCTCCCGGCGTTTGGTCCAGTTGCCGGGCCAGTCCTTGACCATCACGTCATTGACCGGGCCGCGCTGCTGCCTGGTGACCATCTGGCGCGGCTGGATGCCGTAGTTGCTCTTGAGCATCTCGGCGGCGCGGAACCAGGCATCGGCGGCTGAGGTGAACTTCCCGGCCCGCTCCAGCAGCGTGGCGGCCTTGAAGTAGCCCTCGTAGGCGTGGGGCCGGTTGTACCGGCGTGCCCCGTTGTCGCCGACGGCGTACCACAGTTCGGCGTCCTCGCTGAACGGCTTGTGCTCGCCCATGATCTTCCTGGCATAGGCATGGCCGTCGACGCGGTCGTACTTGCACATGGCCAGCGCCTTGACGCGCTGGGCGGCGCGCAGGCGGGCCTCGTGCGGTTTGGCCTTCAGCAGCGCGTCGATGTACTCGATGGCCTGCTTATAGTTATGGCGTACGTAGGCGCGCTTGCCGAGGTCGAGCAGTTCGGCCTCCGACGGCCCGGCCGTCAGGGCCGCCGTAGCGATAAGGACGATGCCCACCAGGGCCGCTGCGATCAGTTGCGTATGGTGTCGAGTCGTTTTCATCACGTTCTCCCTGTCTGGTGCCGGGCAACTCATTTCCCGGACACACACTTCGACGCGTCAGACTCGCAAGAGTTCCAATCCACGATGCTCCTTGTGCTAACTCACGCACAAGACATGGGTTGAGCAGGACCGGTGCAAGAAGGAAACAGGCGTGGGGGGGCGTGGTTCAGAAGCGGGTTACAGTCCCGGGCAAAGTAGCCGGTAGCCGGTACCCAGTAGTCGGTGTCCGCTGGCGCGGGGGGCTTTCGGTATTGCAGGGCCTTCTTGAATAGGCCGTTATCCGCTGTCCTTTCCCGGCTACCGACTACCGGCCTATCCGGCGACGGAGTGTTCAATTGCACCAGAGTGTTACCCGGAATCAGCCCCTTCTGAACCACGCCCAAAAAAGGGGCGGCCCGCACGGTGGCACGCGGGGGGGGACGTACCAGATCGCGCAAAGCCGCCCTGATTCAATATCATGCGGTGGGGCGGTCGGCCATCGCTCAAGCCGCCGCCGTAACCTAATTGTACGGTTCCCACGCGGCGGAGTCAAACCGCCTGGAAGAAAAACCCATCGTTTTTTCGGGAAGTTCTGCTTTGCCAATCGTCGCCCGATCAGTATCATCTCAAGGCTTGTGGACCGGCCGAAACGGCCCACCGCCGGGCCGGCGGAACGATTTGACTACGAGGACGTGACGATGTGTGCGAAGAAGAACGACGATAATTACTATCACCGCGAGCAGAAGCTGGATGCGGACCTGCAGGCCGAGTTGGACGCGGCCCTGGGCGACATGAGCATCGAGGACATTCTCGAGGCCGAAAAGCCTGCCGAGAGCCCCGGCGCGCCCGCCACCGGCGAGGGGGTGCGACGGGGCAGGGTCATCTCGATCCAGAAAGACGACGTGTTCATCGACATGGGCGGGCGCAGCGAGGGTGTCCTGCCCGCCGTCCAGTTCGTCGACGAGCCCCTTCCCGTCGTGGGCGACATGGTCGAGGTCGTCATCGACGGCTATGACGCCAACGAGGGCCTGCTCCGCCTGTCGCGCCAGGGGGCCGTGCTGGCCGCCGCGTGGGAGACGCTCGAAGAGGGGCAGGTCGTCGAGGGACGCGTCACCGGACACAACAAGGGCGGACTCGAACTCGACATCCAGGGCATCCGCGCGTTCATGCCCGTCAGCCAGGTCGAGCGATTCCGCGTGGACGACCTGACGCAGTACGTCGACCAGAAGCTGCGCTGCTGCGTCAGCGAGATCGACCGGGCCGAGCACAACGTCGTCGTCTCGCGTCGCGACCTGCTGGACGCCGAGGCCGAAGCGGCCGCCAAGGAACTTCGCCAAACGCTGGCCGAGGGCAAGATCGTCGCCGGCACGGTGCGCAGCATCATGCCGTACGGCGCCTTCGTGGACCTCGGCGGCGTCGACGGGCTGCTCCACGTGTCCGACATGAGCCACTCCCGCGTCGAGAAGCCCGAGGACATTGTCCACGAGGGCCAGGCCGTCGAGGTGATGATCCTGAAACTCGACCGGGAAAACGACCGGATATCGCTGGGCCTCAAGCAGATCCAGCCGGACCCGTGGCTGGGCGCGGACCACAAGTGGCCTGCCGACAGCCTGGTCTCCGGGCGCGTGACGCGACTGGCGGACTTCGGGGCGTTCTTCGAACTCGAGCCGGGCGTCGAGGGGCTGATCCCGATCGGCGAGATTACGTTCGAGCGGCGGATCAAGCACCCCAGCGAGATCATTGCCGTCGGCGATGCACTGCGCGTCCGCGTGCTAAGTGTCCAGCCCGACCAGAAGCGGATGAGCCTCTCGCTGAAGCGCGCGGGCGACGACCCGTGGATGGGCGCCGCGGCCCGCTGGCCGGTCGAGAGTGTTGTTCGCGGCATCGTCACGCGGCTGGCTGAGTTCGGCGCGTTCGTGGAACTGGCCTCAGGCGTCGAGGGCCTCGTCCACATCAGCGAACTCAGCGAGACGCACGTCCGCTCGGCCAGCGAAGTCGTCCGTGAGGGCCAGACCGTCGAAGCCAAGGTCCTCGAAATCGATGAGGACCGCCGCCGCATCAGCCTGTCGATCAAGGCCCTGACGACCTCCCCGGATTACACGGGGGCTTCGGCGGGCGAAGCCGCCGAGCCCGAAGCGCCCAGGCCCGCGCGGAAGCGTCCCCTCAAGGGCGGCCTGGACTCCGGCTTCTCAGGCCTGGGAGACCTCAAGCTGTAGGCGATCGCCTTGGCGGATGCCGTCACTCCGTTCTGTCGCGTCCCCCGTGCTCAGCCAGACCCCTCAGCACGCACGAGGCCGCGGCCTGAGCGACGATCTCCGGGTCAGACGGGGTTGGGGTCGGTTTCGACAGCGGCAGGCGGCTGGGGGGCTTGGCCGTGCGAAATAGAACGGACAAGGGGTTGCATTCGGGCGGGGGGGCAGTATATACTACCCGGCTCGAATCCTGAGAAGATCGAAAGGAAGCATGATGGGACGTCGACGAGAACGATTGGATAACCGGCTGGACAAGCAGAAAGCCACGCGGAAGAAGAACGGCAAGCGCAAAGCCGCCGAACGCCTCCGCCGAGCCGCCCGCACCGAAGCCACCGCCGCCCGCCGCGCCGCCAAGGCGTAGCATAGAACCAACCACCTGCCCCCCCGGTTCGCGGCCCCCGCGCCAACGGCTCCGCACGCCCGCAGAGCCCTCCAACGCAGCGGCCGCGACCTTCTTATGCGCCCATTGCCTGCCGCCACGTGCCCCCGTAGCGGACCTCACGCCACGGTACCCGCCATTGACGTCCTGCGCCATGGCGCCCTCGACCCGCGCGAGGACTACCTCTTGTTCTGCTGCTGCTTCTGGATCTTCGCCCAGGTGTCGCGGAGGGTGACGGTGCGGTTGACCACCAGGTGATCGGCGGTGGTGTCCGGGTCGATGCAGAAGTAGCCCAGGCGTTCGAACTGGCAGCGGAAGCCCGGTTCGGCGCTCGCCAGGGAGGGCTCGACCTTGCAGCCGGTCAGGACCGTCATCGAGTCGGGGTTGACGTTGTCCTTCCAGTCGGCGTCCTCGTCAACGTCCAGCGGGTTCTCGGCGGTGAACAGGTGGTCGTACAGCCGCACTTCGGCGTCGACGGCGTGGGCGGCAGAGACCCAGTGGAGGGTGGCCTTGACCTTCCGCCCGTCCGGCGAGTCGCCGCCTCGGGTGGCCGGGTCGTACGTGCATCGCAACTCGACGATCTCGCCCGCGTCGTTCTTGACCACGTCGGTGCAGGTGATGAAGTACGCGTAGCGCAGGCGGACCTCGCGCCCCGGCGCCAGGCGGAAGAACTTGCGGGGCGGGTCTTCCATGAAGTCGTCGCGTTCGATGTACAGAACGCGCGAGAAGGGCACCTGGCGCGTGCCGGCCGACGGGTCCTCGGGGTTGTTGACGGCATCGAGTTGCTCGTCCTGGCCCTCGGGGTAGTTCTCGATGACCACGCGGAGCGGGTTCAGCACGCCCATGACGCGGGGCGAGGTCTTGTTGAGGTCCTGGCGGAGGCAGTGCTCGAGCAAGGCCACGTCTATCGTGCTGACGTACTTGTTGATGCCCACTCGCCCCATAAACTCGCGAATGGCCTCGGGCGTGTAACCGCGGCGCCGCAGCCCGCGAAGGGTCGGCATGCGCGGGTCGTCCCACCCGGTGACGAAGCCGCCGTCGATCAGCTCCAGCAGCCTGCGCTTGGAGGTCACCGTGTAGCTTATGTTCAGCCGGGCGAACTCGATCTGCTGCGGGTGGTGGACGCCGAGTTGCTCGAGGAACCAGTCGTACAGCGGGCGGTGGTTCTCGAAGTCGATGTCGCATAGCGAGTGGGTAATGCCCTCGATCGAGTCCTCGATGCCGTGCGCCCAGTCGTACATCGGGTAGATGCACCAGTCGTCGCCGCGGTGAGGGTGCGTCGCGTGGAGAATGCGGTACATCACCGGGTCGCGCATGTTCAGGTTGGGCGAGGCCATGTCGATCTTCGCGCGCAGCGTGCGAGTCCCGTCGGGAAACTCGCCCGCCTTCATTCGTCGCAGCAGGTCGAGGTTCTCATCGGCGGGGCGGTCGCGGTAGGGGCTGTCGGCGCCCGGTTCGGTCAGCGTGCCGCGAGAGGCCCGGACCTCGTCCCCGGTCAGGTCGCAGACGTAGGCCTTGCCCGCCTGGACGAGCTGCTCGGCGTAGTCGTACATCCGCTCGAAGTAGTCCGACGCGTAGTACAGGCGGTCTTCCCAGTCCCAGCCGAGCCAGCGGATGTCCTCGGCGATGGCGTGGGCGTAGTGGGCCTCCTCCTTCATCGGGTTCGTGTCGTCCATGCGGAGGTTGCACTTGCCCCCGAAGTCCGCCGCAATGCCGAAATCGATACAGATCGCCTTGGCGTGCCCGATGTGCAGATACCCGTTCGGCTCGGGCGGGAAACGCGTGTGGACGCGCCCGTCGTTCTTTCCGGCGGCCAGGTCCTCGGCGACGATCGTGCGAATGAAATCCCTGGGAGTATTCTCGGGCGTACTGTCTTGTGTCGTCATGGTCATGCAGTCCTTTGCGGGGTTCGCATCGTCTTCGTCGCGAAGTCTCTCATGTCGGGGGCGCAATGTCCAGCGGGATCGAACGTGGCGTTCGTTCCGCATTGTTTAGCGGTCGATCGTTAGATCGACGCTCTTCCGACGCGCCGGCGTCGGGAGCGATCGCGACGAACCACCCAACGAGAAACGTCGATCTGACGATCGACCGCTAAGCGTGGCGGAACGACAATCTTGACCGCGGCGGGGCGGGGTGTAGAATTGACCCGCGGATCGTGAAGAGAATCCGCGCCAATCGGATATCGAGAATCGAGAATCAGCATGAGTCTATTGGTGACGGGCAGTATCGGGATTGACACGGTCCAGGCGCCGTCGGGCACGGTGCGCAATGCACTGGGCGGATCGAGCGTCTACTTCGCGCAGGCGGCGAGCTTCTTCTCGCCGGTCCGCCTGGTAGGGGTCGTCGGTGACGATGCCCCGCCGGACTTCCTCAAGCCGCTGCACGAGAATCCGCAGGTCGACATGGCCGGGCTGGAAGTGCGCGAAGGCAGCAGGACGTTTCGCTGGCACGGGCGATATCACGAGGACGTCAACGAGCGGGACACCATACAAGTCGAACTCAACGTCCTGGGTGAGCGCGGGCCCGTAATCCCCGAGCAGTTTCGCGACAGCACGTACGTCTTCCTGGCCAACACGCACCCGATGTTGCAGCACGAGTTGCTGGACCAACTGGAGGGCCCCGAACTGGTGGTCGCCGACACGATGGACCTGTGGATCAACACCGAGCGCGAGGGCCTGCTGTCCCTGCTGATGCTGATCGACGGGCTGGTGCTCAACGACTCGGAAGCGAAGCTGCTGACGCACAAGACCAACGTCGTGGTCGCGGGGCTGGCGATTGCGAAGATGGTCAAGCGCTTCGTCGTGGTCAAGAAGGGCGAGCACGGCAGCATACTGTTCATGAACGATACCGCCTATCCGCTGCCGGGCTACCCGGCGACAAAGGTGGTCGACCCCACCGGGGCCGGCGACAGCTTCGCCGGGGCGATGATGGGCTACTTGGCCGCCGAAGACCGGGTCGACGCCGAGACCTTGCGTACGGCCATCGCCTACGGGACCATCACCGCGAGTCTCGAACTGGAAGACTTCTCGCTGCGCAAGCTGACGGCGATCGACCGCTCGGACATCGACGCCCGCCTGGACGAGTTCCGCGGCCTGACGGGGTTCTGAGCGTGTCGGTCCGCACGTTCCTTGCTCTTGACGTGGATGCCGCCATCCGCCGGCGCCTGGCGGCCATTGCGAGTGAATTGTGCATCGACGGCGCGACTGTTCGTCCGGTCGCTCGGGACAACATCCACGTGACGCTGAACTTCCTCGGCGAGGTTGCAGACGCGGCCCTGAACGACGTGTGCCTTGCCGTTGCGGACGTCGCGGCGACGGTCGAGCCGTTCGAGTTCGTCGTCCGCTCCGTGCGCTGCATGCCGCCGCGCGGGAGGCCCCGCATCGTCTGGGCCGACGTGGACGACCCGACCGGGCGCCTGGCGACGCTGCAGAAGGACCTGACCGGCGCGATGGCCGACCTGGGGTTCCGGCCGGACCATCGGCGATACCAGCCGCACCTGACGATCGCGCGGGTCAAGCATGTGTCGGCCGCTGACGCCTTGCGCGCGGTTGCTGATCAATATACAGAGACGGTTTTCGGGACGCAGGCCGGCGGGCAGGTCACAACATATACCAGCGAACTGACGCCGCAGGGCCCGATCTACACGGCGGCGGCCCGTGCGCCACTGCGAACGTAACGGGCACGGAAATATATTTATGCTTTCCGCTTGCGGCACCCGAACAAAGACCATACACTTTCGCAAAACACGGATGTCAAAGTAGATGCGACAGGAGAAAACGCATGGCAAAGAAGACGGCGAAGACGGCGAAGAAAGCGGCCAAAGCGAAGGCAAGTGACGGCGAGGCCAAGCGGACGCGGGCACTGGACGCCACGCTTCAGCAGATCGAGAAGAACTACGGCACGGGCAGCATCATGCGGCTGACCGACGATAACGTGGTGGCAATCGAAGGGATTCCGACCGGGGCGTTGAGCCTGGATATGGCGCTGGGGGGCAAGGGCATGCCGATGGGGCGGATCTGCGAACTGTACGGGCCTGAAGGCGGGGGCAAGACGACGCTGTCGCTCCACATCATCGCCAGCGCGCAGAAGGCCGGCGGCGTGGCGGCCTTCATCGACGCCGAACACGCCCTGGACCCCACGTGGGCTCAGAGGCTCGGGGTGAATCTCGAACAGTTGCTTGTTTCCCAGCCGGACACCGGCGAGCAGGCGCTGGAGATCTGCGAAATGCTCGTTCGCTCCAATGCCGTCGAGGTCATCGTGGTCGACTCGGTGGCCGCCCTGATCCCGCGGAAGGAGATCGAGGGCGAGATGGGCGACAGCCACGTCGGGCTCCAGGCCCGCTTGATGAGCCAGGCCATGCGGAAACTCACCGGCGCGATCGCCAAGAGCAAGACCTGCGTGATCTTCATCAACCAGATTCGTATGAAGATCGGCGTGATGTTCGGCTCGCCGGAAACCACGCCGGGCGGGCGGGCGCTGAAGTTCTACAGTTCGGTGCGTCTGGACATCCGGCGGATCAGCACGATCAAGGAAGGCGACCGTGCGGTGGGCACGCACGTGCGGGCACGCGTGGTCAAGAACAAGGTCGCCCCGCCGTTCAGGACGGCTGAGTTCGACATCATGTTCAACTCGGGCATCAGCGCCGAGGGCGACCTGGTCGACCTGGGGGTCAATCACGACATCGTTACCAAGCAGGGCGCGTGGTTCAGCTACGGCGCCGTCCGGCTCGGCCAGGGACGCGAGAACGCCAAGACCTTCCTCGCCGACAACCCCGATCTGGCCGCCGAGATCCGCCAGGCGATCATCGAGGCCGTCGCGGAAGAACGCGCCGGCGGGAAATAGGCTGTCGCCAACTCGCCGCTGCGCCGATAAGACGCACGGATGAAGCCCACGGACCGGCGAGTCTGTGGGCTTCGGCTTTATTTGTCAGCTTCGGGCCCACTGACCGCTTGCCTCGGGTGATGGGCACGTCTACTATACGGAAAACACTGACCTCCGGAAGGGAGTAGAAATACACGATGGACTTGCTGATAGAAGCGTCGCCTGGACTCAGGGGCTCGGTCAGGATACCGCCCAACAAGAGCCATTCGTTTCGTGCCCTGATGATGGCCGCCCTGGCCGAGGGCGAAAGCCGAATCACCGCGCCGGCTGTCTCGAACGACTGGATGCGCGGCATCGAGGCGCTGGAGATGTTCGGCGCCGACGTGATCCCCAAGGCGGGCAATGTCTGGGTGGTCAAGGGCACGGGGGGACAACTCCAGACGCCCGATGACATCGTCGATTGCGGCAACAGCGGGATCATCCTGCGGTTCTTCGCCGCACTGGCCGCCTGCTGCGAAGGCTACACCATTCTCAGCGGCGACCATTCCCTGCGGCACATCCGTCTGTGCCAGGCCCTCGTCGACGCCCTGAATACTCTCGGCGCCTGGGCGGTCTGCACGAAAGGCGACGGGCATGCCCCGCTGGTCGTTCGGGGCCGGCTCAAGGGCGGACTGGCCGAGATCGACGGCATGGACTCCCAGCCGGTCTCGGCCCTGCTGATTGCATCCTCTCTCGCCGAGGCGCCCACCGAGCTGACGGTCCGCCGTCCCGGCGAGAAGCCCTGGGTCGGTGTGACGCTGGACTGGCTGACGCGATGCGGCGTGGAGTTCAGCAACGAGAATTACGAGAGGTATCGCGTGCGCGGGCGCAGCCAATGGAGCGGGTTCGAGGCGACCATCCCGCTGGACTGGTCGGCGGCGCTGTATCCGATTGTCGCCGCCGTGCTGACCCGCGGAAGCGAGGTCCACGTGCCCGGCATGGACTGGGAAGACTCGCAGGGCGACAAGGCCGTCATCGACGTGCTGCGGCGCATGGGCGCCGATATTGACGTCGACGAGATGGGCGTGACGGCCCGGTCGAGCAGGCTGACCGGCTGCGAGATCGACTGCAATGATTTCATCGACCAGTTCATGCTCATGGGCGTGGTGGGGGCCTGCGCCGAAGGCGAGACCGTGTTGACCAATGCCGAAGTCTGCCGCCATAAGGAATGCGACCGCATCACCGAGATGCACAAGGCGCTGACGGCAATGGGGGCCGACGTCGAGGAACGCCCCGACGGGCTCGTGATCCGCAAGAGCCAGTTGCGCGGCACGCGTATCGACAGCCGCTCGGACCACCGGATGGTGATGACGATGGCGGTTGCCGCCCTGGTCGCTTCGGGCCAGACGGTGATCACCGAGATCGAGTGCGTCAAGAAGACGTTCCCCGAGTTCGTCTCACAGATGCGGAGTATCGAAGCCGACATGCAGACGCAGAAGTAACAGAGCATCCCATCGTGATTCCTGATCAGGGAGGCGGCGGAAACCGAAAGCAACAGAGAAAACATAGCCGCAGATTTCGCAGATTACGCAGATTGGAGGAGGGCAAGAAAGCGAATTGCCGAAACGGCGAAAACGGCAAGGAAAGAAAGCGAAAGTATCCGGCGGTTTCAGCCACACCTGACGCTTCTTCTTCCGTTCTTTTCAACCTGCGGAATCTGTGAAATCTGCGGCTGGATCCGTTTCCCCTGTTTCTGTTCTTGCCGTTTCTTCGTGTGTCTTCTCGTCCCTCTGCGGTTTCCTGGGCGGAGCAATCAGATGCGATTGTCCTGGCGGACGTGATTTTAGCATTGTCACAGAGCGCGAAGTCGGCTATTATTTTCGGACTGTGTGCGGCCAGCCGAGACGGCGCCGCTTATCGAGAAACGAACTGTGTGAAGGAGCAGGATCGTGTTGGGCAATACTTTTGGACGTGTTTTTCAGGTAACGACGTGTGGCGAATCGTACGGATGGCATGCAACGGCCGAGGATGAAGGCTACGGCGGGGCACTGTTTACGATCGTCAATGGCGTGCCTTCGGGCATCAAGCTGGACGTGGCGATGATCCAGGACGAACTGGACAAGCGTCGCCCGGGCCAGAGCAAGATCGACTCGCCCCGCCTCGAGACCGATCGCGTTGAGGTCGTCAGCGGCATGCTGGACGGCGTGACCACCGGCGCGCCGGTGGGGCTGCTGATCCGCAATGTCGATACGCAGGACCTCCACATCGGCCAGTACCGCGAGGTCAAGGAACTGATCCGGCCCGGCCATGCCGAGAGCAGCTTCTTCCTGAAGTACGGCGAGGCCGGTGACTGGTGCGGCGCCGGGCGGGCCAGCGGACGTGAGACCGTCGGTCGCGTAGCCGGCGGGGCCGTCGCCAAGCAGATCCTCGCCCGCGAGGGCATCGAGATCCTCGGGCACGTCGTCGAGTCGCACGGCATCAAGGGCCGCTGCATCGCCGACGGCACGATGACGTTCGACGAGATGAAGGCCAACTACCGCGCCAACGACCTGGGCTGCTGCGACCTCGAGGTCGTCGACAAGATGATCGCCGACCTCCTGGAGGTCCGCGAGGCGGGCGATACCGCAGGCGGGGCGATGGAGATCGTCGCCCGCGGCGTCCCGGCCGGGCTTGGCGAGCCGGTCTTCGACAAGCTCAAGGCCACCATCGCGCACGCCTTGATAAGCATCGCCGCCACCACCAGCCTGGAATTCGGCGCCGGTGCCAAGGCCGCCGATATGCTCGGCAGCGAGTGGAACGACCAGCCGTTCATCGAAGACGGCAAGGTTCGCTGGAAGACCAACAACGCGGGCGGGTTCCTCGGCGGGATCACCACCGGCGAGAACATCATCGTCCGCATGGGCGTCAAAGCCACCCCGACGATCTCCAAGGATCAGGACTCGGTGGACATGCTGGCCATGGAAGAGAAGACCCTGTCGGCCATCACGCGACGCGACATCTCGCTGATGCCACGCATCTTCCCCGTCGCCGAGTCGATGATGGCCATTGCGATCCTCGACGCGTTGTTCATGGCCCGCGGCTGGTACGGCGTGAGCAAGATGGACCCGAAGTGGGAAGCCCTCACCACCGCCCGCGAGCCCGGCGAGTACACGAAGTAGCCCGGGATATCTTGGCGAAGCGTATGCAAGCGGCGGTCCTCCGGGGCCGCCGCTTGTCTCTTCCAAGACGGAATGTGCTGCGATCCTCGCACCGAAGCAGACAAACGCCCACGGGCTCCGCCCGTGGGGTATCTGCAACGGAGACCACGCGCCAGTCCAACTGGTGCGGGTTCTGCGATGCGCCCTGCTACGTCATGGTGGGATCGAATAGTGTCATCTTCGCCGTCACCCCACAGGCGGAGCCTGTGGGCATTTAGCTGCTCGCGGCGGAACGGGGTCACTGCTGGATGAAGACCTTGGCGGGTTTGATTGCCTGGGCGTCGGTTGAGAGGCGTCCGAGGGCGAGCAGGTCGCCGGTGGGGTTGACGAGGGCGAACTCCTCGTCGCCGCCGGGGGTGGCGTTGGCGGGCAGGGGGTCGGCGAGGTACTTACAGCCCACGCCCTGGCCGCGGACGATGCGGGCGATCTGCACGTCGGTCAGGACCACGCGGGGCATGTCGCCCAGGGCGATCAGGGGCGAGACGATGTCCCGGGCCGGATCGACGTCGGCCAGGTCAACGGCGTCGTCCAGCAGGAATGGCCCGACGGCTGTCCGGATCAGGCTCGTGCAGTATCCTCCCGTCCCGAGCGCCAGGCCGATGTCCCGCGCCAGCGAGCGAATGTACGTGCCGCTTCCGCACCGCACGTCGAGGGTCAACTCGGGATAGTCGTACCGCACCACGTCGATGCCGTGAATGGTGACCGGTCGGGGCGGGATCTCCGGCGCCGCACCTTTGCGCGCGAGCTTGTATGCCCTCTTGCCGTCAACATGGACGGCCGAGAACGCCGGCGGAACCTGCTGGATCTGTCCGACGAACCGCGCCGCAGCCTGGTGGACGGTTTCGAGATCGGGCGCCGTCGCATCGGGGGTTTGCATCAGTTCACCCTCAACGTCGTCTGTCGTGCTCGTGACGCCAAGCGTCACACCGGCCTGGTAGCGTTTCGCGGCGTCGTGAACGTAGGGCGTCAGCCGCGTCGCGGGCCCCACGCAGATCACGAGCACGCCCTGGGCGAAGGGATCCAGCGTGCCGGCATGACCGACCTTGACCTTGCGTCCGACGTGTCGCCGAACGGCAGCGACGGCGCCGAAACTCGTAGGCCCGGGCGGCTTGTTAGTGTTGAGGAAGCCGAACATGCCCAAGAGCATACCCGCCCGGCGTCAGCCGACCAAGCGCCCGCCCCCCAGAACCGTTAATGCCGCCCCCGCCGATCAGTCGATAAGGGACTTCGGCAAATGAG
>CAZVEV010000061.1:0-24358 GCA_964625865.1 uncultured Planctomycetaceae bacterium | reverse complement strand
ACCCCTTTTCCCCCCCCGCCCCCCGGGGGGGGCCCCCTCCGTCCACCCCCACGGCACCCGGCGAACGCCACTGCCCGCCTCGATGGCGAATCTACAATCTAAAACCTACAATCTAAAATTGATTCACGGTGTTGTTATCTCTCGCCAGACGTCCTGGACGAACTGGCCGAAGTTATCGCTTCGTTCCCCGCTGCGCACTCGCCTGACGCTGACGACATCACGCATCGCGTCGAACGTCACATGTACGGGCCAGAGGCTCTCGGTGCTGATCGGCTTGGCGGCGTAGCGCATGTCGTGGAGAATGACAACGCGGCCGCGGGGGCTGCTGCCGACCTCGGCGCGTAGCTGACCGTCAGCGAACCATGCGTAGGTCCGGACGTGTTCGAGGTCGCGGGCGGCGCGGATCAGCGAGTTGTCTACGTTGGCGACGGTCCTGGACTCGGTGACGCCCTCATCACTGAGGGGACGAACTCGCGCGACCAGCCAGCGGTCGTCGAACTGGGCCGTCCCGCGCCACAGGAAGATCGTGCCGAGATACGGGTACGCCCGCACGTTCGGAGCCGCGGCGCCGGGAGGAGCGTGGGACAACGCGAACTCCCGCGTGCGTTCGACCGCGCGGCCGTTCAGGACGGCGCCGGCGGCGAGATAGGCGACGCTCAACATGAAGCCGGTCCATCCGATGATCAGCGTGGCCCGCCGCGCCCGGTTGCGGCGGAGGCGACGCACGAGGCAGCAGGTCAGGACCGTCAGCAGGAGGATCGGCATGTAAATGATGTCGACAATGGCGATCGCGCTGAGCGCGAACCGCCGGTCGCTGATCGGCGCCAGCAACTGCGTGCCGTACGCCGTGCACCAGTCCAGCAGGGGATGGCTCAGCGCCGCGACGCACAGACAGGTGAACATCAGGCCCAGCGAGGGCGGATCGCGTCCGTCGGGTCGGCTGGCCCGACGACGGACCAGCCACCACGGCAGGGCGATCAGCAGGGCAATGATCGGAGCGGCGAACAGCGAGTGCGAGATGCCGCGGTGATACCGCATGACCGTGAACGAGCCGGCCCGGATGTCCAGCAGGCCCAGCACGGTCCCGGCGAAGATGTCCAGGTCGGCCGCCATCGCCGCCCCCGCCGCCAGCCACGTGACCCCCGCGCCGCCAATGCGCTGCCTGAAGCCCAACTGCGCCGTGGCGGCGCCCAGCAAACCTTGTGTCAACGGATCCATACGGTTCATTCTAAGGGGTTGGCGGTGCTGTTTGCACCTTGTGTTGGACGGTTGTAGGTAGGGCGTGCAACTTGCAGCTTGTTGCACGCGGGACGAATGCTCAGTCCCTTCCGCGTGCAAGCAAGTTGCACGCCCTACTTCCTACGCCGCCGGGTCCCCGCGCCAAACCGCGCCATTGCGATAGCGGCGCGGGGGGAATAGACTTCAGTCTGCCGCGGGTTCGTATGTGACCCGGGAAGGCGAGCGATGTCGCGACACGATGACAGAAGAGCGCTGATCGGACTGCTGAAGCTGGTGATGGTCGTCTCGCTGGCCGGGATGGGCGTGATGTGGGTGATCGCATGGGCGACGGGGGCCCTGGACGGGCTGGTCGCGCAGATCCTGCTGACCTTCGTGGCGCTGGTGTTCGGGTCGCTGCTGATGCAGGTCCAGTTGCGTCCGCGGCGGCGAATGGCCAGGGGACTGTCGCCCCTGCAGGTCCTGGGCCTGACCGTCATCGCCGTCTCGCAGGCCAGTTTCCTGACGCTGGTGTGGACCGAATGGAGAACCCACGGGTTCTGGTGGCGCCTCTGGTGGATATCGATGGTGCCCTCCGTCGTCGTTACGCATCTCATTCTCATCCGCTCGGCACGCCGGGCGGGGGCCGGCCGGGCCGTCGAACACGTCGCGACGGTCTGCATTCTGTGGGTCGGACTGATGGTCCTTTGGCTTGGCGTACGGCCGGAGAAGATGTTCGCGGGAATCTCGCCGGTGTACCTGTGGGTCGGTTCGGTACCGGCCGCCGGGACGGTTATCTGCTCGCTCATCCTGGCCGTCCGGCAGTTCGTGCGCGTCGGGCCGCGCCGCCCGGGCTCCAAGCGCGGACTGGTCGCCGGCATGCTCATGTCGCACCTCGTGCTGGCCGTGGCGGGCTACTACATCGGGCGGGCCAATCCCAGCGACGATCCGGCGGCAATCGCGAGGGACGCCGTTGGCGTCCTGCGCGAGCAGGTGTCCAAGGACCGCTACACCCTGCAGTCGAAGCTGGCCGAGTACCTGGGCGATACACGGATCATCACACGCGATCCGCTGATTTCCGTCGAGCAGATCGAGGTCATCCAGGAGCACCTGCGCCCGGGCGACATCGTGCTCGAGCGGCGCAACTGGTATCTCTCGAACTCGGCCCTGCCGGGCTTCTGGCCTCATGCGGCGATGTACCTGGGCTCGGTGGGCGACCTGGAGGCCCTGGGCGTGCTGAACCACCCGGCCGTCCAGAAGCACCTGGTCGAACTGTGCCTCGTCAGCGACGACAACACCCAGCGCATCGTCATCGAGGCCGTCAGTGAGGGCGTCGTCCTCATGGCCGCAACGCATTCGCTGCACGCGGACTACGTCGCCGTCCTCCGTCCGCGGCTTTCAAAGACGCAGATCGCCCAGGCCGTCATCCGCGCCTTCGAGCACAAGGGCAAGCCGTACGATTTCGACTTCGACTTCGACGACACCGACAAGCTGGTCTGCACGCAACTGATCTACGAGGCGTACAAGGGCATGATCGACTTGGAGACCGTCCGGGTGATGGGTCGCAACACCCTGCCTGCCGGCGAGATCGCCAAGGCCTTCGCCTCCCGGCGCACCGACGAGAACCGCTCCCTGGACCTCGTGGTCTTCCTGGACGGTGTGCCCGCCGACGGAACGGCCAGGCGGGCCACCGAAGAGGAGTTCGTCAAGTCCATCTCCCGCCCCCGCGCACTGGTGGAGAACTGACGGGCCCGACCGCGAAGGAAAGCCCTTGCTCAGCGAGGGCGCGGCCGCTAGTATTCCACCGCAAGATACTCCTCTAACCCGACGGGACTCGGCGAGCGGGCGCCGTACTGTGAGGCAAACCATGGACGTGGAAGCGATGATCTTCGGTTCAATCGGCGGGCTGGCCCTGTTCCTGTACGGGATGGGTCTGATGTCGGACGGTCTGAAAATGGCCGCCGGGGATTCCATGCGCGCCCTGCTGGCCAAGATCACCCGATGGCGCGTGATGGCCATGCTCGTCGGAGCCGGCGTCACGGCGATCATCCAGTCCAGTTCGACCACCAGTGTCATCGTCGTCGGCTTGATCAACGCCGGGCTGCTTACGCTCAAGCAGGCGATCTGCGTGATTGTCGGGGCGAACATCGGCACGACGATTACGGGCTGGCTTGTTGTTCTGGTCGCGGGCCTCAAGGCCATGAAAATCAGCCACTACGCCATGCCGCTGATCGCCATCGGCTTCGCCATGCAGTTGATGGCCAAGAGGCCCAAGACCAAGTCGATCGCCAACATCCTGCTGGGGCTGGGCATTCTGTTTCTCGGACTGGACGTGCTGAAAGACGCGTTCGGCGATCTGAGCGACAAGGGCAGTTCCCCGCTGATCGGGGTGATGCAGAGCATCGGCGACCAGCCGATCCTGGCCGTGTTGGCCGCCGCGGCGTTTACGATGCTCATTCAGAGCAGTTCGGCCACCACCGCCATGGTCATCATGATCGCCGGCAGCGGCGCGTTCGGGTCGGACCCGAACAACCCCCAGGAAGCCCTGCGCATCGCGATTCCGTTCATTCTCGGGGCGAACATCGGCACGACGATCACGGCCCAGTTGGCCGCGCTGCGGACCAACCTCGCGGGTAAACGCACCGCAATGGCCCATACGTTGTTCAATGTGGTGGGCGTTCTCGTCGTGCTTCCACTGGTGTCCTTCGGTCTCTACGCACGATTCGTGGAGTTCATCTCGCCGGTGGCCCTTACCAGCGACGTCCACAGCCTCCAGACGCACATCGCGATAGCCCACACGCTGTTCAACGTGTCGGCCGCCGTCGTGATGCTGCCGCTGATCGGCGCGATGGAGAGCCTGGTCCTGCGAATCATGCCCACGCGCCAGAAGGACATAGAGGAGCAGCCGGTCACGCTCGAAATCCACCTCCTCGACACGCCGCCCCTGGCGATGGACCAGGCGCGGCGCGAACTGCTCCGGATGGCCGGCGCCGCCAAGGACGCCCTGCGCGACGCCTTCGGCGCCGTTCTCGACCATGACCGATCCAAGCTCGCTCAGGTGGTCAAGAAAGAAGACACCATCGACGACTTCCAGCGCGAGATCACCAGTTACCTGGTCTCCCTGTCGCAAAGGGACCTCGCGCGCAAGCAGGCCGCCGAGTTCCCCGTCCTGCTTCACGGCGTCAACGACGTCGAACGCATCGGCGATCACGCCAAGAACATCGCCGAGTCCGCCGAGCGGAAGATGGACCAGGATGAGCACTTCAGCCCCACTGCCAAGGGCGAGATCGTTCGCATGAAACTCGAACTGGACCAGATGTTCGACGATATCCTGATCGCGCTGGCCGAGTCCGACGTGGAGATCGCCGAGCGAGCGCTGGGACACGAGGTGATTATCAACCGCATGCAGAACGATTTCCGCAAGAGCCACGTCCAGCGCCTCAACGAGGGCAAATGCACCGCGATGGCAGGGATGGTCTTTGTCGATCTGGTCGACAATATCGAGAAGATAGGCGATCACCTGACCAACGTCGCCCAAGGCATTGTCCACGGCATGCAGTGGGTATCCGACGGCGACGAGGACGAGTCGTAGGGCGTAGAGCGATCGGGCACGCCCTACGTGTTACGACCGCTTGTTCTTCCCCTTGCGCGACACGTAGGGCCCGCCGTAGGCGTCGCGCTTCTCGTCGCAGCGCTTTCGCATCGTCTTGAGGATCTCCGCATAGGCGGGGTCGGCGATGAAGTTCTTCAACTGGTCGGGGTCGGTCTTCAGGTCGTGGAGGTACTCGTAGACGGGCTTCTGTCCGAAGTACCGTGCGTAGACGTACCGCTGCCCGCGGATGCCCTCCCACTTGGGGATGTCGTGGCGTTCCATCAGGTGCTCGCAGAAGACGTCCGTCCGCCAGTCAGCCGGCTTGGTGCCCTCCAGCAGCCCCACGAGACTGCGCCCGACGTAGTGCTTGGGTACGTCCACGCCGGCCAGCGCCAGCATCGTGGCGGGCAGGTCGATGTTCAGCGCCATCGCCTTGCAGACGACGCCTTTTCTCGCCTTGGCCGCCCGCGGGTCGTAGATGATCAGCGGCACGCGGAGCGATTCCTCGTAGTGCGACCACTTGCCCGCAAAGCCGCGCTGGCCCATGTAGTACCCGTTATCGCCGGTGTAGATCACCACCGTGTTGTCGGCCTGCCCTTGGGCCTTGACGGTCGCCAGCACGCGACCGATCACGCGGTCGATCCCGCTGATCATGCGGAAATACGCGCGGATGTTCGTCTGGTACTTCGCGGGCGTGTCCCAGCGCCAGAAGAACCGCGCCCGGTTCATGGAGGTCTTCATGAACTCCGGATGGGCGGCGAACACTTCCGGCTCCGAGAGGCGCGGGGCGGGAACGTTGATATCGTCGTACATCCCGTCAACCGCCTTGGGCCAGGGAAAATGCCCAATGCCGGGGCGCTTGTCGCCGTCTTCGGCGTGCGAGGCGTTGAAGCTGACCGAGAGGCACCAGGGCTTCTTGCCTGCCGTGTCGTCGCCGATGAACTTGACGGCCTTGTCGCCCGCGATCTCCGTCTCGTGACGCTTTGACCCGTCGGGCTGCTTTTTGAAGTACGGCCCCCGCCCGTGCGGGGAGTACATGTCGAACATCGCGCTGGTCGCCCCCTTGGCCATCCGCACCCCGAACTTGCCGATGAACCCCGTCCGATAGCCCGCCTTCTTCAGCAGCACGGGATAGCTGGCTGCCGTGTGCTTCTCGCTGACCGCCGGCTTACCGAACGTGTACCCATGCGTTCGCTCGTGCAGGCCGGTGAAGATCGACGCGCGGCTGGCGGCGCAGATCGACGTCGTGACGAACATCGTGTCGAACCGCACGCCCCGGGCGGCCAGCGAGTCGACGATCGGCGTCTTGATGATCTTGTGCCCCGCGCAGCCGAGCGTGTCGTTCCGCTGGTCGTCGACCAGGAAGAACAGGATGTTGGGCTTTTTGGCGGCCCCGGCGGCGCCGGCTGCAAGCAGGACGGAGGCCGTGCAGGCCAGTGCGATAAGGGCTCTTGACGTTCGTGTGACGGTCATGCGTGTCTCTCCTGAAGAGGTTCCTGAAACGAAGATCACTTGACGGGCCTGAGCGTCATCAGGCGGTAGTTCATTATCGCCCCGCTGGTGAACTTGTCCGGCTTGACCATCACGGTCACCTGCCCGGCCGGCAGGGCGATCGTGCCGATCTTGTAGGCCTTGTACGTTCTGATGTTGCCCGTGTGCTCCGTCTTGCCGGGCAGCTTCGCCTTGCCGGCGATTATCGTGTACCCCACGCCCCCGCGCTGTGTTCCGTAGGCGAACTCCACCGCGTACTGGCCGGCCTTGACGTCCTTGAGGGTCCACTGGCACGTGTCGGCCGGGTTCGTCCAGGCGCCGAGGTTGTTGCGCGCGGCGCTATAACGGAGCCTGCCGGTGGTCTTGGCCGCTGCGGGCGTCAGGACGAATGCGCCCGTCTTGTCCGCCGTCACGGGCTTGCCCGGAGCGCCCTTGCCGCCGTCGGTGGGCTTGCCTCGGCGGTCCGTCTGGGGCTTGGGCTTAGCCGGCGTGGGCTTCGTCGGGGCGGGCCCGGCCGCAATCGCGGGGGGCGACGGATCACGGTCCATGCAGATCACCGATCCGTCCATCGTGACCATGAACAGCCGTCCGCCCGCGGCGGCCAGGCCGTTCCAGACCGGCGGGGACTCGAGTTTCCGCTGGGCCAGCGCCTTGCCGTCGACCGCCGAGATCGTCCGCATCAGCCCGCCGGCCCGTCCCTCAAACGTCGCGTGGGGGTCGTCAGCCGACACCTGCACGGACGTGCCCGCGTAGAAGAGCATGTCTCCCGCTCGCAGCATGGCCCGGGGGCGCAGCGGCATGTTCGCGGTCCACTTGATCGGCGGAACGGTCTGGCTGTTGGCCGGGCGGAAGTCGGGCAGGTGCTTTTCGTTGGGCGAGAACGGCGTGTTGGTCTGCGAGAACGCGGTGTAGCCTCCGCCGCTGCGCCCGGGGCGCTTGACGCCCCAGACCTGCTTGTCGTCGTACGACAGCAGCACGCCGTAGGGCACCGAGAGCTTGGCCCCGTAGGCCCCGCCGGGCCCGCGGTTGGCGATCCACGAGTAGGCCACCGGGGTGCGGCTGAAGTCGCCCGTGCCGAGCACCCAGTGCGACCGGTGGTTCTCGGCGTCGTCCAGCAGGCGGCTGGTCGACAGCAGGTGCCTGCCCTCGGACTTCTGCGGAACGCACTTGCGGTCCAGCCGAACCGTCCGCAGGAAGATCGAACTGCCGTTGCTCACCAGCACGTCCGTGGTGGTCCCGTCCATCGAAAACGCGTCGGAGCGGTCCGGGTCCGTGAACGTCTTGTAGTCGGTGGCGTTCTGGGAGAAGCCCTTCCGCGCGATCTTCGTCTCGGCCTCGGCCTTCGCCTTGTTCCGCACTTTGGGATGGCCCGTGCTGATGGTCGACTCGTGGAGTTTCTTGCCCGTCGCCGGGTCCAGGGCGACCAGGCGAATCCCGCCGTCGAGATAGGACGACCGACCGGCCGCCGCGTAGGCCACGCCGTTGTCGACCAGCACGCTGCCGTGGACGGGCCAGACCGACTCGACCTGGTTCAGCGCGACCGTGTTCTCGTCGCGCGGCGCGACGCGGAATCGCCACGCCAGCCGTCCGTCGGAAGCCGCCAGGCAGTAGACCCAGCCATCGGCACAGCCGAACAGGACCAGGCCCTTGTGGAGGGTTGGCGGTGAGTCCACGCGTCCGCCCGCGGTGTAGGTCCATTTCCGCTTGCCGTCGCTCGCGTCCAGCGCCACGATGCGGTGGGCGTCGATGGCCGAGACCACCACGCGTCCGCCGGCGACCACCGGGGCGCTGAGGCGCCCGCCGATCTTCGCCTGCCAGGCGTCCTTGAGGGCGGCAGGCAGCTTCGCCGTTGTCGAACCGCTCCGCAGCGGGTCATGGCGATACGTGGGCCAGTCCGAAAATGGGGACTGGCTCCGCAGCGCAGCGGAGGTGCCTGTACCCATTTTCGCTCCGTACGCGGGCCCCTTCACCAGGTCGGGGCCTTGCGCGGCGGGCGAGGTCTTGCGCTGCGGCGCAAGCGTCCAGAAGCCATACAGCTTGGCTTCCATGAAGCAGCCGCAGGCGTGGCTGGGGGCGTAGACCAGGCCGTTGGCAGGCATGATGCCGTATTGGCACGTGCCGCGGATCCAGTTGTTCCGCGAGTGGTCTTCACCGAAGACGTCGAAGAACTCGATTCCGCGGTAACTGGTCAGGATGTACTTGCTGGTGGCCTTCTCGCGATAGCAGCGGTGGTGATGGCCGACCGTCCAGACGTCCTGCTGGGCGGTGTTGGCCTTCTTGACCTCGCCGGTCCGCAGGTCGCGCCCCTCGGAGAAGGCCGGACCCTGCCAGACCAGCCCGCCGACGACCAGGACGTCCGAGGGCGATCTGAACCCCGCCCTGGCGCTGCCGCTCCACATCGGCTTGCCCGTCCCGGCGTCCAGCGCCTGGAGCTTGCCCGCGTCGGCCAGAAGGACCACGCCGTCGCTGATGACCAGGGTCGCCGGCGGGATGCCGGCCTTCCGCTTCCCGGACGACTTGCCGCGCCGCTTGCCCTTGCTCTTGCCCTTGTCTTTTGCAGCGGCGGGCGCCGCCTTGGGCTCGGCCGACGCCTGGGTCACGTTCCATGTCCAGACCTGCTTGCCGCTTGACACCTCGAAGCAGATCACGCCGCCGCCGGCCTCGACGTACGCTCGCCCGTCAGCGGCCGCCAGGGTCACCGGCATGATCGGGGCATCGGTGTCGGACCATTTCCAGAGCGTCTTGCCCGTCTCGGGATCGATCGCGTAGAGGGTCTTGAACTTCGGCCCGGTGGCCTTGCCGCGCCGGGCCGGGTCGATCTCCGCCTGCGCCGCCTGCGGCGAGCCGGTCAGCACCAGCAGGGTCGCCCCGGCCAGCACGATCTCCTCGGCGTTGGCAGTCTGGTCATAGGTGCGGACGATCTTGCCCGTCGCCGGATCGATCGCGGAGACTGCCGCGTTCATCTCGAGCGGGGCATACAGGTGCTTCGGACCGATCACGAGTGTTCGGGGCAGTTGGACCGGGCCGGCGCGGAATCCGTGGCCCTGGTACGCCCACGAGGCCATTGCCTTGCGCCACAGCAGCACGCCGCTGAACGCGTCGCGCGCCACCAGCGACCACCTGCCCGGCACGGTCATGTTGGCGGCCGTTCCGGAGTCGACGATGGCGAACAGGCGCCCGCCGGCGGTGACGATTGACGAGATGCTCGCGAGCTTGTGGTGATTGCGCGACCAGACGGGCGAGGCCATCCACTGCACGTGGCGCGGCGGGGCGACGGTCGTGTCATTGGCCACCGCGTTGCCCGACGCGTCGTGCAGGAAGTGCGTCCACTCGTCGATGGTCGCCGGACGCGGCTTGACGGTCTTGGCGCCACCGATGATCGCTACGCCCTCGGGGGCCAGCACGCGCATGACCTCGGCCATCGGGACGGCGCCGGGGGTCTCGGCGACCACCAGGCGCACGAGGTTGTCGACGTACGGCAGGCGAGTGCTCGCCAGCGGCGCCACGCTGACCTTGCCGGTCAGCCCGAGGCCGTCGATGTGCTTCCGCGCGGCAGCAACGTTCGCCGGGTCACTGTCGAGCCCGTGGACGACAAAGCTGTCGCCGGCGCCCAGGGCCGCGGTCAACTTCCCGTCTCCGCAGCCCACGTGCACCACCAGCCCGCCGCGCACGCCCGCGGCATCGAGAATGCTCTTCGCATCGTCCGCCGCCGCGGCGCGAGCGATCGTCGGCGCCGTCATCACACACGCCACCATCACGCCCAACAGCGTTGCGCGTGACCATTTCGTGAACATCGTCATCGTCAGACTCCTGACCGTCTGGTTCCGCAGGTTCGGGACGCCGCGCCGGTGCGCCGCGTCGTCAGTGTCGCAGTCAGTATAACAGATTGCGGGGCGTGGGGTTCCTCCGTTGCGCGGCGAGTCGTCCGTGGAGGTGCAGCGGGCTTCTTCGCGTCTTCCCTGCACGTGACGGACGCCAAGAAGCAAGCTGCGTGCCCGGGAGGTCTCCCCCAGGCGCGATTCGTCGCGCCCTCGCGGCGGACCATGGGTGGTCATTGACGCCCGCACGGGTCGCCGCTACGCTACGTCTCGACGCTACGAAACGACCCGCCACCGGGTATCTGCCTGCCGGCGCCCCGTGCAGGGGGCGTCCGCGGAGACGACGCATGACCGAGATCGACTTCATCAGTGCCCTGCTGCCCGAGGTCTCGCGGGTGCTGATGGAGCGGTACGCCCAGCGCGACCGATGGCAGGCCGTCTTCAAGAGCGACGACGGCGAGATGGTCACCGCGGTCGACACCGAGGTGCAGGACCTGATCGTCTCGCGACTGGAAAGAGCGTTTCCCGGCGACCGGATCGTGGGCGAAGAAGGCGGGCTGACGGCCCTGCCGACCGAGCCGTCCGGACGATGCTGGGTCGTCGATCCCCTGGACGGGACGCACAACTTCATCCGCGCCCTGCTGCCGATCTTCGGGACGTCGATCGGGTTCGTGCGCGACGGCGAGCCGGTGGCGGGGGGGATCGCGCTGGCCGCCACGGGCGACCTGCTGCTTGCCGAAGCCGGCGCCGGCACCCGTCGCAACGGTCAGCCCCTGACCGTCTCCGATACCGCCGCGATCTCTGACGCCAATGCAAGCCTCGAGTTCTGTCGCCTGGCCAGCCGCGACAGTGCGGTGGCGGCCGCCGGAGGGGTACTCGAGCGTTGTCGCGAAGTCCGCGCCCACGGGGCGGCGGTCCTGGCCCTGGGCGAGGTCGCCGCCGGCCTGGCGGACCTGTTCATCCACCCGAACCTTCAGCCGTGGGACTACGCCGCGGGCATGCTGATCGTCACCGAGGCCGGCGGGGCGGTCTCGCGCCTGGACGGGAGGCCCGTTCGCCTGTTCGACGGCGCGACCGACCTGCTGGCGACCAACGGGCACCTGCACGACGAAGCGCTGAGCCTGATCGCAGGAACCTAACGGAGACAGACAGTGCACTCAATCGCCGAGCCGTGGGATTACGTGATCCTGACCGCCTCGAACCCGCGGCAGGCCGAGGCGTACAGGCATCAACTGGACCTGCGCCGATCGTTCGGCCTGCTCTCGCGGGTCGGGCGGTGGCTCGTCGTGCCGGATCCCGGGGGCAAGCGCATCGGCAGCGGGGCAAGCACCGCCTATTGCCTCATGGAAGTCCTGCGTCACGAGTTGGGCGATGCGGTCGGCCACGATGCGGGCCGCTGGACCGACGTCCTGTCGCGGCTCCGCGTGCTGATCCTCCACGCCGGAGGCGACTCGCGCCGCCTGCCGGCCTACGGACCCTGCGGCAAGCTGTTCGTGCCGATGCCCGGTCCCAGCGACGGCGCCCTGCCCCTGACACTGTTCGACCGCCAGTTGGACCGCTACCTGGCCCTGCCGACCACCGCCCCCGGGCGCGGACAGGTCGTCATCACCGCCGGCGACGTGCTGCTGCTGTTCGATCCCGCCGCCGTGCGGCTCGACGGACAGGGCATTACCGGCCTGAGCGTTCATGGCTCGACGGCCCAGGCGGCGCGACACGGCGTGTACTGCGCCGACGAGGCCGGCACGGTGCGATGCTATCTCCAGAAGCCCTCGCTTGACGACCAGGCCGCCTGCGGCGCCGTCAACCGTTACGGCCAGGCGACGATCGACATCGGCGTGATAAGCTTCGACGCGGCCACCGCCGCGACGCTGCTGCAACTGGTCGGCGCCGCGCCGACCGGCGACGGGCGCCTGACCTGGACCGGCCCGGTCGCCGAGGCCATCGAAACCGGGGGCATGGACTTCTACCGCGAAATCTGCTGCGCCCTGGGCACGGACGCGACGGGCGAGCACCACGCCACGTGGTCGCGCGCCAGCGGTTCGCACTGGTCCGACGGGCAGCTTGCCCGGGCGTTCGAGACCCTTGCCGGGATACCGCTGGCCACCCAGGTCCTGCCCCGGTGCGCCCTGCTGCACTTCGGCACGACGGGGCAGATCATCGACAGCGGCTACGACCTGCTGCGACAGGACCGGGGAGTCGCCGAGCCGACAGCCGCCCTGCGGGTGAACACCGAGATGGCCCCGGACGCCGCGGGCGGCGGGGGCGACAGTTGGATCGAGAGCTGCCGCGTCACCGCCGACCTTCACCTGGCCGGACGCAACGTCGTGGTGGGCGCCGACATTGCGGCGCCGCTGGCCCTGCCCGAGGGGGCCGTCCTCGACGTCATGCCCGGGCAAGACCGCAACGGGCGCCCCGTGCATTTCGTTCGCTGCTACCACACGGCCGACACGTTCAAGGACGCTGTCGGGCAGGGCGCGACGTTCTGCGGGATGGACATGGCGCGGTGGCTGGCCGCGGTGGGGGCTGACGCCGCTGACGTGTGGGACACGGACCTGGGCGAAGACCAGCGCAGCCTGTGGACCGCGCGCGTGTTCGCCGCGGCCGACAGTGCGGCGGCGGGGGGCGACTGGGTGTGGATGTACTCGCCCGCCGGCGCGGCGCCGGACGACCGGCAGCGGTGGCTCGATGCGGACCGCTACAGCGTCGCGGAGATGGCGGGCCTGGCCGACCACGACGCGTTTGGCGCGCGGCGTGTGGGCATCCGAGCGGGGGTCGTCAGGAACTCGCTGCGGCGCCTCTTCAGACGCGACAGCGACTTCTCGGCGGCCGAGCTGGCCTTCGTGCTGCGCTGTAGTGACCAGCCGGGCGCGCTGGCCGCCGACGTCCTTGCTGAAGCGATGTGGCAGGCCGGCGACGGGGCCGGCGGCATGGACTTGCTGGTCTCGGCACGCATCATGCACAGCCTGGCCACCGCGGTGGAACGCCTGGCCGGCGAAGGCGCCGCAACGTTGGAGGAACTGCTGCCCGGCCTGGGCGAGGCGATCACCTCATCGGTGGCGACCTGGCTGACCGAGATCGGGCTCGATCCCAGCGGTGCCGCCGCGTCCGACTGGGCCCGACGCGCCAAGGCCTACGTCTTTGAAAGGCAAGGGCGAACGATCATCGACAGCCGGCAGCGCAAAGGCCCGCCGCCGCGGTCCGCACTCCGCGACGACGAGATAGTCTGGGGCCGCGCGCCGGCCCGGCTGGACTTCGGCGGCGGATGGGCCGATACGCCCCCGTATTCGCTCGAGTGCGGCGGCTGTGTCATCAACGCCGCCATCGACCTGAACGGCCAACCGCCCATCGGCGTCTACGCGCGCGTCATCGACGAGCCGGTTATTCGCATCGCCTCAATCGACGTCGGCACGCGCGTCGAGATTCGCCAGTTGTCCGACCTGCTGGACTACCGCGCGGTGTCCGGCGAGTTCAGCATGGCCAAGGCGGCGCTGGCGTTGTCGGGCTTTTCGCCCGAGACGGCCGACTGGCCCGCCGACGTGACGCTGGCGCAGATGCTCGGCCACTTCGGCGGGGGGCTGGAACTGACGACGCTGGCGGCGATCCCCAAGGGCAGCGGGTTGGGCACGTCGAGCATCCTGGGCGCCGCGCTGGTCGCCGTCGTGCATCGCGTTGTCGGCGCGGACCTCGACCGTCGCACGCTGTTCCACGCCGTACTCAAGCTCGAGCAGATGCTCACCACCGGCGGGGGGTGGCAGGACCAGATCGGCGGGGTGATCGACGGGGTGAAAGTGATCACGACGGGCCCCGGCATGGTGCCCGAGCCGACCCTCCACGCCGCGGTGGCCGACGTGCTGGACCCGCAGGCCAACGGCGGGGTCTCCCTGCTGTATTACACGGGTATCACGCGGCTGGCCAAGAACATCCTGCAGCAGGTGGTGGGGCGCTACCTCGACCGCAACCATGCTGCGCTGGCGACCCAGCGGGAGATCCACGCGATGGCGCCCCACGTGGCCCGCGCGATGGCCCGCAAGGACCTGCCCGCCTTCGGGCGGCTGGTTGCGGCCGCCTGGGAGCAGAACAAGCGCCTGGACCCGGGCTCGACAACGCCGGAAGTTGACGCGGTTCTCGATCGCATCGGCCCTCACATCCACGGGGCCAAACTGCTCGGCGCCGGCGGGGGCGGGTTCATGCTCATCATCTGCAAGACCCCCGCCGATGCCGCCGCCGTGCGGGAGATGCTCGACGCCGACCCGCCCAACGCCCGAGCACGGTTCTTCGACTTCTCCATCAGCACCGAGGGCCTCGTCGTTACCGTTTCCTGACTGACGCGCCGTGCGCTCGCAGCCTGCCTGTCGCGACACGGGGACTCAGGCGATTCGCAGGGCGTGCAACTCGTTTCTCACCGCGCGACAGCAAACGCCCACGGGTTCCACCCCGTGGGGTATCTTCGAACGAGGACCACTCCCTGTGCGGTGTGTTGCGAACGAGTCTGCGAAGGTGAGGGATTCTCCGTCGCGGATGCCCCACAGGTGGAACCTGTGGGCGTTTGTACTGCGCGCGTCGCGCATGATCGTGAAGATCCTGCCCGAGGTGCGGCAGGTCGTGCTGGGGCGTGACGGCGAGCGGACTGCGGCTTGATCCTGATGGACATCGGGGCAGGCGCCGGTGACCGCCGGGAGAGGCAAGGAGATTATCGCTGTAAAGGTGTCAGGGAAGTCAGGGGGAGTCGTGCTGTAAAGGTAGCTGGAAAGTCGAGGAAATAGTCGCTGTAAAGCTCTTGGGTGGGACGGGCGAATGGGCGATGGAGAGTGGTGGGGCGACAAGAGAAAAGTGGCAAAATGGAAAGATGGGGGTGCGGCCGGGGTGCTTTACACTTTGGGGCTGTAAAGCTCCCCTGACGGGCGTACGACGAACGGGGCGATTGGAACCTATTGGAAAGGCATTAGTTACATCGTTTCGCCTGGCCGGGAGTGGGGAGCGTTACACCTGAAAGTGTAAAGCTGTGTAAAGCATGCCGGGGGGCTGGGGCGACCATGTGCGATGAGGTGAATTGTCGGGCGGCCGGTGGTTTCTTACGCTTGGGCCGGGGCTTGAGCTATCGGGTCCCTGGTGGGGCCCCGAGCGTCTTGCGGAGGTCGGCTTCGAAGGCGGCGAGGAGTTGGGTGAGGGCTTCGTTGTAGGCGGTGACGAGCCCTTCGGCGGTCCGGGCGGACAGGGGGACCGCGGCACGGTAGCCCTTGTGGAACACGACGGTCGGGTCGTCGCCGGATTCGTCGATGAGGAACAGTTCGACCGCGACCACGCCGGCGGGGGCCTCGTCGTTGCGGAAGTCGCCGTACAAGGCCACCACGTTGCCCTCGATCACGTGGGTGGGCAGGACGTCCGAGCCGGTGTTGACCACGGCGGCGAACAGCCCCGCCCGCGCCAGCCAGCGGCGGGTCTGCTCGGCGATCAGCGTGCCGGCGGCGCTGAGGAACTGGTTGTAGTAGTCCGACTCGTAGGCGACCGTGGAGGTGCGGTAGACCAGTTCCTTCTCACTCAGGCCCGGCGCGACCTGGAGGCGTCGCACGGCTAGGATGGGGCCTTGCGGCGGGGCGGGCAGTTGCTCGGTGCGAATGGCTTCCAGCAGGAAGAATCGCCGCTCGTCGATCTGCTCTTCGCCGAATCCGCAGCCGGAGGCGGCAGCCAGCATCGCTAGGGAAACAAGGGCCAGCAGTGTCGTCTCATGTCTCATGGTTTGACCTTCCGTGACTTGGCGGGCGGTCCGCCGAACAGCAGCCTGGCCGGGTTGCGCTCGAGGTCGTCCACCAGTTTCTTCAGTTGTTCGGCCACCGTGGCCACGTCGGCCGCCGCGCGGGAGAAACTCGGCCCCTCGCGCTTGAGCATCTGGTCCATCCGGACGATGACCTTGTCGAGATTGGCAATCGTCTTGCTCACGGTGGCCGGCTGGGCCCCTTCGGGCGCCTTGAGGAGCGTCTGGAGATGCGCGTTGGTCTGCCTGACCTCGGCCAGCAGGCCGCGAACGTCCTTGCTGATGTCCGCCGTCCTCGCGTCCTTGATGGCGGTATTCGCGGTGGCCAACAGGTCCGTCACGCCTTGCCTGACCTCGCTGATGCGGGCTTCCTTGACGGCGACTTCGAGGGCGGCGATCAGCTTTCTGACGTCGCTGCTGACCTGGCCGACGTTGGCGTCCTTGACGGCAGTGTTGACCGTCGCCAGAAGCGTCCGGACTCTCTCGCTGACCTTGCCGACCTCCGCGTCGGTGACGGTCTCCTTGAGCGTGTCGACCAGTTCGTTGGTCCCCGCCAGCAGCTTGTCGGTCTTGGCGACCAGTTCCTGGATCTTCCCGATTTCTCGAAACGCCTGCTCGGCTGTCTGCGCGAACGTGCTCAGCATGCTCCGTGTCGACCGCAGATAGGGGTTGTGAGGTGTCCACGGGATGTCCTCGGGCTCCTCGTCTTCCAGGTCGTCGGGCCCCATGTAGTTCGCCTCAAGGTAGGCCACTCCCGTCAGTGCGTGTGATTTCAGTTGTATCCGCAGCCCCTTCTTGGCCAATTCGGTCAGCAGCCGCGCGGTTCTGCGCTCATCTTCGGTCGAGACGTCAATCGCCATCACGACCATCACGTGTCCGCCGTAGGTCTTGAAGTCCTTCGTTCCGGGCTCAATGTCGTACTCGTCGGCGACGAAGCCGATTCGGTCGACGTATCCGATGCGGACGCCCCGGTAGGTCACCGGCGAGCCGACCTCGAGGCCCTCGACGGACTCGTCGAGGTAGGTTTCCATGTAGACGATTTCCCGCGTCAGGGCCCGCCCGCCGAAGAACGCCACGCCGGCCAGCAGCAGCACCGTGGCCCCGATGACGAACAGGCCCAGCTTGAAGTAGTTTGCCTTTACGCTCATGTCGTTCTTGTCCGGATACTCTCGGCCTTTCTTGGGCTATGGGGGACTGGCGCCGGCCAGGGCCCGGCGGTTGAAAAACGCGCTGATCCACGGATCGTCGCTGCGCTCCCGCAGGGTCGCCGGGTTGCCCCGGGCGACGATTCGCTTGCTGTCCAGCATGACGACCTCGTCGGCAACGACAAACGTGCTGGCCAGATCGTGCGTGACGATAACGAACGTGATGCCGAGGTTTCTGGCCAGGTGAACGATCAGTTCGTCCAGCCCGGCCGCCGTGATGGGGTCCAGCCCGGTCGACGGCTCGTCGAGGAACAGGATGTCCGGGTCGAGCACCATGGCGCGGGCTATCGCGGCGCGCTTGACCATGCCGCCGCTCAACTCGGCGGGCATCTTGTCGCCCGCGCCGGCCAGGTCCACCAGGTTCAGCTTCATCGAACTGATGACGTCCATCGCCTCGCGGGGCAGGTCGGTGAACTCCTCGAGCACAAGGCGCACGTTCTCGTGAACGGTCATCGAGCCGAACAGCGCCCCGGTCTGGTAGCTGACGCCGAACTTGCGGAGGATATCATGACGCGCCGCGCCCTGGGCGGTCAGGAGGTTGTCCCCGTCGATCAGCACGCGGCCGGACAGAGGCTCGTGCAGGCCGATCATGTGTTTCAGCAGCGTGCTCTTGCCGCACCCGGACCCGCCGAGAATCGCGAAGATCTGCCCCCGGCGGACGTCGAAGGAGATCTCCTCGAGGATCACGTCCTCGCCGTACCCGGCTGTCAGGTTCTCAACGCGGATTATCGGGTCGTGGGTGTCCGTCATGGCTCGTCAGATTCCCAGGGCATAGAACAGGACGGCGAACAGGCCGTCGGTTGCGACGATCAGGAATATCCCGCCGACGACGGCCTGCGTAGCCGATGCGCCGACCGCCTGGGCGCCTATGCCGGTCTGCATGCCTCGGAGGCAGCCCACCCCGGCGATGAGCAGGCCGAAGACGCCCGCCTTCAGCAGCCCGGTCGTCACGTCGATCAGCGTGCAGGCCTCCTGCACCTGGTTCAGGTACGTCGTCAGCGGGAAGCCCAGCGACATCACCACCATCCCCGCGCCGATCAGGCCCGCGACGTTGGCGAAGACCACCAGGAGCGGCGTGACGATGATCGCCGCCAGCACGCGGGTGGCGACCAGGAACCGCATCGGATCCAGACCCATCGTCGTCAGCGCGTCAAGCTCCTCGTTGACCTTCATCGTGCCCAACTCGGCCGCGAAGGCCGACCCGGTACGCCCCGCGAGGATGATTGCCGTCATCAGCGGCCCCAACTCGCGGATCAGGGCGATCGAGACCAGGTCGGCAACGAAGATCTCCGCGCCGAACCGCTTGAGCGGCACGGCGGACTGGAACGCGAGGATCATGCCGATGAGAAAGCCGATCAGCGAGACGATCGCCAGCGCGTTGGCGCCGCACGTCTCGGCCAGCAGGAGCGCGTCTTTCCATCGCACGCGCCGCGGATGCCTGGCGATGTAGAACAGCGAGGCGACCAGTTCGCCGATGAAACTCACCTGCTCGCGAAGCCCCCCCATGATCTCCGCGGTGGCCCGCCCGACGTCAACGGCGATGGCGCGCCACGAGGCGCCACCGGCTTCTTCGGCCGGCGGAATGCCCGGGTCGAGCATGTCCACGAAGTGCTTGATCTCGTCCCGCAGCCCGTGGAACTCGATCCCGCCGTGCGAGAGCACCTGACGACGGGTCATCTCCAGCAGGAGTCCGGCCCCGGCCCCGTCGCAGTAGGTGACCTGCCCGGCCTCGACGACCAGCGGCTTGCCCGCGGTGCGTTTGACGACCTTCATCACGTCTGACCAGATCCTGGCCGTGCTGTCGGCATCGAGGCGCCCCCGCAGCGTCACAAGGGTCGCGCCGCCGGCACCGGTGCCGATCTCGAGCGTGCCTGCGGACTCGTCATGTGACTGGGGTTCGCCCATCGTCAATTCTATCGGAGATTTTCCACGCCCGTCACGCGGGTTTCTTGCGTTCTAACCTGTGTCGAGGCCCTGCTTAGCGACGGCGGTACGCATGCCGTCACGCCCGGGGTGCTTCCATGGCGGATAGCATATCGCCATTGTAGGCCCTCGCAAGCCCTCAGTGCTTGCAGACGGCCAAGCGGGGATGTAGATTTGAAAGAGCCCCCCGGCGAGGGGCTGGTTGATTCGACACGTGGGATCACGATGGCCGGAAAGAAAGTACCGCACATTCAGGCTGACAGCGTAGGCAAGACCGCCTGCCACAAGTGCGGGCACGTCGTGGACGTGTCGGACAAGCAGGCGTTCGCCATCGTGGACTGTCCGGCCTGCGGGGCGCGGTTTGCCACGCCGGGCCAGTTGGGGCAGTTCGTCCTGCTCAAGGCCCTCGGCGCCGGCGGGATGGGCGCGACGTACAAGGCTTACGAGAAGGCTCTGGACCGGCACGTAGCGATCAAGATCCTCCACGCGCCGCGTCAGGGGGAGTCGCACAGGCACGTGGACCGGTTCTTCTCCGAGGCCCGCGCGCTGGCCTCGCTGGACCACCCGAACGTCGCCCGCGCCTACTCGGTGGGCGAGGCCAAGGGCCAGCCCTTCCTCGTGATGGAACTGATCGAGGGCAATGCGCTGGACCAGTTGTTCAAGGTCAACGCGCCGCTGGACGAGGCGATGACCCTCGCGATCGGCGCGCAGGTGGCCCGTGCGCTGCAGGCGGCCAACACGATCGGCCTGATCCACAGCGACGTCAAGCCCGCCAATATCCTGGTGGACGCTGAGGGTAATGCGAAACTGGTGGACTTTGGCATTGCGCGGTTCGGCGGGGGGCGCATGACCCGCGCCGACGCGCTGGGCACGCCGTATTACCTCTCGCCCGAGCAGGTGCGGCGACAGACGCTCGACTTCCGCACCGATATCTACAGCCTCGGCGCGACGCTGTTCCACGCGATGACGGGCGCAACGCCGTTCGAGGGCGACCGGGCCAAGGACCAACTGGTCGCGCGCCTCAAGCAGCCGGCGCCGGACCTCCTCGCGGTCAATCAGGACCTGCAGGCGACGACGGCCGACGTGGTGGCCCGGATGATGAAGACGGACCCCAACGAGCGGTACGGGAACTACGACGAGTTGATCTGGGACCTCGACGCCGCGGCGGCCGCGGCGCGGAGCGGCGAGAGGCATGCCCCGTCGCCCCTGTCGGCCCATGAGTTGAGCGTGCCCGCCTTTGCCGACAACCGTCCGTTCCCGGACCAGTCCCCGCTTGCCAGTACTGCCGTCAGACCTCGACGCAGGATCCCGCTGATCGCGGGGATCCTGGTCGCCGCCCTGGCCGCGGCGGGGGGCGGCCTGTGGCTGGTGTCGCAGGGAGGGGCAGGGGACGGCAACGGCGACAGCCCGCCTGCGACGAGAGACGTTCCCCCCGCGCCGGCAGGGTCGCAGGTGGCCCGGCCGATTCTCACGCCGCCCCCGGGGCCCATCAGCAAGGTGACCACCGTCGCCGTGACCTGTCCCACCGAGGGGGCGGTGATCCGCTATACGCTTGACCGCACCGAGCCCCACGAGCGGTCGAGCATCCTGAGCAAGTCGCTCGTCGTCCAGCCGGGCATGTTCTTCAGGATCAGGGCGTTTCGCGAAGGATACACACCCAGCGACACCGTCAACGCCCACTTTGAACACAAGGTCGTCGACACCAGCGCACTGGAGCCCCTGCGTGCCCGGGCCGGCGAGGCCTGGCAGCGCGTGCGGGACCAGGACCGCGGGGGAGGCGTCGGCGAGATGCTCGACAAGTGCAGTCTCCTGGTCGTCCGGGGCGAGAGGCATTATCAGGGCGACGAGGCCGCCGCGGCGACGGCGACGTGGAAAGAGCTGATCGCCTTGTGCAAGACGATCGACGAACGAGTCGCCCGGCGGACGGCGGCGGTCGAGGCCCGCAAGGCCGCCGAGAAGACGCGCGGGGAGATGGGCAACCCGAAGAAGAAAGGGCCGGGTTTCGCGGCCTACGCGCAGGAGTCCCAAGCGGCGGCCGCCGCCTTCAATGAGGGCAAGTTTGCCGACGCCGTGCGCCTGTGGAACTCGGCCAAGGGACACATCCAGGACGAGGGGCGCAAAATCATCGACAGCGCCAAGGCCGCCTACCAGGCCGCCCGCGAGAAGTTTGATGCCGAGGGGTGGCAGGAACTGGAGATGTATGGGGGCAACGACTGGCGCCAGTTCAGCCGCGCGCTGACCGACGCCCGCAAGGACCAGGGCACACCCGTACAGATCGCCGACAAGTACAGACGGGCCCTGGCACTGCTGCCCAAAGTCGAGGCGACGGCCAAGAAGGGCGCCGCTGCCGCCGCCGCCAAGGCCCAAGCCGCCGCCGAGGCCGCCGCCAAACGCGAGCGGGAGATCGCCGTCGTCCGCGATGCGGCGGTTAAGCTCTTCGATGCCAAGGACTACTTCGCCGCCCTGGCCAAGGCCAAGGCCGCCCTGGTGATGAAGCCGTCGGACGGCAAGACCCAGGCGCTGATCAGGCGGATCGAAGGCAAGCTGAAGTTGACCGTCCAGCTCGACGACGAGACATCCCTGACGCTCGTGCTGATCAAGCCGGGCTCGTTCACCATGGGCTCGCCCGAGGACGAGAAGGACCGGTTCGACAACGAGACCGCCCAGGAGGTCGAGTTGACCAAGGCCTTCTACATGAGCACCCACGAGATCACCGTGGCGCAGTGGACGGCCTTCGTCGAGGGCAGCAAGCCCAAGTATCGCACGATGGCCGAGCGGGGCGACGGGGCCCACGTGTTCATCGGGTCGGGAGACAAGGGCCGCTTCGAACGCAAGAAGGACGCCAACTGGCGCAACTGCGGGTTCGCCCAGGATCCCAAGCACCCGGTCACCTGCGTCACGTGGTACGACGCGACCAAGGCCTGCGCCTGGCTGACCGCCAAGGCGGGCATGACCGTTCGCCTGCCCACCGAGGCCGAGTGGGAATATGCCTGCCGGGCCGGCCAGACCAAGCGGTGGGGCTTTGGTGATAACGAGGGGCACATGAGGCAGTTCGCCAACGTCGCCGACAGGCGGTCCGACGTGAAGGAACGCCACGGCGGCCTCGACGACGGCGTCAAGTGGACGGCCCCCGTGGGCAAGTACAAGCCCAACGCCTGGGGCCTGTACGACATGCACGGCAACGTGGCTGAATGGTGCATCGACGGCGGCTTGACGCTGATGGGCAAGGGCGTGCTGAAGGACCCCCGGGGGCGAGCGCGGAATCCTGCGATTCGCGGCGGGGCGTGGGGCTCCCATCCGCGGGCCTGTCGCAGTGCCTTTCGCTGGCAGGCCACGAAGGCGTTTCGAAGCAGCGGTGTGGGCTTCCGCGTGGTCGCCGAACCGTAACGCCTCGCCCGCGCGGCCGGACAGGAGAACACCTCGCATGACGCGATGGATTATCAGCCTGCTGATCGTTGTCGCCTGCACTCACGGTTGCTCGCCCGGATCCGAACCGCGGAAACAGGTCAGAGGCTGGCCCGAGCAGGTCAGGGAAGTGCGATTCGTCGGCGCCGCCGGTGAGAAGCCCCAGCCGGCGATGTTCTACGCGCCGACCTCGAAAGACCCCGTGCCCCTGCTGGTCGGCCTGCACACGTGGAGCGCCGACTATCGCCAGTCCAAACCCGGCGCCCAGTACGCCAAGTGGTGCATCGCCAGGGGTTGGGCCTTCATCGGACCGAACTTCCGGGGGCCGAACCGCACGCCGCAGGCCTGCGGGTCCGAACTCGTCGTCAAGGACATCCTGTCGGCCGTCACCTACGCCAAGATGCATGCGAAGGTCGACGCCTCGCGGATCTACCTGGTGGGCGTTTCGGGCGGGGGGCATGCGGCGCTTCTGATGGCGGGGCGGGCGCCGAAGGTCTGGGCGGGCGTGTCAGCCTGGGTGGGCATATCGGACCTGGCCGCCTGGCACGCCGAGTGTACCAAGGCCCGACGCAAGTACGCCCGCGATATCGAGGAATCCTGCGGGGGACCGCCCGGCAAGAGCCCGGCTGTCGACCGCGAGTATCGCCAGCGGTCGCCCCTGACGCACTTGGCGGCCGCCCGCGACGCCGGCCTGCCCCTGGACATCAACGTCGGCGTCAAGGACGGCCACACCGGCTCGGTCCCCGTCAGCCATTCCCTGCGCGCCTTCAACGCCGTCGCCGCCCCCGCCGACCGCATCGCCGCCGCCGACATCGACGAGATCACCCGCACCGCCAGAGTCCCGACCCGCCTGCGACAGAAGATCTCCGCCCGCCACTACGGATCGAAGATCCCCCTGATGCGCAAGACCTCCGGCCCCGCACGGATCACCGTCTTCCAGGGCGGCCACGAAATCATCGTCCCCGCCGCCCTGAACTGGCTGGCCGCCCAGAAGAAGCGATGATCGCCACGCGGCCGCATGTTCGTCGAGGTCTCTGCATGGACGGCCCTGTGGATCAAAAAAAAAAAAAAGACAAAAGGCCCCGGATTATCCTTGACCTGGGGTGGGGCGGGGCGGTAGATTACAGTATCAGTTGAGCCATAGGCGCGACAGGAGAGCCCCGGCGCCAAACAGGATGGGCGATCGCTGCGAGGGTCGCACTTCTCCCCGCAAGCCCCGCCCGGGATTCTGACCGGTTGGCCACGATGGCTTGTCACGACCAAGCTGTCACGCGAAGACGGGAGCCGTTCGCATGGCCGTGCATTACGCAACTCGAAACACCGGGCCTCGCTCCGAGGCCCGACAACGCCCCACGGAGGGCGGAAGGAGCAGCACCATGTTGAACAAGACAATGAGTATTGTAGCCGTCGCGGGAGTGGTTCTCGCACTGGCCGGACCGGCTGGCGCGGCAATCGTCACCACCGGCTTGTCCATTCATTACCGTGCTGACAATGTCGACAATCTCGGCAATCCGGGCACTGGGGCCACCACGACGCTGGTGAACCTGGCGAATCCCGGTACGCACAACGGCACGATTGTCGGCGGCAGCGGCGTCGTCCAAAACGCCCCGCAGGCCGGCACGGCTTACGAGTACGGCGTGGTGCTGGATGGCGCCACAGACACAGCAAACCCGGCGCACATCGTTGCCAACACGTATCAAGTCGGCGGCGGCGTCAGCAAAGTGACCAGCGCCACGTGGGAGTTCTGGCTGCGTGCCGATGACGGGGGTCTTCCTTCGAGCGTGGAACGCGGCGCGCTGTATGGCGAGTTCCCGTCCGGGACATTGAATCAGACACGCCATTATCTAAGACTGGAGGGGATGGGGGAGGCGACGCGATTGGCACGTTATGATGAGTTCAACCCTAGTGTACCGTCAGTTTTGAATAATGGGGTTTGGGCTATTTGGCCGATCTCTTC
>CAZVEV010000060.1:0-24735 GCA_964625865.1 uncultured Planctomycetaceae bacterium | reverse complement strand
CCGCCCGAAATCACCCTTCAAACGTCACTGCAATACGAGTGCCGAACAGGATTGGTAGCGTCCCCTATTTCGTACGAGGTTAGTCTTCATCGATCACTCCCCCGCCGGTGGCCTTGCCGTACTTCTCGAGTTCCTGATGGGCCCAGGATGAGACGCTGTGGTCCTTGTAGGCCTTCATGATCAGGCGGCACCACTCGACGGCTTTTCTCTCGTCCTTCTGACGCTGGTAGACCTTCACGATCCCCTGTGCGGCGCGGGGCCCTTCGGGCGGGAACGACGCCCGCAGTTCCTTGAGCACGCCGATCTGCTCCTTGTACTTCTTCATGCGGCCGTGACAGTCCTGGATGTTCCAGAGCGTCTTGGGCGGCTCGTTGATCTCATAGTACAGCTTGATCGCCTCGGCAAAGCGGCGGACTTTGTGGTGGTAGACCATGGCCCGCTGCTTGCGGATCCAGTCCTTGGTCTGGAGGCCCTCCTTCGTCGAGGGCGTGTTCTTTTCGAACTCGTCCAGCACGGTCACGTAGTCGGGCCACTTCTTCTCGTGGGCCAGCATCGACAGGTGCAGCAGGAAGCGGCGCTTGACCTCGCCGATGCGGGGCAGGAGCTTGTAGCCGCCCTCGTAGCCGCTCCAGGCCGGGATGTAGCGGCCGAACAGGTCGTCGCGCGGCTTGCCCGCCGGGTGGCGCCCGATGCGCCCGAGGATCTGGGTCGCCATCGGCTTGAACGCCTTGGAGTCCTTGAGTTTGCCTTCAGCGTCCAGGGGCAGGGCGATGGTCAGGAACGTCGCGTCGTCGGGCTCCTTGCCCATGCGGACGATGATGGCCTTGTGGAGCAGGTCGCGGGTGCGTCCGCCGGCCTCGGCGGCCACCGCGCAGGCGCGGTCCACGTAGCGGGCCAGATCGGGCTCCTTCTCGAGCTGCTTGACCATTTCCGCGTTGATCTTGTCGCCCTTGTCCCCGCCGATGAGTTCGGCCAGCCCGCACCCCACGCGGTAGTACCGCGCGTCGCCCTTGGCCAGGGCGGCAAAGGCGCTAACGGCCTGCCCGGCGAGCGTGCTGAACTCGTCGCTGCTGACGGCCTGCCGGAACGACAGCGTCGTCTCGTAGAAGCCCCGCGAGTACTTGCCCCCCTCGTCGCCGTCGAGCATGCACTTGGCGGCCGAGAAGACGCTCTTCCTCGTCTGGAAGTACTTGAAGGCCTTGTAGGCGACTTCGCGGTTGGCCCGGTCGACCGTCGAGGCGATCTCGTTCATGACCACCAGTTGGGCCGGGAAGGTCGACTCGTCGGCCGCATCCGTGCCTTTCAGGCGGAACCGCAGGTATCCGCCGAAGTTGGCGTTCGTCACGTACCACGAGCGGATCTTGCCCAGCAGGTCGCGCCTGACGTGCGGATGGATGTTCCGGCTGAGCAGGGCTTTCCAGTAATCGACGGCCTGCTCCTGGCGGTCGTTGGCGTAGTAGTACGCCGCCAGTCCCTGCATCGCCGGAATGCCCAGGGCGTGCTTGACGTAGGACTCGTTGTCCGCCAGGACGCGGTAGTCCTTGAAGCCCTGGATCTTGTCGCCGTTTTCGAACTTCGCGTTGGCCCGATAGTACAGTGCGGGCGAGGCGATGGTAGGCGCCTCGGGGAAGTAGTCGAGAATCTCAGTGTACTTCTTGATCGCGGTGACCCGCTTGTTGTCCTTGTGCAGGCATCGGGCTTCCATGAGCATCGCATACGGCATGCCGGCAGAGTCCTCGAACTGCAGGGCGAACTTGCGGAACAGGTCGCTGGCCGCCCGATACTCGCACTCGCGATGAAGCTTCAGCGCCTTGTCGTACGCCGCTCGCTCGAAGACCGTCATCTCACGGTACGTCTCGGTGGGCACGTACCGCTCGTGGTCCTCGCGCCCGGGACGCTTGCGGTCCCGCTTGGCGCCTTGCGCCGAGGCGAGAAGCAGCGACAGAGCACAGACCACGCAGAGGCTTCTTGCTGAAAGACGCCTCAAAGGAGGCTGGATCGCTGAAGCGACCAGCCCGAAGGAAGACTGTTGTACAAGACAACGTTTCATGTCTGCATTACTCGCAATCTACAATCGCAAATCGTAAATCTAAAATTCTTACATTTCCTCGGCGATTTTCACCATCTTCTCGTCGCTGGCGAGTCGCCCTCTCGCTTCCTTGGCGCGCCGGACTTCCGGATACGCCCAGATCAGTTCCGTCCACATCCGGTAGGCGCCCTTGTAGTCGCGGATGTTGTAGAGGCTTTCGGCACACCAGTACATGGCCTCGGCACGGACCTTCTTGTTGTTGGGGAAGTCCTCGATGACGGCCGCGAGCGTCTCGGCAGCCGACCGGTAGTTCTTCATCTCCATGTCGCACTGGCCCGAGAGGAACAGGGCCTCGGCGGCCAGCTCGTGCGACGCATGGCGCTTGCGGAACTGGGCGAAGATCCTCGCCGCCACGCGGAGGTTCTTCATCCCGTCAGCGATCGTCAGTTCGTCTTTCATCAGCTTCTGGCCGCGCTTCATGTAGTACTGGCCCATGCGGAGGCGGGCCTTCGGCGCCAGCGGGCTGGATTCATAGACGTACGTCACCTTGACGTACTCCTCGCAAGCCTGATCGAACTTGTCCAGTTCCTCGTAGCACTGGGCCATCTTGAACTGCGACTTCGATGCCTGTTCGGACTGCGGCGCCATCGCGATGACCTGGGAGTACTTGGCGATCGCCTCGTTCTGCTTGCCCAACTCCTGGGCCAGGTTGGCCAGGAGGAACCGGCTCTGCACTTTCAGCTTCGTGTCCGGATAGTCCCGGATGGTGATCTCCAACAGCCGTTTGCCGCGCGCGATCAGCGTGTCCGCCTCAGCGGGCTTCTTGAGCTTGCGCTTCTGCTTGGCCAGTTCGAACAGCGCCTCGGCCATCAGGAAGCTGGTCTTGACGGCCATCTCCGAATCGCGGAACTGCTTCGAAAACAGGTCCGTATCGGCATCCGAGCCCTTGTGAATTCGTCCGGTGCGCCCATAGGTCACCGCCGCTGCCGAGTCCACGCCGGCCGGGTCGATGTACTCAAACGCGATCTCATCGCCGAAGAAGACGCTCAGCACGTCGTCGGTGAGGTCGGCCTTGGGCAGCTTGCCCTCAACGCGGTCGCCGAGGAACTTCGGTTCGACCCAGCCGGTAAACACGCCCGATCGCCCGAGCGTCTCGGTCAGCGCCAGCGTCGCGGTGTCGCCGCTCTGGCTGGTCATCTTCACCGTCACCGCATCGCGCTCGGGCGTCGTGTCGCGGTCGGTGTCGTCCACGCGCAGATGGAACTTCTCGCCGAGACGGACGGTCTCAACCTCGACCTGCAGCTTGGCGTCGAGGATCTCCAGGCCGCCCTGGGCGAGTACTCGGATGCGATCGGTGATCTGCTTATCCGTGGCCGGGTCCTTGTAGGCCACGTGCACGATATCGCCGGGAACAACCACCAACGTGGGCCCGTCATCGCTTTCGGTCTCCTTGCGTGCCTTGGCCCCGCCGGTGTCCAGGATGGCCAGCGCCTCGTCGATCTTGAGGTCGGCATTCTGGCCGGGCAGGCCCACCTGGAGCCTGATCTCGGCGCGGAAGACGCCTTCGTCAAGCCCGGCCGATCCGCACCCCATCTTGACGGTGAGGATTCGCGGCTCGCGTTTGGGCTTTGCGGTCTTGGCCGCCTCAACGTCGGACTCGGCCCACACCGTCGCCTCGATGGTGCTAGCCGTGTGCTTGGCCATCGCCGGGTACATAATCGAGAACGCCAGGGGCCCGCGGATGCTTGTGACCAGCGGATCATCCGGCTTGGCCGCTTCGCGCGGGGCGAATGTGGACCTGAGCATGCGGACATACGTGTACTTGGGCGTCTTGGTCTCCGTGCGGCTTCGCATGAGTCGCTCGCCCGGCGTCTGGAACTCCGTGCGCACCAGTTCCGAGGTGTACCGCTCGAAGTCGATCTGCTCGACCAGCGGATCGCCGCCCTCGAACAACTCGTAGCGGCGGTACACCGCCACGCCGGGGTCCGAGTTCTCGCGGTCCATGTAGCTGACGGTGATCTTGTCGCCGGCCTGGACCGGCAGGACGCCCTTGCCCGGCTCCTTGCCCAACCGCAGCAGGGCCAGGAACTTGCCCGTATGGTGGGCCTCCACGTCCTTGCCTTCGGCGTCCTTGTGGACCTCGCTGGGCATCTCCAGGGCCTTGAGCGTCAGCTTCTGGCCGCCCGAGGTCTCCACCAGCACGTCCATCACGTCGCGCTTGGGCGAGGCGTCGTTGTCGGCCTCGTCTACCAGGATCGCCAACGCATCGCCGATCCCGCATCGCCGCGCCGCGAAGTAGCTGGTCTCCATGCCCCCGCCGGTGTCGGTGATCACCTCGTTGGCGATCTGGATCGTCCCGTTGTAGTAGCCGGTCGCCAGCCTGGCCCGGCGGTCCGGCGAGCCGCCGGAGGGGCGCTTGACGTCCACGTACAGGACCTGCACCTCGTCGCCCGGGGCGATCTCCAGAATGTCGTTGGTCGTCGCTGACGTGAAGTCCCGCTTGACCGGGATCAGCGTTTTACCTGCCCCGTCAACCACCCCGATCTCATTGACGACCACCGCGTTGCCCTCGTAGTCGTCGAAGACCCACTTGACCGCACGCAGCCGCGTGGGGGCCGTCAGCTCGCACACCAGCGTGTTGCCTTTGACCGCGATGTGCCCTTCCGGCGAGACCGAGGGGGCAATCTCAGGATGATGGTCCACCGAGAACCACTCGGCGGGCATGGCGGCAAACTGCTTGGCCTCATTCTGGTAGACCACCGACGCGTCGCACGCCTTCTGGCCGCACACGACGATACGAAGGGTATGAACGCCCTTGGTCAGCTTGACCCGGGCGGCGGGTTCGACTTCCGCCACCGCGGCCCTGCGCCGGCTGCGAGGTGCGCGGACGAGCACTTCCTTGCCGTCCACAAACAGCCGGCCCCAGCTTCCGTCGTTGGCAAAGCACTTGCCCTGAAGCTTCAGCGTCATGTAGCGGGCCTTGGGCACGTAGAAGCTGCCCGTCATCTGCAGGATGCCCCAGTCCGCCGCGGCCGCCGCGTACGACGGCGAGGCCGTGTACACCGTGCCCCGCCTGCCGAGTTCGGCGAAGAACTTCGAGATCGCCGCCGCATCGGGCGCCTCTTTGCGCGGGTCGTCCACGCGGGCGTACCGCACGGCCACCTCGTCGCGACGATGCGCCTGGCCGCCCGGATACATCGCCACCGGACTGATCGCACCGGATTTCCCGCCGGCCGACCAGGTCAGCGACAGGCTATCGTTGGTGCCCGAGGGGATGTACACGAGCACGAACGGCGCCTCGCCTCTCGCAGCGACCGCAGCCGCGTCGATCGCGATGTCCGCCTGGCCGGTGTAGGTCTTCTCCCCACCGGCGGCCTTGCCGGACAGGATCTCCTTGTCACCGACCGACAGGCTCACCTGTCCGGTCGTCTTGGCCGTGAAGGTGTGCGTGCCGCCCACCTTGGCGACGAACACGCCGCTGTACCGCACCGCAGCGATACCCTTGCCCGGCGTGGCGTGAATCGACGTGACGGTCTTGTCCGACAGCCGCTTGGTCAGGCCCTTGTCGGCAAAACACTCCGCCCGAAGCCCGCGCTGCACACCCATCACGGGGAAACTGGCAATCTCGCGGTAGTCCTGCGCCAGCCGCGCCATCAGCCGCACGCTCTTGATCGTCGACGCATTGGGCACAGCCGCCGTGATCGTCTTGAACTCGTGCGAACTCATCATGTCCACGCCGAGCCACTTGCCTTTGGCCCCGTCGGCGAGGCTGGACCAGGCGCCCGGCCGCGTGGAGTTGATAGCCGACGCGGCGCTCTTGCCCTCGAACGTGTCGGACGCGATGGCCTTGGGCAGCGGGACGGCCGTCTTCAGCGCCACGCGGAACAGCGCCGAGTGCTCCGCCGTCTCGGTCAGCTTCAGCGCCTCGATCACGTCGCCGTTGGTCGTGGTGACCTTGACCGCCACCGTGTCCCTGCCGCCCGTGATATCCTGGTCCACGTCGTAGACCTGGAGGTAGATGTCGTTGCCCGGACGCACCCGGCTGCCCGCCTCCCGCTTCCAGGCGGCCTGGGTCTTCGGGTCGGCCGCATCGGCCAGGCCCTGCTGGACACGACGCTTCTCGATCTCTTCCGGCGTGAGGATCTCGCCCGCCGAGGCGGCCAACTGCCCCACCGTGCGGATGTCGAGGAACTTGGCCGGGTAGTCGATATGGTTCTTCTTCTGGAATTCCGGCGCGATGATGTAGCTGACGCGATCGGCGCCGCTGACTTCGAGTACGCCGTTGTTGGGCTTGGGCTGACCCAGCGACGTCCGCAGCGTGCCCGAGAACAGGTTCTTCCGACCGGCCAGCGAGAGCAGGTCCACCCGCTCTTCGTCCTTGCCGCTGGTGGACCGGACGATGATGGGGATGGCCTTGTCGTCGCGGGCGATCGACAGGTTGGCGTCCTGGAGTTTGAGGGCCAATTCCTCGCCCGGAATCAAGATCCGTCGCGTCGCCGCCGTGCCGATCTCCACCTCCGGCGTGATCATTCCGCCAGGCAGCTTGAGCTTGAGCAGACCGTCCAGGAACGCCGCCTCCACGTGGTCGTTGACGCACATGCGGACCTTGTCGATGTTCTCGGAGGCCTTGGCGTACTTCTTCTGCTGGTAGGCCAGGCGGGCCGCCAGGTAGTAGCCTTCGGCCTTGACCGGCAGGTCAACCGAGTCGATCAGCCGCTCGATCAACTGCTCGGCCGACGAGTACTGGCCCGTGTCGATCATCAGGTTGACCAAGTGGTAGGTGGCCTCGATCCCCGCCTTGGTCTTCTGGTATCGCGAGGAGTTTCGCAGGGCGCGGTACTCGATCGAGGCGATCTCGTTGTTGCGCATGTCGCGGTAGATATCGCCCTTGGCCAGCAGGATGCGGGCGGCAACGGCGGGGTCGAGGTCGTTCTCCCGCAGCAGGACGGTCAGGGCCAGGTCGCGAGCTTCGGTGAGCATCTTGTTCTTGCGCATCTGGTCGATGCACCAGGCAACGTACTTCGGCTCAAACGCGCTCCACGACTCGCCCAGCATGGCCAGTCGCGTCCGCGTCAGTTGCCACGCCCGCCCCTCGTTGCCCAGCGAGAGCAACTGGGCCGCCTGGTGCAGCGGGTACGTCTTGTCGCGCCGCGAGACGGCCACCAGGCCCACGATGTTGTTCGCCGCCGTCGTGCGGTACTTGGCCACCGCGGTCGCCAGCGCCTCGGGGGGCTCGGCGCGCTGCAGGTGCAGCAACGTCACGTGGAGCGCTTCCCAGGCCTTGGCCTGCTCCAGCGTGCGGACCAGGTCGATGATGTCCTCGTGATAGACGCTGGCCCAGTCGCCTCGGTAGTGAGGCATGAGCCTGAACCACAGGCCCGCCAGGCCAACCGAGTCGGCCCATCGTTCGGCCTCGATCGCTTCGTCCAGTTCGCTCCCGACGTGCTTGACCAGCCCGCCGTGATGCTGATGAAACTCGGCGCGGGCGCCGCCGGCAAGATGCGAGATCAGCAGGGGGACAATCCGGTCGGCCGTCTTGGCCAGTTGCCCGTCGGCGCTGTAGTCCTTCTTTATGCCGCGTCCGTGCATCTCGGCGAGCCGGGCGAAGTCCCTCAGGAAGTTCCCTTCAACGCGATGGACGGTCCAGTCGGCGTCGGCCATGCGGGCGTAGACGTCGGCGAGCTTGGCCAGCGTCTGTGCGTACGGGCCGGCCTTGTCGCGACCGTGTTCGCTGTCCACACGTAGCGAGCGGCAGACGTACTCGAGCCGTCCGGCCTGCAGGACCAGAGGCAGTCGACCAATGGCGCCGTGCAGATCGTGCAGTGCCTGTGCGATACGGCCGTCCTGCTTGGACGCCATCGCGATGCGAAGCATGCTCTGGCGCACCCGCAGATCGTTGTCCGGGTCGCCCCCGGCGGCCGTATAGCCGCGCCACAGGGCCTGGACCGTTCTGTCGGCCACCGGGATGCCCTTGTTACGGTAGCCTGACACGGACACGATAGCGTGGCCGGCCATCGAGGCGTCGACGACCTTGAAGCCGCGCATGGCGACGACCTTGTCCAGTTCCCGCCCGAGCGCCGGAGTGCTCTCGTTCCATCTGCTGCGGTTGTAGTTCGGGTAGTCCATCTGGCGCAGGACGTGGTGCAGGGCATTGCGGGGGCCCATGCGGGCGTAGTGCGCCGTCAGCGGCGAGGCGTCATTGGCCGGACGGAATCCGATATCCGCAAGCTGTCCCCAGAGGGGGTCGTCGGCCTTGATTGAACCGCCCAACCGCCCCATCGCCTCGGCCAACGCCTCCGAAGAGACATACTTGGCCAGTTCGACCAGCCGGAGCCCCGGCGACGGAGCCCGGCTCAGCCAGATCCGGGCGACCTGTTTCTTGTCCTCGCTCTGCTTGGTCCAGGAGTAGCAGGCTTCCATGATCCTCATGGCCAGCACGTCGTCGCGCGTCTTGCACGAAGCCGGCCCCAGTGGAATCGGCCTGCTATAGGCCGAAGCGAACTGCTCGGCCAGCGCGCCGGTGCCCTTGGCGCCTCCCCGCTTGCCCTTCTTGGTTTCGACGAGGTTGGTATAGCGACACAGCACGTCCGTACCGCCCTTGCCCTGCTCGTACAGGGTCACCAGCGCCTGGAACTTCGGCGTCTTCTTTGCCTGTTTCTTGACGTAGCGGCCGATCAACTGGTCCATCGACTTGCCCTTCGCGTCGGCGCCCGCCCGGAGCAGTTGATCGCGCACCAGGGCGACCTTCTCGTCGTCGGTCAACAGCTTGCTGTCGAGAACGGTTCGGCCGATCGCATCAACGTGGAAACCGCTGGGGTTCAGGTCCATCGTGCTGCGGGCGGCAGCAATCAGAGCCTTCTTGTTGCCGGTCCTGTCGTACCACGCAACCAGCCTGTACTGGACAGCAGCCGTTTCGGCAGAGCCCCGGCCGGCCAGGAAGTCCGTAATCGCGCGATTCGTCTCGGCGATGATCTTGTCGCGTTCGGGGCCGGCCTTGGACGGAAGGGAAGGCAGGATCCGATCGATGCGAGCGACGGAGAACGCCGCCGCGTGCTTGCGGGTCACCGCCGCACGCCGGGCAGGGGTCGGCAGGAAGGAGTCGGCAAACTGGCCGAGCACGGTCTTGAGGCCCGGCGACGTCGCGGCGACCGGCGCGGCGGCGGCGATCAGGCGGGCGGCAAGGTCTTCGGTGAGCAGGACCCGCCCTTCGATCCGGAAGGCGCCTCGCTGCTCGGAAAGCAACCTGAGGTACATCGTCCAGAACGCCGCGTCGCCGGCTTTGCGGCAGAGCGTCTCAATCGCGAGGATCTTGCGGCCGAAGGTGATCTTCTTGTCCTGCGAACTCAGCGAGCCGATCTCTCTGAGATGCCAGAACATCTCGTCGGAGATCCGCTTGCCCGCCAACTGCTGGTGGGCCAGGATGCCCGTCAGCAGGTCTTCCTTGCTGATCTTCCCGGCGGCCCGTCGAACCAGGTAGGTCAGCGGACCGTAGTCCGAAGGCACCGTGCCGATCGCGATCCGCATCGGCAGGACGTAGACGTTCTGGTCGTCGCGCCCGAGCTTGCCGTTCTCGGCCGCATAGAGCAGCCGCCGGTGGACGTCGGTCACCCGCCGGCCCTGCGGGAAGCTCTCCAGGAGCATCTGGGCCGTGTCGAAGATCCCGTTGACCTCGCCGTCGCGAACGAGCCTGGCCAGCAGGCCGATCCCGAGCTTCCACGCCACCTCGTCTTTCCCGTACAGGCGAAGGTACTTGCGGTACAACTGCGGGAACTTGCCCCGGACAGCGAGCACGGTCAGCGCGTGGCGGAGCTTCTCGCTGCGTGCGGCCGACCGCTGGGCGTAATCGACGTATCGCGTCAGCGCGAGGGAGTCCTCGCGGGCCTGCTCGGCAATCCGCGCGCCGCGGTAGACCAGATCGAGGTCCCGAGCGCTTGTTGCCTTCAGCAAGGCCGTGACGCGACGTTGGGCGGTGACCAGCCGTCCGTCGGCGACGGCGGCTTCCAGGCTGATCCCGAGCGCTTCGGCCGACGGGCTCGGACCCCGCAGGTCTCCGCCGAGGGCCTTGTCGACCTGGTCGTATCGTTTCTCGGCCAGCAGCTTGCGGGCCTCGTCAACTCCGCCCGGAGCGGTTGCGGCGGTCAGCGCCAAAGCAGCGGCGATCGCAAGCGTGCAAAGCAGTCTTCTATTCCTCAGAAGGAACTGGGTCGCTGAAGCGACCAGCCTGAAAGAGGGACGTTGCTCAAGAAAATTTTTCATTTTCTGTTTTCCTGCAAATCCAAAATCGAGAATCATCAATCGAGAATCGTTTGCTCACGTATCGCAAATCGCAAATCACACATCGTCAGATTTCAGCAAGGTCCACTGCCTCGCAATCCAAAATCGCAAATCGTAAATCTGGAGTCGTTACTCGTCTTCTTTCTCGCCCTCGGCCCACTCGAACTCTTCGCCGACGAGGAGTCTTCTCGCGTTGGCGGCCTGGTTGGACTCGGGGTAGTCCCACGTCAGGCGCTTCAGTGCGCGGTAGGCGGTGACGTAGTCCTTTATCTCGCGGGCACAGACGCCCTTCCAGTACATCGCCTCGGCCCGCATGACGTTGTTATCGCGGTATTCCTTGGTCACCCGCGTAAACAGTGCAATCGCCCGCTGGTAGTCCTCGCAGATGCGGTAGCACTCGCCGGCCAGCAACATCGAGGCGGCCGCCTTGGAGTGCTTCGGGTGGTTGTCGTGGAACTTCTCGAGGATTCGCCCGGCCACCGCGTAGCTCTTCCGGGCGAGATCGGGCTTCTCGGCCGCCTCGGCCAGGCGGGCCTGGCGGAGATAGTGATTGCCGATCCGCAGCGTCGCACGGGTCACCTCGGGACTGTCGGGGAACAGGTACGTCACGCGCACGTATTCGCCGATGGCGCGGTCGTAGTTCTTCTCGGCCTCGTAGCACTGGGCGATGGCGTACATGGCCTTGGGGGCATACGGGCTCTTGGTCCATCGCTGGATGACCTCGGAGTACTTGCCCCTGGCCTCGCTGTACTTGCCCAACTCCTGGGCCAGCGTGGCGACCAGGAACTCGCCCTGTGCGACGAGGCTGGTGTTGGGATAGTTCTGCAGGGCCCGTTCGAGCAGGTCCTTGCCGCGGGCGATGTACGTCTCAGCCAGTTCCTTGCGCCCCTTGCGACGCAGGTCCTTGCCCATCGAGAACAGGGCCTCGGCGGTCAGGAAGCTGACCTTGACGGCCATCTCCGGGTCCTTGTATCGCTTGGTGAACAGGGCCACTTCCCCGTCGGCGCCGTGGACGATCAGGCCCTCGGCCTGCAGGATCAGCGGCTCGGTGGTGGAGACGGCCTTGGCGTCGGTGTAACTGAACGACACGGTATCGCCGAAGTCCGCATAGAGGGCCGGCGCGGGTTTCGGCGCGGGCTTGGGCGCCGGGACCGCCTTGGGCTTGGGCGCGGGGGTGGCGTCCTTGGCCGGCTTGTCGCCCTTGGCCTTGGCGGCTTCGGCGGCAGCCTTGGCTCTTGCGGCCGCGTCAGCCTTCGCTTTGGCCTCGGCGGCGGCACGGGCCTTGGCGGCGGCGGCTTTGGCCTTGTCGGCCGCTTCATAACGCCCGCGCTGCTTGACCCATCGCGGCTCGATGCTGCCGGTGAACACGCCCGAGTGGACCAGCGTCTCGGTAAGCGTCACGTCCGCCGCATCGCCGGAGGACGCCTTGACCTTCACGATCACCTCGTCGCGGGCGTCGGAGACGTCCTTGTCCGGATCGGCCACGCGGAGGTAGAACTTCTGGCCGAGGTGAATTCGCAGCTTGCGTGCGCGGAGGGTGCGTTCGAGGACTTCCATGCGTCCGTCAGCCAGCAGGCGAACGCGCTGCATGACGGTCTTGCCCGTCTCGGGGTCCTTGTAACGCAGTTGCACCACCTCGTCGCCGCGGACGATGATCGTCTTGATCGGATCCTGCTCGTCGGTGGCCGCCGCGGCGGCCTCGAGGGTGAGTTTGTCGCCCGGCACGCCAATCTGGAGGTCGAACCGGCCGTGGAAGCGCCCGGCGTCCAGTTCGTCCTCGTCGGGAATGCTCAAGGTGACGATGGCGCCCTTGACCTTTCGCTTGGCGGCCTTGGCGGCGGCGATTTCGGACTCAGCCACCGCGATGACCTTGACCGTGCTGCCCGTGTTCCGCGCCATTCGCGGGTACAGCATGCTGAACTGCAGCGGCCCGCGCACCGAACAGATGGGCAGGCCCGCCGCGTCCGTGCCGCGATCGACGGTGGGTTCCTCATCGTCCTCGTCGGCCTTGACCAGCGGGCTGAGGTGGTCGATCACCTGCGTGTAGACCTCGATCTCGGGATCGCCGCTGATCCGCCGCATGTCGTCTCGCAGGAGAGCGGCCCCGTAGGAGGTGTCCACCACCAGGCGTGCGCGGGTCCGCATGACGGACCATCCGCCGAAGCCCGCCCCGCCCTCGGTCAGACGCGTGATGCGATCGATCGGCACGCCGTCGTTGTTCTCGAGGTCGAGGTAGCGCACGACGATTTCCTCGCCGGGAGCGACCTGCAGCGTCGCATCGATCTTCTTGGCCGGCTGCGTCGCGGGCTTGGCGGTCGCCTTCTTGGGCGCCGCGCCCGCGGGGGCCAGCTTGACCCGGGCGACGAACCGCCCGGTGTGACAGATCTCGTCGACCTCGCCCGAGCGGCTTCGCGAGACCTCCTCGGGGATCTCCAGTTCCAGCTTCTTGCCCCCCGAGGTCGTCACCACCACGCGAACCACGTCGCGCTTGGGCGTCTGGTCGACGTCCTGGTCGGCGACCAGGACCGTCAGCACGTCGCCCACCGAGCAGCGCCGCGCCGTGAACAGTTCCTCGGTCACGTTGCCCTTGGCGTCGGTGCGTTTCTCCTCGTGGGCCAGTTCGATCTCGCCGTCGTCGAAGCTCACCGACAGGCTCGCCCCGCGTCCCAGGCCGAGCCCCGCTTTGCGGGACGCCGACTCGCCCTGGAGGTTCTTCTCGTCGATGTACTTCAGCGAGATGCGATCGCCGGGGGCGATCTCCAGCACGTCGTTGGTCAGCGAGGTGGTGAAGTCCTTTTCCACGGGGATCACGTTCTTGCCCTGTGCGTTGGTGACGGTGATCTTCTTTGCCGCCACGTCCTTGCCCGCGAAGTCGTGGAAGTTCCAGCGCACGGTGCGCAGGCGCGCCGGCGTGCGGAACGTCGCGGTGAAGGTGTTGCCGCTCACCGCTATCAACCCGTTGGGCAGGATCGCGTCAGCCAGGTCGGGCGTGTGATCCGCGGAGAACCACTGCCACGGCATCGCCGCAAACGTGCCCTTCGAATCGCCAATCTCCACACCGATGCGCGTCGCGCCGGTGGGCTTGCCCGCACTGCGGTAGACCAGTTCCATCCGGTGGGCGCCCTTGCGGAGGAAGACGTTGCCCGTCTTGTCGACCAGGTCCGACAGCTTCCCGCCGATCTCGCGACGCCCGTCTATAAGGAGATACGCACGCGAGTCAGGCCCCACGCCGGTGGCGGTCAGCTTCACCGCGAGCATCCGCTCGGATGGAACACTGAACACCCCGGCCAGCACGCCCAGTTCATCGCGACCGGGCATAACGGAGGTGGTCTTGATATGCGGGACCGCGGCAGCCTTGTCGCTCGTTTTGAGATGGCTTCGGATGGCCGTGTACGTCCTCAACGGATGGTCCGCCGTCGCCGCAACCGTGATCTTCCGGTGGCGCAGATCGTCCATCCGGCTTGCGGTCGGGCCCGGGTAGGTCGCCGCGACCGGAATGGCCTGGCGACTGACCGTCTTGGACTGCCACAACAGGCCGCACTCGCCTTGGGCGGCATTCTTGGCCGAACCGGCGAACTCCAGCACGAAGGGGACCTCGCGCCCGGCCTGCAGTTGGACCTTGCCGGTCGCCCCACGACCGTCGCCCTTGTCGGGCCACTGGTCCACCACCGCCTTGCCGTCCACCAGCAGCCGTGCCCGCGCCCCGCGGACGTCCAGGCCGAAGGTGTACTCCTCGGAGTACGGGGCCACGATCATGCCGCTATACCGCGCCGCAACGTTGCCCTTGCCCAGATCGTTCGCTCGCACGCGGCTGACCGACGGGACGGTCCGCTCGGCGGTGGTCTTCTTCAGTCCGTCGTCGGCGAACAGTTCCAGGCGCAATCCCTGCTGCTGGCCCAGAAGCGGATAGACCGCCTGGGGGCGCTCTTCGGCGCCGCTGAGGCGTCCGCTGAGGCTCAGCGACTTGATCTTGCTGGCGTCCGGGACTTCAAGCGAGACACGCTTGACCAGGTGCGAGGTCATCGTGTCGGCTTCGACCCACTTGTCCTTCACGCCATCGTCCACGCTGGACCAGACCTTGCCGGTCGTCGACTGGATCAGCCACGCCGGGCTCTTGCCCTCGAACGTGTCCGAGGCCAGGCCCTTGGGAAGGGGCATCGACGTAGGGATCCGGCCCATGAAGACTCCGGTGTTCGCGCCGGTTTCGGTCAGCGTCACCGCGTCCAGCATGTCCCCGCCGGTGGTCTTGACGGAGACCGTAACCGTGTCAGGGGTGCCCGACACGTCCCGGTCGAGGTCCTTGACCTGTACGTAGACCGGGCTGCCCGGGCGGACGGACTTGCGTTTCTCGCTTGCCCAGGCCGGGGGCTTCTCGCCGCGGGCACGCGCCAGACGCAGTTCGATTTCGCGCTGGGCGATCTCCTTCTCGGTCAGAATTCGCCCCGCCGAGGCCGCCAGTTCGCCGTCGGCCTTGACCGTGAGCGTCTTGGGCTTGTAGCTGATGTCGTGACTCTTCTGGAAGTCGTCGGCGATCCGGTAGGTCACCACGTCCTCGCCGCGCAATTGCAGCACCCCGTCGCCGGGAGCAATCTTGCCCAGCGCCGCAACGATCGTGCCCTTGAACATGTTCTTTGCCGTGCCGCTGAGTATCAGTTCGACCGTCTCGCGGTCCTTGCCCGTGGAGGTCTCCACCGTGATGGGGATGGTGGTTGAGCCCTTGGCAATGGCGAGGTTCGAGTCCTGCAGGCGGAAGACCAGTTCGCGCCCGGGCACGGCGACGGTTTCCATCGCCACCACGCCGATCTCCAGGATCTCGCCGCGGGCCAGCATGCTCGGGGCCTTGGAACGCAACTCGCCTTCCAGGAAGGCCGCCTCGATGTGGTCCGGCACGCGGGCGCGGACCTTGGTGAGATACTGGTCGGCCTTGCGGTACTCCTTCTGCTCGTCGGCCAGCTTGGCCAACAGGAAGTATGCCTCGGCCTGCTCGTCGATGCTGGGCGACTCGACCATCCGGGCGAGGGTGTCCTCGGCTTCGCCGTAAGCGCCGGTAGCGATCATCAGCAGCACCTGGCGGTACCGTGCCTGGGTCGCCGCCCGCGTGTCCTTGTAGCGGTCGGAGGCCTCGAGGGCCTTGTAGATCTCCAACGCCGCGTCGTTGTTCTCCTGGCGCCGCCGCACGTCGCCTACGGTCAGGTGAATCGACGCGGCGACCTCGACGTCAAGCGAGGACTCCTTCTGGAGGATGTTCCTGGTCAGGGACAGGACGGTCTCGAACTGCTTCTGCTTGTACAGTTGCCTGACGTACCAGTCGACGAAGTTCGGGTCCAGGCCCTCCCAGGACTTGGCAAACAGCGAGGCCTGGCTGCCGGAAAGCTCCCACGCACGCGTCTCGTTGCCCAGCAGCAGTGCCTGGGCGGCCAGGTGCAGCGGATACGTCGGATCGTTGGGCGAGACCGAGACCAGCCCGGTGATGTCCTTGGCGGCCCGGGCACGGAGCATGGCGATTTCCTTGCTCATCGTGCTGGAGAGCCTGCCGCCCTGCTCGACCTGGCGCAGGAAGGCGTAGAGGATCTCGTTGGCGCCGGCGGTCTCCAGCGAACGGGCCACGGCGGTGATTTCGCTCTTGTAGCTGTCAGCCGACGCACCGGTGCCCAGCGACTCGGCCAACTGGCGCGTGGCGGCAATGGCGGCCGGCCAGTCTTTCTGGGCCGCGGCGCCTTCGGCGGCGCGCTGGCAGAGGCGCGGCACGGGATTGTGCCCGCTAACCCATCGGGCGCCGGCGAGCAGCCGCGTGTCGAACTCCGCGTTCAGCGTCTTGCCCGCGGCCAGAATGTCGCCCTGCCCCTTCAGCGCCTGGCGCCACGGGACGTTGTTGGCAAGCATCGCCGCGGCCTTGTACGTCTCTTCCTGGATGCCCGCCGCGCTCCACTGGGCGTCGGACATCGCCTTGTAGGTCTCGGCCGCCCGGGCGAACAGCCGCAGGTAAGGGCTCTTGCCCTTCTCGATCATCACACGCTGGGGCCCGACGGCCCGCATCATGTTGCTGATCGCCGCGACCCGCTGGGCCGGTGTACGGCCGGCCACCGCCTCGACGTAGACGTCGATCCAGTCTGAAGCCGCCTCGGCGCCGGCCGCGCGGTAGATCCCCAGCACCGACGCCTCAACACCGACGTCGTACTGCCCCGCCGCCTTGACGCCGTTGAGATAGCCCTGCCACATGGCGTCGGCGATCTCCTCGGTAGGCGCGGCACGGTCGTCCCCGCGGCCGCGACGGCCGATCGCCGACCGCAGATCCCTGTGGACCGTCTGGTCGGTCAGGGCGAAGCCCTCCGTGGCCATCAACTCGTCCAGGGCATTGATGAAGGTCTCGCGCGTCCAACAGTTCTTGCCCCACTGCCCAATCCGCCACCCCCTCTGGTGCCACGAGCCGGTCTGGCCGAGGAGATATCTCGCCGCGTTGTCCCAGCCCATCCGCTTGTAGTACGGGGCCAGGATCGCCTTCGTGTCGTCCTTGGGGTTCTTCGCGAACGACAGCGCCCACCAGATCTTCATCGTCGCCGCGTCGGCGCCGGTGAGCCTCGGGGCGATCTTCGCCACCAGCGTCTGCGGGTTGAACTGCGTTGAGCGAACCAGCGCGCGGGCCATGATCGGCCCCGGCATCAGGCGCGCGCCCAGGGGCGTGGAGGCCAGCAGTTGGGCCGGATTGCTCGAATGGTCCAGCATCCGCGACACCCCGTCGACCAGGGCAATCTCCGTGACGCTGGCCGCCGCGTCCGTGCTGCCGGGCACGGGCTTGCCGTACGCCTTAATCGCCTCGCCAAGCAACTTGTTGGGCGATTGGCCGCGTCGCCCGAGCGACTGGCCCAGCGCGATGACGGCAAACTTCATCACCGCGTCAGTCCCCTTAGGCCGCCGGCCGTATTCCCGGATCATCGCCTGGATCGTGCGGTCCTTCCGCATCTCCGCGTCGCGCGCAATGCGGTTGGGGATAAGCTGGTTCATCGAATCGGACTGACCGGACCGGGTGAACTGGTTCCGCAGCAGGGCGACCTTCTCGTCAACCGTCACGTTCTTGGCGTTCCAGACGTTCCAGATCCGGTTCCAGTCGAAGTTGCCCGGGTAGGCGGCCATCGCGTCGCGCGCGGCGGCCAGCATGGCGGCCTTGTCGCCGGTGTCCCTGTACCAGTCGGTCAGGTGCAGGCGGGCCAGGACACTCTCCCGGGCCCCTCGCCCCTTGACGAAGGCCTGAACGAAGGGCGTGGCGGCCTTGATCTGCTCGGCCCGCTGGGCCGCGTTGCCGTCAAGCCGCCCGATGACCCACGAGGCCTTGTCCGGGGCGATCAGGCCCGCGTATTTCCTCGCGAGACTCTGCAGCAGGGGCGCGTTGCGGTCGCAGAGACGGGCGAGCACCTCGGTGACTTCGCGTGTGGCGCCCTTCTTGACGACCTGGGCCAGCATCGCCGACAGCGTCGCCTCGTCGAAGACCGTCTCGTTGCCTGCCCTGAATGAGTCGCGATGAGAATAGACGGCCCTGACGAAGGCGGCATAGGCGCCGGCGTCTTTGCTCTCGGCGTAGATCGGTTCGAGCGCCTGGTAGACCTTGCGGGCCACCGACAGCGGATCGCTGCCCTCGCGGGCGTAGCGCAGGCGTTCGAGCAGCGAGAGGCAGTGCGAGGCGGTGGCGATGTCATTGGACTGGTGGATCGCCAGCAGGATCTCGGCGGCCTCGGCGCCGGACAGGTACTGCCTGCCCGTAGACACCATCCGCACCAGGTGCTCGGGATTGCTCGGGCGCTGGCGCATCATGATCTGCAGGGGCAGGATGTACTTCCGCCGCGGATCGGAGCCCAGGTACCCGCGCTCCGAGGCGAATCGCAGATACGCATGCAGCGCGGTGGCCCGCTCGGGGCTGGCGCCGAACGTCTCGGCCATGAACCGGCATACGTCCAGCGCGGGGCCCGCATCCTGGTCTGTCACCAGGCGCTTGACCATGCTCAAGCCCAACTGCCACGTCCGCTCGTTGGCGCCGAGGAGCTTGACGGCCTTGGTGTACTCGCCCGGGAACTTGCCCCGCGTCACCAGGTACTCCAGGGCATGCTTGGTGCGCTCGGGCTTGTCGGTCGGCGTGCGGGCGTAGATGAGGTAGCGGCTCAGGGCGCTGCGGCGTTCGCCGGCCTGCTCGGAAATCTGCGCCGCCTGGTAGACCAGGTCCAGATCCGCCTCGCCGACGACCTTCAGCAGCATGGTCACGCGCTGCTGGGCGGTGATAATTCGCCCTCGCGCGACGGCGGCGGCCAGCGACAGCCTCAGCGCGTCAGCCGACGGCGCAGCGGCCTCGAGGTCCTTGGCCAGCACCTCGTCGACCTTGTCGTATTGCTTGGCTTCGAGCAGCTTTCGCGCGTCGTCGACCGGACCGGCCTGCGCCGCGGGCGGCGAGAGAGAGGCCCCGATCATTGCCAGGAGACATAGAGATGTACGTACCACCGCCGTCGGCCCGCAGGCCCACCGTATCTTTGGCATTTCAGTCCTATCCTTGCAGGAGGAGTGAATCTGATTGTCGCAACGACATCTTGAATCGCATACCTGTAACCCAAGGAGGCCGTCGAAGTTCCTCATTTTCCGCGAGGCAACAGGTAGTAGGCAATAGGCAATGGGGAATGACCGGCTACTCCCTGTGCCGATCCTCGTGTACGTCCGGATCGGGACATCCCCTACTGCCTATTGCCTATTGCCTACGGCCTATTCCAGCGTCGGGGCGACCACCTTGCCCTCGACCTGCTCTTTGAGGCTCTTGTACGAGCCGAAGAAGTCCGAATTCGCGTCCAGCCACAGCGTGATCCGGTGCATCTCGGCCGCGGTCAGCTTGACGCGATCCTTGTGGCTGCCTGTCGTCAACTGGGCATACAGCTTCGACGCCCGGGCGCCGAACTTGCCCGGGATTGTCAGCGGAGTGGTGTAGACCTGGTTCTCGAAGAAGAACGCAAACTTCTTGAGGGTGTTGTACGACGGGAAGAACGATCCGTTGTTCCTGGCCAGGTCGCCCTTGGACAGGTCCGGCGCACGCTTTTTCTTGTTCTTGACGTGGCAGGGCACGCAGTGTTTGTCCAGCACGGGCTGGACGAGAATCGGATAGCTGAACGGGTTCGACCCAGCCACGTCCGGCTCGATCACCGCCGGGGCGTTCTTCATCGCCAGCGGATTTCGCGGCGGGATGCTGGGGGCCGTGTGACGCTGCTCGTGACAGCCCTGGCAGATCAGGATCTCGCCCGGCTTGACGTAGGTGGCGCTCCGCATGGACTGGATGGCCATCCCCTTGGCGTCCAGGGCCTGGAAGTAGACCGGCACGTTGACGGGCATGGCGAAGTAGGCGCTGCCGTCCTTGGCCACCGGAACCGTGCCGAGGATCTTGCGGGCGCTCTTCTGTCGCCCGTGCCCGATCTTGGGACGGTCGGCGAACGGGGTGGTCTTGGGCAGCAGTTGGATGATCCGCAGGTGGGTGATGGGTTCGTCGGGCAGGGGCAGGGTCGAGTCGTAGACGTTGACCAGGCCCACCGTGCCGGTCTTCGGCAGCGTGGCCGGATCGACGGGGGTGTAGGTCTCGCCCGGGGCCAGCGGCTTGCCCACCAGCGTCGCGTGGGGCACGACGCGGGGCATGGGGCGCGGCCGGAGCGGAATCGGGTCCAGGCACGAGATCTTCTCGTCGCGGTAGAGCAGTTCTTTGTTGCCGAACGCGTCCAGCAGATAGATGCCGTAGTTGTTCTGCGTGCCGGCCGCCGAGTTGCTGTCCTTGCAGTAGACGCAGAGGTAGAAGTACTCGCTCAGCGGCCAGGGGCCCGCGTAGTCGGCCGGGCCGCCGTGCGTGCGACACTCGCTCTCGGGGAACAACTGGTCCGGCGTGAGGCGCTTGACCGGGCCCATCTTGTTGTCGTCGGGGATCTTCGGGTCGATCAGCACGAGCGAGCCGTAGGCCTGCCCGTGGTGGCAGGCGGCGGTGGCGCTGTACTTGTGCGAGCCGGGGACCGCGCGGATGGATATCTCGAAGTGCGGGCGATGGCTCTGGTGCGACGCGTAGTTGCCGTGTATCACGCGCGGGTCGCGCCCGTCCGGCGTGGTGATCCACGGGTGGTGGGCCTGGTTGAAGCCGCGGTCCACGTAGTCCCACCGCGTGTAGATGATCATCCCGTGATGGTCCACGCTGGGGGCCCACTCGTTGGTCTCGTGCGGGCTGAGGGCCACAATGTCGCTGCCGTCGGGATTCATCGAGTGCAGGGTGAAGCTGGGCACGGGGCGGCCGTGGCATCGGCCGTAGCCGCCGCGACGCTCGGAGATGAAGACGATGCGCCCCGAGGGCAGGTAGCACGGATCGAAGTCGTTGGTCGCCCCGTCGGTGATCTGCCGCAACCCCGTGCCGTCGACGTTGACCTCGAAGATCTTCCACGTGTTGTGCTTCGTCCACTGGCGATATCGCAGGCGGCCGGCCTCGTTGTCCGCGATCTCCGTGAAGGCGAACAGGACCTTCTTGCCGTCGTACGACAGGTCCGGCGAGAGGAAGCCGCCCTCGGCCGTCAGCTTCTTGCCCTTGAACCGCCCGTCGGTGCAGACGGCATCTTTCAGCACGTCGCGGACGGTGGGGTTGTCCGAGAACGGGTCGCTGAGCACGAACAGCCCGCCGCCCTTGATGGCGTTGAAGCCGAAGTACTGGTCGCACATGTGATTGCCCGTCTTCTCGCTGTTCGGATTGAAGTGGCGTTTGATGAAGAGGATCTTGTCGAAGTTCAGCAGCGGGTTGGCAAACGCAATCCGGCGTCGCAGGCGCGTGGCCTTGTCCAGCAGGGCGTCGCGTCCGTCGGCGTCGGGCTCGACCTTGGCCGCCTGTGCTGTCAGGGCCCCCAACTCGCCCTGGAGGGCCTTCATGTCGGGGGCGCCCTTCATGTGGGCGATGTGTTTGGCCAGCACGTCCGTGCGGCGCAGCACGGCGTCCAGTTCGTCGCGGTCAGAGTCCTCCTCCAGGGCCGCCGGGTGGAACGCCTGCTCGTCGGGGAAGCGCCCCTTGGACGGGAGGCGCGTCCGCCCGCCGCGGGAACCGGGGGCCTTGACGGCCTTGGGCTTCTTGCCGCCGGTGTACGTGATCTTCGCGTCGCACCAGTTGGTGTGGTCGTGGCCGTAGTTCTTGTCCGAGCCCAGCGTGACGATCAGGTCCAACTGCTTGACGCCGGTCAGATCCACGCTGACGGACTTGGCCTTGTCCTGGCCTTGCATGTCGCCGCTCTTCCACAGGACCTTCTTGTCGCCGACGACCTGGAACTCGGCCCGGCCTTTCCTGCCCCCCACTTCGTCGTCGATGCCGACCGCCGCGGTGAACCGCTTGGCCGCCCCGTACAGGTTGATCCGGAACACGCCATACGAGTGCGTGCCGATTCCTCGCTTGTACGCAACGCCCGCGATCTTCAGCTTCGCCCCGCCGACGGCGCGGTTCTTCAGCGTGCTTCGCCACCCGCACGACGAGAGGCGCACGTCAAGCTCGTCCAGGTAGACCTCCCGCAGCTTGCCCCCCTGCTGGGCCCGCGCCGGCCACGTGCTCGCAACAACCGCCAACACCGCCATGCACAACAGAACCGATGTACGCTTCATAGTTGCCTTCCTGTCCTGAATATCTCAACCGTGCTCCATATCATACTAACACCGCAGTCATTCAGCGAGACCGCACTGTACAGATCGCTATGTCAACACAGGCAACCGCCCACGGGTCCCACCCCGTGGGGTATCTGCGAACGAGACACCGGTTCGGTCTCGCGGGGTGCCACCCTCAAGCGGAGTCCCGAAGGGACGGAGCTTGTGGGTGTGATGCGAGAGACCTTCCTCTGTATCCTCGCGCCCCACGCCACCCGAAGCACCCACAACCTCCACTATGTTGCGGTTGAGGGTGGCACCCGACAGGTCGTCGTGGACACAGCGCGAGTCATCGTCGCCGATACCCCACAGGGTGGGACCTGTGGGCGTTGCCTGCTTCGGTGAACCCATACGCGGTTGGAATCGACATCTGACTTCAGACGCGCACGAGCGCACATCCGAACGGAACGGTGACACGCGACCCAACGAAGAACGACGCGGGCCCTTTCGAGACCCGCGTCGTGTGCGTGCGGTTCAATGCGCCGATCGACGCTATCGCTTTCGCCGTCGCAAGCCGAGCAGCCCGCCCAGGGCCAGCCCCGATGGCCATCGGGATTTCAGCCTCGGCTGCCCTTCGACAGGCTCAGGCTCTGCGACGCCGACGCTTCAACAGAGCAGGAACGCCTGCGGCCATCATGACAAAGATCGTCGCCGGCTCGGGGACGGTCAGCGCCAGGCCCATGTCCCGATTGACAGGCTGGCCGTCGTCGTTCTCGTTGTAATAACGCCCCGGATTGGAGTGGTCCGTGCCGTCAAAGGCGTGCCGCCAGCCGCCGGCGTTGGTGGTGGAGCCCACCGATTCGAGTTCCATGCCGTAGCCCTGGCTGCCCGTGTTGCGCTGAGGAAGCGTGAACTGCTCGGCAACGCTGAGCGTGATTTCAAGATTGCTCTCCCCCGTGAAGCTCGTCCCGGAGGGCGTCGTGATCGTGTTGCCCACTTGCTGCGGGCCGGTCGGCCAGGTCCCGGCTTCAACATCGGCGACCTCGAAGATCTTGATCGTGAACTCTTCGCCCGTGTAACCGTTCCACGACAGGGTGATCTTTCCCACGGTGAAGGACTCGGCGACCTGGAAGGTCTGGCGCACTTTCCGGTCCTCTTTGATGCCTCGGCCGTTCTCGTTCGCCAGGGAATGCACGTCGACCGTCTGGGCGTTGGGCGAGGTCGGCCAGGCCGCGTTGTTATCGATGACAGCCCCGTCGGCCAGGAGCGCACTGACACAAACGATCATACACATTACCGCCACATTCACATACGTTCTCATGATTCACCTTCTCCTGTAAGAACTCTCCAGTTGTCATCTCTCCGCGGTCGGGCCGCGGCTATCTTCTTCTCCGCCCCCGCAGGCCCGCCAGGCCCATCGCGGCCAGGGCGAGACTCGTCGGCTCGGGCACGACCTGATTGGTCAGGCCGTACATGTGCAAGCTGCCGTCTCCGCCGGTGGCCACTGCGGCGTCGATTACCAGCGACGTGCCCTGGGCGGTGAACCGGTAGTTGATGTAGTACGCGTTGTGCACCGACGGGAGGCTGACGGGCGCATTGTTCGGGCGGTCTTCCTCGAACGTCATGGAGTCGACTTCCGCCCCGTTGGTGAACGTCAGGTCGATGTCCCGGCCGGAACCGTCGGTATCCCACACGCGAATGTAGAGTCGCGCGTCGTACGGCTCGGCGGGCGTCAGCCCCGAGAGGGTGAACGTCTGGTGGCTGGGCGGCTGGCCACCGTTACCGGAATACGTGAAATCGTTCAGCAGGGCCAGTATCCCAGCCCCCGTCACGCCGCCTGTGGCTGGACTCCAGTCGCCGTCGTTATTGGTGACCTGGTTCTTGTTCTTCCCGTTCGTGTTCCACGTGAAGTTCGCGGGTGTATTGCCCGAGTTCAGCAGGGCGAAGGACACGCCGTTAACCGTGACGGCCTCGCCGCCGCTGATCGCGTGCGTGTACGTCTCGGACGTGCTGATTCCCGTACTGGCATCATCCGTCAGTGCGCCGCTGATCGAGATAACGCCTGCCGTCGCCTCGCCGGCACTGGCGACCAGCACACATGCGCACAGCAGGACAGCGACACAGCGGATCACATTCGGGCTGGCCAAGACTACGTTCCGGCTCATGGCGAATTCTCCCTCATCATGGTTGCATCTCAACGTCAGATTCCGATCAGTCATCAGTACATCCCCGCTCTCATCGTCCGGCCGCCGCTCAGCGTTTCCGCCTCACCAGAACGACCAGCCCGCCCAGGGCCAGCAGGCCCATCGTCCCCGGCTCGGGGATCACTTCACCGTTGAGTGTCCAGCCATCGAAGCCCATCGTGTTGCCGGTTGAGGGCGTCAGGGGATACCATCGGAACGTGATCGAGTCGATGCCCTGGTACGTCGGGCCGCTCAGATCAATGCTCACCGCACGAGGCGAGGGCCGCGTGCCGGTTTCGTTCCCGCCGGGCGAACTGTCGATCGGCGTATCGCCGAAGGCGAACGTCCCGCCGTCCACTTCGGCATATATCTCATAGAGACGCGTTCCCGAGGTCCCACCGCGGGCGGCGCCGAAGGTCAACGACGTCAGGTTCAGATCGTACCCCGTGTCCGCCGAGACCGTAAGAGCCCAGAAACCGGTGGCAAACTCACCTGCATTGTCGATCGACGTCCCATTATTGGCCGACGTATCGAACCCGTTCCACTCCGAGTTCCAGAACCGGGCCAATCCGGTGTCGCCGGCGGCTAGTACTCTGTCCGAGCGATAACGTGTAGGAGGCCTTTCTGCCGATAGGGTTG
>CAZVEV010000059.1:0-24790 GCA_964625865.1 uncultured Planctomycetaceae bacterium | reverse complement strand
CCCGAAAGACACCATGTAGCAAAGAGAGCCAGTCTCGGACAGAATGGGCGAGAAGTTCAGCTTTGGGCAATCGAACGTTCTCGGGCCTCAGTACTGAAGGAGACTGGCTATGGAAAAGTGTATGATGATCGGCTGCGACTTACACGACAAATCGATGCTTCTGAAAGGCGCCGTCAATAGAGGCAAGCCATGGCTCAAGACCTACGGAACCGCCATCGGTTCGCGACGGCGACTGGTGGCGGACCTGCATCGCCGGGCCGCCAAGGCCGGCGTCTGGCGCATTGTTTTCGCCTACGAGGCCTGCGGGTTCGGGTTCCTGCTGCATGACGAACTGGTCGCCGCCGGGATCGAGTGTTACCTCGTGGCACCCAGCAAGATGCCTCGCTCGGCCCACAGTCGCAAGCGCAAGACCGACGAGCGTGACGCCCAGGCCCTGCTCGACGCGTTACGGTCGTTTGTACTGGCCGGCGTGGCGTTGCCGGTGGTCTGGGTGCCGCCTCTGGACGTGCGGGACGATCGCGAACTGGTGCGACGGCGCCTGTCGGCGGCTGAGGATGCCAGCGCCGCCAAGACACGGGTCCGTTGGCTTCTCAAGCAGCACGGTATTGAGGATGCTCCGGCCGAGCCGTGGACGCAGGCGTACTGGAGTTGGTTGGATTCGCTCAGTGCCGGGCCGATGAGCGGAGGGGCCGGCTCATCGCTGGCGAGTCTGGTTCGGCAGATCCGTTGGCTGGACGAAGAACAGGACCGGCTTGACCGGCAGGTGTTGGCGTTGGCGCGGAGTGAGCGTTACGCGGCGTTGGTCTCGGCGTTGTGTGGGTTCAAGGGGGTCGGCGTGCTGACGGCGATGGTGTTCCTGACGGAGTTGGGCGATCTGCGCCGGTTCAGCAATCGGCGTCAGGTCGGCTCGTTCCTGGGTCTGACGCCGGCCTGTCATGAATCCGGCGAGGATGCTGATCACAAGGGCCATATCACGCATCAGGGTCCGTCTCGGGTTCGCAAGGTGCTTTGCCAGGCCGTCTGGTCGCGGGTGGGTACGGATCGGTCGGAACAGCGGGCTTATGAACGTCTGGTTGCCCGAAATCCTCGCAAGAAGAAGGTCGCGGTCGTTGCACGAATGCGTGTACTGGCGATTCGGATGTGGCACGCGGGGCTGGCGGCGCTGGACGGGTTGGACACCGCCGATGTCGCATGAGGCTGAATGGATAACGTGACGAGGTCACGAGAATGTTTGATCGCATGCTGATGATGGGACGAGATCGATACGGCCCTGGGCTAACTGCCCGTCCGAAAGACTGATCCGTCCCCACGCGTACAGGTAAAGTGATCTCCGCGATAGGTTGAGCGGACGATCGAATAGCAGGCTGCACGATCAGCATTCAACGTTGAAAAACGCGACTGTTCGAAAAGGGCCCTTGACACCCGGCTACATAGCGGGCCGCCCGCTCGCCTCATCCGACTATCGTCGCGACTTGCCCCTCTTGCTCCTCAACTTCCGGAGCGTCCGACCATCAGGAACGGGCAGGTTACGCTTTTCGTGCCAGATACGGATTGCTTCCGTAACCAGATTGCGGCTCACGCCGAGTTCCGCAGCGATGTCCTGCAAGGGAACATACTCCCTGACGAGCGCCATGACGCGGTCGGCGATCCGTTCAGCAAGCCTCGGACCCTTCTTCAGGCGGCCGACGTGCCGGCGCCCGTCGGGCGCAGGCAGGCCTCTCGACTCATGCCAGAACGCCAAGGCCTTCGTGACCATGCTTCGACTGCGGCCAATGCGTTTTGCGATCTGTGAGTACCTCAGTCCTGCGTCCCACAAGGTCTTGGCCTGATCCGCGATCTGCTCACGGATGGGTGGCTTGCGAAACTCGACCTCCACTTCGACGCCGTCACCGTCGCCACCACGACCGCCGAGCTCCCCGGCTACAAGCTTCACGACGTCCACCGTGAAGCCCCCCCGCAACCAGCCCCGCTGGGGCTGCCGAGGACCAGCCTGATACACCAGGATCTTGCCCCCGGTGGCGATCTCGATAATGCGCCGCGCATAGGCCATGGCCTCCTTGTCATCGCCCTGTACTGCCTCGGCCAGAACCGCTGCAAGACCTGTCAGTGAGCCCTGTACTTGCTCGGGAGTCGGCACTCGGACTGGCGCGCTAGCCGTAGCGGTGAGTCGGGCGATCTCGGCGTTGACGCCCGCCCGCTGGCGGCGCAGTTCCTCGACCTTATCGCGACTCTCACGGCGGTCCTCCTCCGTCTCGGCAAACTGGTCGAGGACCTGGTCGATGTGCTGTGACAGTCTAGTCCACTGAGCCTCGAGTTCATCGACCCTTCCCTCGTCTGGGCGTTGTTCGTCCTCGGCAGCCTTCCGGCAGGTTTCGATGATCCTGGCCACGAGCGTATCGTCGCCGCGGATCATCTCGGCGATCTTCCGACAGATCGTCTCAACCGCCAATCGTCGGTTCAAGAGGCTGTACAGTTGGCCTTTGCCGTCTTCCTTGCAGACCGGACAGATCGCCGACTGCCCTCCCCCGCCGCCTACGACGAGGGGCCGATCGTGATACGCGCAGCGCAACAGGCCGTTCAGCAAGAGCGGTCGTCTCTTCCGGTCACCGTCCACGGGCTTTCGGCCAGCGTTATGAGGATTGTTCGCGGTCAACTCCTGGGCTCTGTACCACGTCTCGTCGTCAATGATCTGGAGATCTTCGAACTGCCGGGTCTGTAACGGTTCTTCCCTTTCGACCTGTCGGACGTAATCCTTCTTGCTGATCCACTTCGCTTCGGTACGGCCATAGTGCCACAGCCCTCGGTATCGGGGATTGCTGAGGACGGTCTTGACGGCAAGGTACGTCCATCGCTTCGTCGCGCATCGGGGGGGCAGGGGCGCGTTCCGCTCGTTGAGACGCCGCACAACAGCACTTGTTGACATCCGTTCACGTACATACCAGTCGAAGATACTGACTACCCAGCGCGACGTCTCAGGGTCGACCGCGATCATCCGGGCAGGCCTTCCAGACCTCGTCGTCTCGCCGGGAATCTCCTCGCCTCGGTAGCCGTAGCTGAGCGTCCCGAACACCCGGCCCTTCAGGAGTAGACCCGCGTGGGCAGCTTGGATGTGTGCCTTTGCACTTCTGGTCTGGAACTCGTCGACGAGCGACTGCACATGAAGACGAGTCTCCCAGTCGTCCTTGTTGGCAGTGTCGATGCCTGATTTAGCGAAGACGCAACGGATGCCTCGCTCCACGATCTCTTCATGGACGAACTGGAGCGCCCGATACGTCTTCCGGAACAGGCGGCTCGTGGCGAAGATCACGACAGCGTTGACCTTGCCCTCCTCGATCACTCGGCGCATGGCTGCCAGCCCACTTCGCTTGCTTGATCCGCCTCGAGTAGCCCGGTCGACGAAGACGTATTCCTCTGTGACCTCGTAGCCATTGTCTTCGGCCCACTCTCGACACTCGCGGATCTGGTCGTCAATCGAATCCTGGAAGCGCGTCGAGTATCTGGCGTAGACCGCCGCAACGTGGCCATTATGCGCGTGCCGTCCAGTCCTCTCTTGTTCTCGCTTCTCAGTTCTGGACCTATCACTTCTAACAGTTCTCTTCTCTCTGGTCATAGCTCTTTCCTATGCCTGGAGAAGTCGCCATGACCGTCCGGGATTGATTGACACAGTGCGTCAATGACGCTGACAACACGTGAGAATCCATGACAACATGCGAACTCACGTGACCAACCACAACACCATTGATCTCAAGGGCTTGCTTCGACAAGGTTCTTGTGTGAATTGACTTAGGACGACCACATCGGCGTATCCCGCCCTCTCCGCCAAAGCCCCTGCGATGAAACACGCTGCCTCAGTCGCAGGGGCTTTGACCATATCAACGTGCCCGCGGGCGCGACCCACCGCGCCACGTGCAATCGCCTTGGCGCGCACAGATCACCATGCCGAGCCCCTATCACGGACTCTGTTTCTCTTGCGAATCGAGTGTTTGATCCATACGGAGCGGTGTGCTAGTATTGATTTGACCCGGGTGTCGCCTCTCAGGCGCGGCGGGCCGGTTCGGCCGTCTGTAACGGGGGGGGGCGCAGAGAGTTTTCGTGGGTTTCCTTATCCCGACATGCCCGAGTCTTGCCGTCATACGATGACGCATGTTTCGGCTGGCGCACGTGCGGCGTGCGACGTGTTCAGATTCAAACGACCAGGGCCGTAACTCGAGCGACGATGGGAAGACGTGTGAAGTCCAAACAGGTGATGCTGGCGGCGGGCGCCGTTGTGGCTATCGGGGCGGCGGCGGCGTACTCCATCTTCCTCGACGAAGCCGAGATCCTGGGCGAGACCCCCGCCGAGCGGATCGCGGCGATTCGCGAGATGACGGTCTCGCGTCCGCGCGGGGCGGGCAAGGTGCTGGCGAGGGTGGCGATCAACGACTCGGCGCCGGAGGTCCGTGCCGAAGCCGTTGGGGCGTTGGGACACTTTCTGGCGCCCGAGCATCGGCCGGCCGTCGTGACCTGCACGGCAGACTCCGAAGCGCACGTCCGCGCCGTGGCGGCGGGGACGCTGGGGCGGTTCGGCGACGCGGAGGCGACCGACGTGCTGGTCACGCTTGCCGAAACCGACCCCGACGAGCAGGTCTCCCACGCGGCGCTTCGCGCCCTGGTGGCGTGCGAGACCCCGCGGGCAATCGTCACGCTGCTGGAGATGTCGCGTTACGGCGGGAGCAAGTCCACGAAGATCACGGCGATGAAGGCCCTGCTGGCGAAGTTCAACGGCAGACTGTACGAAGGGCGGGACGACCCGGACAACCCCGCCCAATGGCGGGCCCTGGTCCAGCGATGGAAGCGGCTCGGTCCGATACGAGACGCCTACGCCAAGGCGGGCGTGCCCCTGCGAGAGCGCCCCATCGACGCCGGGCATGATTTCCACCCTGAACGACGGAAATGCCCCAATGACTGCGAGCATGACCATTGAACTGACGGTCTGCGAAGTTCTTCTGGGCCGACCGATGTCGCATTGTGTATAATCAAAAGGCATTCTACTCATGGTAATTCTCATGTTGTGCGTTTGGATATCGAAAGGATCCGGCCATGAGTCATAGAGGATTTACGCTGATAGAGTTGCTGGTCGTCATCGGCATTATCGCGCTGCTGGTCGCTATTCTTGCCCCCTCGCTGACCAACATGATCGCCGTGGCGCGCACCACGCTGTGCAGCAACAATCTCGCCCGCCTCAGCGAGGCGTTTGCCGAGTCGCGAAACAAGCGACTGCAGCGAGCCGGCAGCACGTCGGTCACCGGCTCGGCGGGCCTGTATCCGCCGGGGGTGATGTGGCCGGGCACGCCGATGGACACCGTGGACGAGCCGGAGATCTACAAGTGCCCGGAGGACGAAGTGAAGATGGTCGTCGGGGGAAACCTCGCCAGGGCCGAGTACGCCATCTGGGCCGGACGGTTCACCCTGGAGACCATCGGCAACGGCGAGTGCTACAAGTCCCGCCGCGGATCAAATGCACTGGGCAAGTACACCGAGTACATCATGCAGGACGACCCGGGCACCGGCGGGCAGTACGCCCAGATGAGCTTCAACGGCTGGCTGGACACCGACGGCGGATGCCGCATCTACGACTCGGGGCAGATCTACGTCTTCAAGGATCTGAGAGAGGACACCGTCGGCTGCACGCCGGACTGGAGCGGGGCCGGTGGCATTGGATGGCCTAACCGCATGAACACGTGCGGCAACCAGAACGACGTGCTGTGGCAGGGCGTCGGCGCCTTCGGCGGGGACCCCCGTCTCCAGGGACACCGCGGCGAGATGCACATCCTGCAGGGATGGGACAACGGCGAGACGAACTACGGCATCAACTCCTACGCCCACAACTACTCCGGCGGCGGCGGAAACGCCATCGTCCTGGTCGACTACCAGCAAGGCGTCGTCGACGTCGACTCGCCCGTCCCGACCGAGGAGATGCTCCTCGACAGCGCCCGTCACCTGGGCAGGGTCAACGTCCTGTGGTCCGGCGGGTCGGTGACCACCGTCTCTCCGATGGCCGTCAGCCCCCGCCTCCAGCGCCGGGCCTGGGCGCCCTGACGACCCCCTACTCTTCGTAGAAGCGATAATCCTTGTGGTTGTGCAGGTGCTTTTCGGCCGCCTGGGGCGCGGTGTAGGCGTCCAGCCACTTCTTGCCCCGCGCGGTCTTGAAGTACGGATGCCTCGCCGTCAGGGCCGGATACCTGGCCAGGATCTTGTCGAATTCCTTGCGGGCGGCCGCGTGTTCGGGCGAGCCGTCCACACGCTTGTAGCCCTTGCCGAACCGGTGATTCCCGCAGAAGTAGAACCGCCCTCGCGGGACGCCCAGAATCGGATTGACCACCTCGAGCATGTGCTGCTTTGTCCGCACCAGTTGGGTTGTCCCGATACAACTGTAGATCCACGGGCGATGCGACTCGCTCTTGCCGCTCAGGAACGGGACAAGGCTCTTTCCGTCGATGTGATAGTCCGTGGGAATCGTCGCGCCGGCGATCTCGCAGAGGGTCGGCAGGACGTCGGAGAAGTCCATCAGTTCGTCGGTGGCGCCCCGCTTCTTGATGCCCGCGCCCCAGGCGACAAACGGCACGTGGCTGCCCCGTTCGACGCCGCGGCTCTTTGCGGTGACGGCCGTCCCGTTGTCGCCGCAGAAGATGATCACCGTGCGGTCGGCGAGGCCCAGGTCGGTCACCTTGGCGATGATTCGCCCGACCAGAACGTCGATGTACTCGTTGAGGGCCTTGAAGCGTGCGTCGGCTTCTTCGCCCGTCGCCGGCTTGCCCATCTCGCCGACCTTGCCTCGCGCCGGCGTGGTCGTCACGCCGTCTCGCGTGCCGTGCGGCGCCACCATCGGGTAGTACGCCAGGAACGGCTTGTCCTTGTTCCGCTCGATGAAGTCACAGATGAAGCCGGTGAAGATATCGGGGCCGAAGTCGCGGGGGCCGGTCTTGAGCAGTTTGTGGTTCCTGACGATCGACGGCTGCCAGTATCGCGGATGGTCCCCGTCGCCTTTGTAGATGGCCTTGTAGGCCGGCTTGCCGGGCAGTTGGGCGATCTCCTTGGCGCCTTCCCAGAGGCAGTACTCGTCGAATCCGCCGTGTCTGGTATACGGCATGGTCGCCCCGCAATGCCATTTCCCCGCGATGGCCGTCGCGTACCCGGCGTCCTTGAGCAGCTTGCCGAAGCTCAGGTTGTTCTCGAGCAGCTTGCGGCTGTCGCCCATCCACAGGCCGTTGTAGTACGCCCCCGTGGTGGTCCCGTAGCGTCCCGTCATCAGCAGGGCTCGCGAGGGCCCGCAGATCGCCGACGCCCACGCCGTGCGGAACATCACCCCGCCGCTCGCCATCCGGTTGACGTTCGGCGTGTGCGTCTCGCGAAGCCCGTAGCAACGGTACATCTCCGGGCTCACGTCGTCGGCCATGATCAGCACGATGTTCAGCTTCTTCGCCGCCGCCGGTCCAGTCGGCCGCACCGCCCCCGCCGCCGCCAGCGGCGAAACCACCGCCCCCGCCACGCCACATCCGAGTGTCTTGAGAAACCGCCGTCTGTTCATACCTGACAATTGTAGCCCCTCCGACGGGCCCCTTACAACATCCCCCCCCAGCGGACAACGCGGGCCTTGGCGGCGTTCTATCTCCACTCGAGTCGCGCGGTACGACTGGAGATGTCCACCCGCACGTCGACGTGCTCGAAGGAGCGGGTGTAGACCCATCCGTTTCTCGTCGCGTCGCCTTTGGGCTCGCCCAGGGGCTTGTGGAACTCGGGATAGTCCACCAGACTGCCGTGGACCTCGCGGTAGCCCCACGAGTAGCAGAAGTATGCGCCCGGCTGGGCGGCGACCAGATAGCAGGCCAGCGGGAACGTGATCTTCTCGCGCGCCTCGGCGGCGAGCTTGGCCGGAGGGAGCTTCATCTTCGTCGCGTTTTGCCAGTTGAACTCAGGGTCGGGCCAGGCCTTGACCACGACGATCTTGCCCGCCTTGCCGGCCCGCCCGATCGCGTCGATGTCGCGGGCGATCGATTCTTTTGTACGGCTGGCGAAGGCGCCGAAGTGCTCCACGGCGGCCCCGTCGGCGTGGGGCAGGAACTCGGCGCCGCGGATAGCGCCCCCGCGGTCGGAGCCTCGCAATCCGTTGTAGAGAAGGACTGCGTCGCGACCCATGGCCTTGCTCGCCTGCTTCATCATGTCGATGACGGCCTCGGTGACTCGCTTCTCGCTGCCGGCGCCCCACCCGCGTTTGATCCACGCCGGCCGCGTGGGCTGGAGCAGTGCGTCCATGAAGATACCGTCGCACCCGTATTCGCTGACGGCCTTGCCCGCAATCGACGCCCACCACTGGCGAAAGCCCGCATCCAGCACGTTGTACTGCTCGAGCGTTCCGGTCTTGTAGATCGGCTTGCCCGCCTTGTCGCGGAAGGTCCACTCGGGGTGCCTTGCGAACTCTTTGCACGCGTCATACAGCCGGTAGTTGAGAAACCCGTTCCAGTAGAACAGCACCTTCATTCTCGGATTGAGCGCCTTGAGGCGCCTGGCATCGTGGGCGATCCCCTTCTCGGTGGACCCGAGGCGTCGGGCGGCGTGGCCCTTCTCGAAGCAGACGAAGTTCGACGTCCGCGCGACGAAGCGCAGTTCGGCCTCCGTCAGCGGCCCGGCGGTCTTGCCGAAGTGGATGTAGATCGGCACGGTCTTCCACGAGAACTCGGGGCGACCGCTACCGATCGCCGACTCGCCGGATGCGAGAACGGTCGTTGCAGCGGGCGGCGAAAACACGGTCCCCGCCGCGCCGCACCCGATCGCCTTGAGGAATCCTCGTCTGTTCATACCGGACAATCCTAGCCGTCGGCCAGACCTCTCACAACGCCCTTCCGCCCGGCCGGCGCTCCGGCTTCCTCCGATAGCGATTGTAGCACACTCCCTCCATGAACGCCCGTAACTCGAGCGCCCGCTGCAGACCTCGCTCCAGGTCCACGTTGACACGCGTGTGCGGGTAGTCGCGCCAATCGCTGCATATCCCGTGTCGCACGCTCTGGGTCAACGTGTAGCCGTAGGCGCGGCGGCACTGTGTTTCATCACGAATGCACCCGTCGAAGTAGTCCTGATGGCCCGCTTCGGACCAGAACTCTGCGCGCCGCTCGTCAAGCAGGTCGTTGACCAGTTTCGCCACCGAGCCGTGGATCTTGCGCATCATCTCGCCCAGTTCGCTGCCGACCTTGCAGTAGCCCAGCACGTGGTAGTGGTTGTCGATCAGCGTGGTGACCCAGGGGGTGAACAGGTGTTTGGCGGTGTAGTGCTCGAAGCGGTCCCAGAAGACGGCCTTGGCGTCTTCAGATGCGAATGCTCGGTAGCGCCCGCGACATCGGGCGGTGATGAAGTAGACCTGGTTACTGCGATACCAGTGCTCGAAGCGATGCTTACCCCTGTACGTTTCGTTCGAGGATGAAGACGACCTGCGAGTCCAGGCGCTCATCGCGGAGTCCTTTCTCGTGCGAGGCGTCGCTATGCGACGCCGCTGGTCACTGAAGTGACACAGCCCCAGGTTGCGATCCGAAACGTCGCTGTCCGACGCGAGGGCGCCCTGCATACGGACAAACTTATCGTCATGGTACATCCCTGCGACGAGAGGCAACCCACATAGATAGTACACCGCTGCACCGAAACGCACAACTGGGGCTGGTCACTTCAGTGACCAGCGTCGTTCGAGGTGCGATCTGCACCGCCCGTCATTCCAACGTTCTGCAGAACGTCAGAACGTCTCGGACCGTGTCACCCTGAGCTTGCCCGCGCGGCCTGGGTGGGCGACAGCGCGCGGCTGTGGATCTTGACGTCTTTCAGGCGGCCCCGCCAGTAGCGGTGGGTGTCGCGCTCGTCGCCGAACATCAGCGTCTGTTTGCTGTCCCAGGTGCTGAAGTCGCCCCGGATCTTGGCGGTCTGCATCGCCAGCTTGCCGTTGAGATAGCAACTCAACTTGCCCGGGCGATACGTGATCACCACGCGATGGGCCCGACCGGGGCGCAGCGTGCACAGGGTCGGCTGGACGTTCGATCCGTTGGCCCCGTTGCTCGTGGTCCGCAGGCGGAGGACCAGGTTCGTGCCCTCCTGGCCGACGGTGAAGTTCCGCAGGTGGCCCGTCGACGACAGCGTGATGATCCGTGCGGGCCCGGTCTGGCTGTAGTCGGTCGGAGTGATGGTGGCTTCGATGGTCAGCTCATTGGTGCGTTTGCAGGCGGCGGTGACGGCGGGGCCCGCCGTAGAAACAACCGCCCCGCGCGTGAAGCTCATCTGTCCGCGATAGACCCTGGCAGCCCCGCGCGACTGGAAGTTGGTGTCGCGCGACCCGCTCGCCGTGCTGAAGACCAGCCCCGTCCCGGCGGGCGTCGGCGTGGTGGCGCCGCCGCCGGCCGGCACGTCAGGCGGGCCGAGACGCTTCAAGTCAGCATCGATGCTGTCCAGGGCGATCTTGGCCCGCAGCCCGGCCACGTCCCGACGCGTCCGCCCGCTGAGGAACACACGGTAGTACTGTCTCGCGCGGGCGAGCATGTAGGCCTTGGCGGGCATGGCGGCTTTGTCGGCCAGCCCGCGATACCACTTGCCCATCGTCAGACACGCGTCGCCCGGCAGCGCCGCGGCGTCCTTGACAGCCCGCGGGACGTTCGTGCGCAACTCGCCGCTGCACTCGGCGGTGACCCACTTCGCCGCGTCGGCCGGACTGTTCAACTCCACCAGGTAGATGTGGATGAGCTTCGCTCGCGTCGCAACGTCTTTCGGATTGGTCTTCAGGGCCGCCTGGTACTCGGCGATGTTGGCGTGGATGTTCATGAGGCGCCGAACGCGAGCGCGCTTGGCCTCGATACGGGCCTTGTCCCCCGTGCCGCGAACCACGTAGCCCATCGCCTGGGCGTAGTACCGAACGGCGGCGCCCCAGTCCTTCTTGGCGACCAGGCCGTCGGCGATCGATTCCAACTCCCCGATCAGCGCTGACCGCGCCGCCGGCCGCCCCTCGCCCCGGGCCGCAGTGTACGCCCGCCGAAGGACCTGGAGTATCCGGTCGCGACAGACCGCCTGGCGGGCGGGAACCTTGGCCGCCAGCAATCGCATCGCGCGGACCGCCAGGGCCACCCCCGACGGCGTGCGGTTGCACAGCGCATACGCCTCGTCGCACAGTCGTACGATCATCGCGTCGGTCAGGTGCTCGCTGTTCCGGACGCCCGCGACCATGTCGTCGGCGAGTTTCAGGTCGTCGGCCGTCTCTCGCGTCGCCCGCACCGCCCGCGCCCGCGCACCGAAGACGGCCTTGTACATCTCGTCGGCCTCATCGGCGACCACCCCAAGGGCCCCGCCGGCGACCACCGCAACCGCCATCACCAGTTGTATGCATTTCACGTGACACCTCTGGCCGGCCGGCTCCCACGGACGACCGGAACATGCGACCATGCACAGTGTACCCACCGGGCGGGCATCAGAGCAATACCGTGCGAACGCACGGCCTGAACGCCCGTCGCAAGATCGGCGCCCCTTTGGGAGGCTACCAGGAAATCGACGCCTCGCGGCCGGGAATTGATCTTGACAAAACGTGCAGGATCGACTATACTGTTCTGATGAACTCGTGGAGGTCGCGAGTTGGAGACTACTTGGAGAATCTCGCTGTCATGGCTTCATGGTGAAGCGTGCCGGCGGGTCGTTTCCCCCGGTGGAAATGCCAGGTAGAAAGAGACGTTGGAGAAGTAAGAGAGGTGTGACCATGTCTGTTTCTCGCACGATGTTTGTTGGAGGCCTGCTGCTTGTTACCGCGGTGATGGTGCCCGTCAGTACCGCCCAGGCCACGTCGTATCCCGCTGCCGTGCTTGCCGACAACCCCATCGCGTATTACCGCGCGACGGAGACGGCCGGGGCGATAGCGGTCGATTCGATCGGCGGCGCCAATGATGGGACGTACCTCGGTAGCCCGAACCTGCTGGCCCCCGGCCCGCGGCCACCCGCGTTCCTCGGCCTGGAGGCCGCCAACAGCGCGACGGGCTTCAACGGCAGCAGTCAAGCGATCAACACGCCGGTCAGCATGAGCGGCCTGGCGGCGTTTACGCTGGAGGCGTGGGTCCGTCCAACGGTCGCACAGAGCAACCGCACGGGCATCGTCGGCCAGAACGACGCGCTCGAGTTCGGCTTCATCAACCAGAACACGATCCAGATATGGACCCCCGCCAACGGCGCGTTGAATGTGGCGTATAGCACGGGGGGCAACGCCGGCCAGTGGGTCCATCTGGCCGCGGTGGGCACCGGGACGCAGAAACTGGTCTACGTCAATGGCGTACTGGCCGGGTCTCAGAACCACGGCGCGGTCGGAGGGGGAGGTTACGGCGTTTCCGGCCACCTGGTGAACATCGCCGGCGACGGCATCTATGACGGTGGCGGGAACTGGTTCGAGGGCGACATGGACGAAGTGGCGCTGTACAGGACGGCGCTGTCGGCGGGGCAGATCGAGGCCCATTACAAAGCGGCCCTTGTCCCCGAGCCGCTGACGATGTGCGCCGTGGGCCTGGCCGTCGCGGGGCTGGGCGGATACGTTCGGCGAAGACAACGCGGTTAGACGACCGCAGGGCACCTGAACACACCCGACGCCCCGGTCCTTCGCAGGCCGGGGCGTTGTCTATGCACTGGCACCCCGGCTAGGGGGTCTAGCCGTCCCGTAGCCGCACTTGGCCGGAAAAAACGACCCTACCCCCTACCCTCGCATCAAAACGCGGCCAAAGGGGCTTGGCCGCCCTCCTCGACGGTTTCAGGGAATTCGGAGTATCGAACGCAGAGGCGACACTCGCAGGGCACTGGATGCGCCGCAGACGGAAGCAATGCGCAATCCCCCCGCGTACAAGGAGTTCCACGCCCTACCGCTCCACGGCACCGGCAAGGCAAGATGCTGCTTCTACGCTATCGCCTCCGCCGGCGGATCAGACCCGCCAGGCCCACCGCGGCCAGGGCGAGGGTCGACGGCTCGGGGACCTCGGTGATGCTCAGGGCGTTCAGTACGGCGTTGTCGCCCACCGGACTGCTCTCGCCGGGCCCTTCGACGAACGTGAAGGCGAGGGAGCCCGAGCCGTTGGACGTAATCGTGAAGTCGGTGACGGCGTCTTCCAGGATGGCCACCGAGGCAGGGCCCGTGCCGACCGTCGTCGAGATCACCGCGTCGGCCCAGCCGCTGGCGCGGTCCGAGTAGGTCGAGAAGTCGTAGGGCGTGTTGGGCGTCAGATTCGTGAAGGTGATGGTGGCTGTCCCGGTTGCTTGAGCGTGATTCGAGAAGATCCCGTCAATGATCGCAAAGGACTGATCAAACGGCACTGCCGCGCCGTCGCCATTGATGGCCGTCCCTCCGAATCCGATATACTGCCCACCGTCAGTTACGGTCACATCCCACCCCGAGTCCACACCGGTGGCGGAATCGATGAGGCTGTTGGCATTGGTGTTACCCACCGTGTTCCAGTAGTTCCCGCCCTGCAGGCCGCCCGGCGTGCTCTCGGCAGACGAGAAGTCCACCAGAGCGGTCTTCTCCCCCGCGCGTGCCACGGTCAGGGATGATGAGTTCCTTGCCCACGACAGACTCTCGCTGGCGACGGCATCTTCGTTACCCACGACGGCAATCCCGAAGATGTCGCCGGTGTCGCCGGTGACCAGGCCGCTGGTGGCCAGGTTGAACGACCAGGTTCCCGAGCCCGCGGTCCACTGGCCCGGCGTCAGGGTCGTGAGGCTGGTGACTGCCTTGGTCACCTTGTCAGCCGCCCCCCACCAGCCGGTTGCCCCGGACGGGCCTGCGTCGATTCCATAGAGATACGCCTGGGGGGCGTAACCCGCCGAGTTCGTCCCAGCCGTCTGCCCGCCGAGCGTGAGTGTCAGCGCCAAAGGCTGGTTCAGGTCGCCCGTCGTGGCAAAGACGTCGCTGCCGTCGGCGCCGAGGATGGCGCCGACCTTGAGCAGGGCGGCCATCCGCCACGTGCTGCCGATGTCCGGCCCGGTGGCCGTGGACGTGCTGTTCGTGCCCCACGTGTTGTTATCGTTCACGTTCGAGCCGATCGCGCCCGTGCCGGCTCCGCTTACGCCCGGCTTGTACAGATCGCCGCCCGACACCGTGCCCAGATGCCCGCCGTTTCCGCCGTTGTACGTGTAGGAAACGGTGGTGGCGGCGCTGCCGGTTTGTGCGAGCACGGCAAGTGCCATCGCAATGGCCACTGTCAAGATCAGTCGGTTCATGTCTCGGTTCCTCTCTTCATCAGTGTTCTTCTACTGTCTTACGCGCGTCGGCGCCGTCGGCGCACGAGCACCGCCGCCCCGCCGATTGCCAGCAGGCCCATCGTCGCCGGTTCGGGGACCGTCGCCGGATCGATGCCCAGATCGCTGATCGTCGAGGCCAGCCGCACTTCATCGATCCACCACAGGCGGTCGTTGGTGTTGATGCCGCTGCCGTTAATGTGGACCTGCAGGTATCCCAGGTCCGTTACCGCGGAGAACGTCTCGACCGGCTGGCCGGACAGGCCGATGGAGAACTGCGCGTCACCGTCCTCTGCGTAGAAGGCCGTCAGCGTGTCGTCACCGCCCGGATTGGCGGTCAACTTCGCCAGCACGAGATACGTCTCGCCCAGCGTGATCGCCCCGGGCAGCAGGTCGTGCGCCGTCCCGCCGGCGAAGACCGCGATGTTGTCGCCATTGAAGCCGATCTGAACGCCTTCGTCGCGATCCTCGTTTCCGTTCGAGAAACCGGCGCTCATCACGTTGGCGGCCTCGATCTTCGTCGCGTGGAGAAGGGCGCTGACGTAGTAGGTCGTCTCGACAGGAACGGTCGCCTCGAGTTGGCGTTCTATGCGTCGCGGGTCTTTGGCCTTCAGTTTCAGGGAGCCTTCGAGTTCCCCGGTCAGCAGGTTGTGGGTCAGCCCGCCGTCAGCCGGACCGTCGTTGTCCACCTCGAAATTCCCCGTACTGCCCGTACCGCCGCCCCACGTCTTGGCCGCCGAGAAACCGACCGTCCCTTCGGTAACGACGTTGTTGCCGCTGTCGTAGAGATTGCCGTCATCATACGTTCCCACCGTGCCGGTCTCCGTGGTGAGGAAACTGTCCTTGGCGATGCCGGTGAACGGCACGGCGTTCAGGAAGGACGCGGGGCTCAGCGCCGCGTTGGATATCCGCAGTTCATCGAAGATCCCGCCCGACGGAGCAGGCCCGCCGTCGGCATCTTTGCCGAGCAGCGCATTGGCGGTCCCGGCACCCCAGACCAGGCCGAGGCCGTCCGTTCCGTCGTCCGTCGCCACCGTGTTGCCGTCAGCGTACAGGCTGCCGATGCCCGTAGCCTTCTCGTACGTGAACGCCATGTGCTGCCACCGCGCCGGCGTGTTGTGCACGTTGGCGAAATCCTTCTGCGTCGATCCGCCGATTCCGTCATCCACGAAGTAACGAACGTCCACCGCATCGGGGTCGGTGATCACCACGCCGTCGGTGCCGAACGTCTTGCCATCGCTGCCCGTGCTCCGCGTGAACAGCCCCGCGTCTCCCTCGTCCGTCTGGGCCCAGAACTCGACCGTGATGCTCTCAGTGTTCAGCGCCGCGAAACTGGCGATACTGCCGTTGATGTTCGCGCCGCCCTCCAGCGACCTGGTGTTCGCCGCGCCGGTCAGCGGCACGGGATCGGCGGGCAAGGTGACGTTGTTGACGAAACCCGCGGCACCGATCAGCGGATTGCCCGCCGACTCCTCCGGCACGCTGTACCCGCCGCCGCCGTCGGTGTCCGACTCCATCCGCCAATAGCCGATTGTCGCCCCACCGGACGTCCCAACCAGGAGGATCAGTGAAACAAGTGCCACTCCGAGCAGTGTGTGCTTCGTCATGATGTCATCTCCGTTGTGTTATCTGCCAATCGAAAGGTCGATCGCTATTCTTTTCGTCTGCGTCGCCGTGCCACTCCCAACAGGCCAACCGCGGCCAACGCGAGGGTCGTCGGCTCGGGAATATATGTCAGCGTGTAGGATTGGCCGTCGGCACTGGAGGTGCCGCTGGTGGTGAAGTAGTCGCTGAAGTTCCCGGCGTTGCCGCCGTCGACGCGGATCAGGCCTTCGTTCCACGCGGTCTCCCAGGTCATCACATTGCTGCTGCCGCCGGCATTCCGTCGCCCGAAGCGGTCGCTGACGGTCACCGTGCTCTGACTGGTTCCCGTGAAGTCAATGTACATCGTGCTTCCGGTTGTATGAGGATCCCAGAACCAGATCCCCACGGTCCCGCTGGCGGTGACGTCTGATCCGTTCATGGACACGATGGCGGTCTGGCTGGTCTGCCCCCCCGTGTCGCGTCCAAACCAGAACTCGCCGCCGACGGTGAGGGTTCCACCGTCCAGGTCGGCCCGGCCTTGGGTGTTGCTGTCGTAGGCCAACGTAAAGCCGACACCGTCGGTATCGAGTTCGGCGCTGTCGTTTATCTCGACGGTTCCGTTGGCACCGCTGACGATGCCGACGACCACCCGGTTGGCCGTGCCGGCGTCGAACAAGGAGGTGTCGTTGAGAATCAGCTTTCCCGTGCCGCCATTGCCCGCGATACGGGCCCAACTCCCGCCGCCCAACTGCGTCCAACTGCTGTTGCCGTTCAACGTAACGGTGGCGTTGTTGGACCAGTCCCCGCCGGGCGTCCACTCGACCGTGCTGCCGTCAGGGATAGTCGCGTCGTCGACACCATTGTGGATATCCGGCACGCCGGTGGGGTTCCAGTTGGTCGGCGTGGACCAGTTGTTACTGGTCGTGCCCGTCCACATCGTCGCCGCCGAGGCCGAACCGGCCAACAGGGCCATAACGCAGACTACTACGCTTGCATGTCTCATCGCATCTCTCCTCAACCAAGGTCATGTGGTTGTTACGTTATCACGGTATCAGGACCTGTGGTTTGGTCCTCCCAAGACTGCTCTGTCGCGACAGGCTCTGTGATACCTCGCCTGGCTCCAGGCTCCGCCGACGACATTCGCCGACACTCGCCGAATAATACCACCTCCGCACCGTCTTCGCAAGAGAATTCTCAAGAAAACCGGTGGTGTCCCGGCCAAGGGCGCGACGCGAGAGACGGCCCGGCCTGGCTGGGCGCCGACGACGGTCGGCACGTGCCCTGCGCCCCGTACGGAGCGCAGGGCAACCGAGGCGGTTGTTGACCCTGCGGGGGGCGGGAAGGTATACTCATGTCGGCATGGGGGCCGGGGCCTGACGAGGCTGGCGGCTGGTAGACCAGGTCTGGTGGAGCCGTGACCATGAGCGAAGAGTCAATCAACGAAGGCACGTGTGGGGGCGGCTACTGGCTGAGAACCGGCGACAAGTGGACGTGCGTGGGATCCGGCGAGCAGGCGACGGACCTGCCCGCGGACGCCGACGGCTGGATGGCGACCGGGCCCACGTGGACCTCCACCGGCACCGGGCGACAGGCGCCGCTGAGCGAACTGGTCGAATCTCGCGACGAGATGGCCGTCACGGGGGGACACTTCACCAACGTCGTCACCGGGCGACAGTCCGAGATCGGCTGCGGGCCGTGGCTCAAGTTGGGAGGCACCTGGACGCACACGGAGACCGGCCGGCAGGCCGACGCGTTGCCCGATGACGCGGTCGCGGCCCACCGGTCGATCCAGTCCTGCCAGGCCGCCGTGGATGCGGTCTGGCTGGCGCTGGTGTATCTGCAAGACAAGAACCGCCGCCAGGCACAGGAGCATCTGGACGACCTGCTGTCATCGCATCCCGACAGCCGCCTGCCGGCCGACGTCGTCCAGCGAATCGCCTCCGACGCCGTCAGCACCACGGCGCTCGATACCGCCGACCCGGCCGATTGTCTGGAGACGTTCACGTGGATCGTGGAGCACTCCGCCGCCGACCCGGCCGACATCCTCGACGTGTGGGCCGCCCGCAACCTGGAGCGCCTCGTCGACGCGTGCGAGCAGGACGTGACCCGGGTGGCCGAAGCCCGGCGGGCCCGGGCCCTGCTGGTCAAGACGTTTGCCCGAAGCACGAAGCCGGACTGCGTGAACGTGGTGGCCCGGCACGTGGCTGACCTGTTCGACCGTCGGGTCCGCGGGCCGGTGTCCGCAGCAGTCCCCGACCTGCTTGAAGACGAGATGACGACTCTGTTCGGCCCGGACGGCCGGGCGGCCTGGCTGGACGCCGACGAGCTGCGAACGCACGTGGCGCAGAGGATGCGGGAGATGATATGCCAGCGACGAGGCACGGGGCAGGACACGCTGCTGTCGTGGCACTTCGAACGCCTGTTTGGCGAGGACCCTGACGCGGACCTGCGGACGATGGCTGCCCGGATCGCCTCGCAGGACATCGACAGGGCGCTGGCGGCCGACGATGCGACGTCGTATTCCCTGCTCGTCGGGCACTTTATTGATCGCTTCGGGGATGACACGCTCCCGGCCATCCGGCTTCTGGCCGATACCTGCCGCGTCGAACGTGCGCTTCTGTCTCATGGCCTCGTGGAACCCGCGCGGCAGATCGCCGCCGAGATCGCCCAGCGTTGGCAGGGCAGCGACGAGCCGGGCGCGCAGGGGGTGGCCCGCAGGGCCGCCGCGTGGCAGGGCTTTCTCGAGCACTGCGACGACGGGCCGGAGCAGCAGGCGTGGGAAGACGTGGCCCGCACGTTCGTGTTCATCCAGGACCGGCACAAGGCCCCGCCTGAGAATGATACGATGCCAAAGGCCCCGCCCGCCTCGCCGCCCGTGCCCCATCCGACAGACCTCGACGACGATGACGACCTGACGATCCGCCTCGACCCGTCCGACCTGGACGACGTTCTCCTGGCAGGAATGGAACTGATGGAGGACACCGAGGACAGTTCGATTGACGTAGGCCTGCTCTCGGGCGGCGACGATCGTGCCGCGGAGGTACTGATGCTCGGCCCTGACGACACCACCGCCGGCGTGGACGTATCCATCCCGCCGGCCGACGAGCCGCCCGAGAGGCAGATCCCGACGATCAGGCTCGGCCCCCCGTCTCCGGGCGCGCCGCCCCCGTCCGGGATAGACAAAGCCGACAGGGAGATCCCCAAGACCATCCGGATCAAGCGCAAACCGCGCGTCACCGACGACGGCGTCGCGGACCTGGTGAGGCTCGACGATGACGTATCCGGACCGTCGGCAGACAAGAAGAACGACACGGCGAGGATCGACTTGGGCATCCCGGGCCCCATCAGGCTCCGGAGACCGGAAGGGCCGACGCCCCCCAAGCCCACGTTGGACGATGACGACAAGCCCAAGACGATCAAGATCAAGCGGAAACCGCGGGTCAGAGACGGCGGGGTGGCCAGGCCCGATCCGCCGGCGGAGTCCGACGCATGAACTGGGACCTGTTCGTCAGCTACGCGCGGGCTGACCTGTCCGACGTCGAGCATTTCGTCACGCGGCTGAAGGCCCAGGGCCTCTCGCTGTGGATGGACAAGCATGGAATCGACGGGTCCAGCCGCTGGCGGGCCGAGATCGTCTCAGCCATCGAGCACTGCAAGGCCGTCCTGCTCCTGCTGTCGGAACACTCGGTCCAGTCCGACAACGTCGCGCGCGAGTTGACGCTGGCCGGCGAGGAGGGCCGACCCGTCGTGCCGCTCATGCTCGACCCCGTGGAGATACCGCGATCCATGCGGTACGAACTGGCGGGTGTCCAGTACATCGAGACCGGGCGCCAACTGAGCGACGACGGCCTGGCCCGCGTGCTTCGCGCCCTGCAGAGGCATTCCATCACTGCCGCCCCGCCGGCGGCCGCCGCCACGTCGCAGCGCCACGTCCTGCTGCCCTGCCGGTGCGGCAGCGTTCATCGGATTCCGGACCCGGGCGAGACCGGGGCGTTCCAGTGCGAGCAAACGGGACAGGTCCTGCGGTACGCCGCCCGCTGCGGCGATGTGCCGTGCCTCCGCGGTCCGAACGTGGAGATTCCGCTGCGCCAGGGCGTCGTCGTCCTGGGCCGGTCCTGCGGGCGGCCGGAACTGGAGGGCAACGTGACGCTGTCGAGGGAGCATTGCAGGCTCTACCGCGGCAGCCGCGGGTTCTACGTGGAAGACCTCGCCAGCACGAACGGCACGTTCGTCAACGAAGAGCCGCTGACACCCCACGAGGGCGTGCTGCTCCGCCCGGGCGACCTCGTTCGCCTCGGTGGAGACCTGTTCCTGCGCTACACCGAACCACAGGCCAATCCGTGAGCGAGAGAAGTCAGAGGCAAGGCAATATGTGTCACGGATTGAGAGTTCTGGTCGCGGCTTTCGGGCAGGCGGCGGCGCGGGTCCAGGCGGCGGGGCCGCCGGGCATATCCATGCGGGGGGTGGCCTGGAGCATCTCGGTGATCGGGGCGAAGACCTTGATGATGGCCTGGTAGTCCGGATCGTTCGTCGTCTTGAAGACGGCGCGGCCGCACGCTTCGGTGCCGCCGGCAGCCTTGGCCAGCGGGGCCAGCAGGAACCCGTTGTCGCCGACGTTCGTCACGCGGGTGTAGAAGGTCCGGGGGATCGTCCCGCCTTTGTGGCAAGAGGCGCAGCGTCGTTTGGCGACGTCGGCGAGGACCTTGCCGAGGGTCGGCGGCAGCATACGGCGGCAGCCCATGCGTTTGGGGTAGTTGGTCCTGGCCTCGCCGTAGTACGGGATGTTCAGGTCGATCCAGGCGAAGATGCGCAGGCGCTCGGCGTCGGTCAGCTTGACGCGCGGCTTGCCCGCCTTGTCCGGGTGTCCGGCGAGGATCTGGTCGGCGAGTTTGCTGGCGGGCGAGCCCCACTGGCGGGGCGTGACCTTCAAGACGTTCTGCTCGGATCCGTTGGCGGTGGAGATCCAACTGACATAGGGCGGATTGGGTTGGCCCGCGCCGTGGCGCTCGGGGTGGGCCGCCCACGTCGTGCCCGTCCGCGTCAGCACGTCGTAGGAGACGCTGAAGAAGTCGCTGCGGTCGCCCGACAGGTCGATGCCCTTCGGATGTTTGCGGGCGTTGTGGCAGCGGATGCAGTGTTTGTCGAGCACGGGCTGGACGACCTTCCAGTAGCGGAAGTTCTCGGCTTTCCATTCAGGCGGGGTGATCTCGACGGGCGTGTTCAGGGCGGCGGTGGGTCGCGCGCCGGGCTGGCCCGTGGCGTAGTTGCGGTCGGCATGACAGCCGACACAACTCTGGATCTCGCCCGGCATGAAGTGCGTGAATGTCCGCATGCGCTGGACGGCGCGGCCCTGGGCGTCGATGGCGGCGAAGTAGATCGGGATGCCGGTGGGCACCTTGAAGTGGGCAGACCCGTCGGGGTCGACCGGCACGTAGCCCCAGATCTTCTTGGCCGCGTAGGTCGCCCCGCACGAGACCAGCGGGAACTGGAAGCCGAACGCGGAGTTGGCCGCGTATCCCCTGCCGGTGGGCACGGCGTTGCACAGCGGGACGCGGCGGGCCTTCTCGATCTCCTGGATGACGCAGATGTGCTTGATCTGGCCGCGTTTGACGTGGGGGGCCAGCCCGTTGTAGACGTCCTGAACGACGACGGTGGCCCAGGGGTCGGGGTTCGGGGGCAGGCGCGTGGGGATCACCGGCGGGCGCTTGCGCGACCGCAGCGGACGCCCGTGGTAGAACCCCATGCCCCCCGACGGGCGCAGCAGCACGACCTGCTCGGTGCGGTCATAGTCGCGGAGAATCATCGTGCCGCGATTCGAGACCAGGAAGTACGTCTCGTCGAGCGGCCAGGGGCTCTCGTACGGGCCGTGGACGCCGTTGCCCGTCCCTCTGTCGACGCGCAGGATGTTGACCTCGGGCGTGATGTTGCGAATGGCCCGCTGGGCGTTGGCGCCCAGGGCCACGTCGATAATGCCGATGCCCCCGCGGCACGGGCCGTTATGACTGGTCAGCACGCACAGGATCTTGCCCGAGCCGGGAATCGAGTGGGCCTCCATGAACGTGCCCGGATTGAGCACCCGATTACCGAACACACCCGAGACGTTCGTCCCGTCCGGGTTGATCGCCCAGAGGCTCTGGATCGGGCAGGCCGGACGGTCGATGTACTCCCACCGCGAGTAGACGATCCGCCCGTCATCGAGCACGCCGGGCGTGAAGTCGTTCAGATAGCTCGACGAGATGCGCACGACGTTCCCGCCCTCGCGGTCCATCCGGTGAAGGATAGGCGAGGTGGTGGTGAAACAGTAGGCAAAGGCCGGCTTGCGGTCGGACAGGAACGCGATCCCGCCATCCGGCAGCCAGCAGGCGTTGAAGTTGTTGCACTCGCCCTTGCTCAGTTGCGTCAGGCCCGTGCCGTCGGCGCCGATGCGGTAGACCTGGAAGGTGCCCTCGGCCTTGAAGTCCTGCGGACCGTAGCGGCTCTGGCTCTTGCCTGACTTCTTCCAACTGAACAGGATCTCCTCACCGTCGAACGACACGTCGACGTCGATGATCTCGCCGGCCGGGCTGGCGACCAGTTCGGTCAGCTTCTCGCCGACCAGGTCGTAAACGTACAGCCCCCCGCCGGGGCGGAAACTCTCGGCGTGGTAGGTGTACACGTGCGAGGGGTTCATCTCGTGGCGCTTGACGACGACGAGTTTGTCGAAGCCCAGCTTGCCGGCCTTGACGCGGGCGGCCAGTTCGGGCGAGTCGACCATACGAGGCGCCCGGCGCGCGGGGCGCCGGCCCCCGGCCTGGTTGTAGACCTGGAAGACCGGCAGGGGCTTGAACGCGCCGAGGGCTTTGTCCGACGGGCTGGCGGAGTAGACCTGCACCTCCGCGGCTCCGGGGTTGAGGGACTTGTACGAACTGGTGAACTTCAGCGTCAGCGTGCGTGCTTGGGCGCAGGCCGGCAGCTTGATTCGCTGCGGTCCGTGGCCACACTTGAACTCGCCCTTGGCAAGGGGTTTGGTGTCTCGATCGAGGGTGACCTCGTAGCCCTTGAAGCCCTCGACGGCGTAGCTGCTTCGCCCATAGTACACGATCTCTGCGATGGTCATGGGTTTGGACCACTGGAACGTCAGAACAACACCGGACGGATGCGTATTGCCCTTGGCCGCCCATTCGGTCCCCGCGCCGTTGCACTTGCCAAGAGCAGGGACCTTCCCGTCCGCCACAAACTTTGCCGCATACGGAGCACTATGCTCGGAGGTCGCCGCGATCTTGGCCTTCGGGGCGATGTTCTCCGCCGCCGCGACGTTCTCGCCGCCCAGCGCTGCCGCAAGGGCCATCACCGCCGCCAGCCCCACGGACCCCGCCGCTCGACGCCATCGAACTGCATTCATCATCTGATCTCCCAGGCGCCAACTGAAACCGGGCGCAAGTCCGTCTGCTTGAACCGCTGTCAGCGACCGCCCTACCGCACCATCTTACCACGGTGCGCCCCCCGACGCAGACCATTCCGCAGGAAGGTCGCGCCAGTCCCGCGCGACGCGTCATCGCCCCAAGGCGATGACCGACGCCCCCGCCCGAAGCAGCTTGCTTCTTCGCCTCTTTCCGAGCGAATGAGGAAGACGCCAAGAAGCAAGCTGCATCGATGCCTCCTTCGGACTTCCCAAGGAGGCTTCTTCTCCGTGCGCCGTCAATTTCCTTCCTCCTCACTCCGTATCGCTCATGAATAGCGAGAAGGAGAATTCGACTCATCTATCTACAAGATAATGTGTTACAATCACTTCTCTTCTTTTCCGCAAACTATCCATTCGGCTTATCTTGCCTATTTTAACATTTCACCTAAAGATTTTCGCGCGCCCCAGACGATCCTACCTGTGTTGCGTAGCTTACCCAGATTAACACCGTTCCTGAGCTTTGAAGAACGCCGACGCGGCAGCAAGGATCGCTGACAAGCCGGCAGAGATAAAGGACAGATCGATGGATACAGTCAACGCCGCCCTCTTCAAGCACTACCTCGAACACCTCTTTGAAGGCAAGCGATGCGAGGCCCGCGAGTTGGTTTTCGGCGCCATGGACCGCGGGATCGGGGCCCGCAAGTTGCTGCAGCACCTGATCTGGCCCGCGATGGAGCAGATCGGGCGGCTGTACCGCCAAGACCACATCACGCGGATTGTCGAGCACATGGCCACGCGGATCAACCGCATGGTGGCCGACCAGCTCCACGCATTTCTCGCCCGGGCCCCGAAGATGGGCAACCGGATGGTGATCCTCTGCGGCGAGGGCCAGCAGCCCGAGCTGGGCGCGCAGATCATGGCCGACCTGTTCGAGGCCGAGGGCTGGAGCGTGTACTTCCTGGGCTCCGGCGTGCCGAACGACGAGATTCTCCAGTTCGTGGGCAAGGTCAAGGCCGACGTGCTGACGATTTACGGCATGCACGCGGCGGGCGCCCCGACGGTGCGGAACCTCGTGTCGATCATTCGCGAGGTGGGCATTTGCGACGACATGCAGGTCCTGGTTGTCGGCGGGGTCTTCAACCGTGCCGACGGACTCGCCGATGAGGTCCGCGCTGACCTGTTCGCCAAGGACATCGCCAGTTCGCTCAAGACCGTCGCCGAGCATCCCGTTCGGATCCCCAAGCCGGACGTCCCCGAGCCGGGCCGGCGCCGCAAACGCCGCAAGGCCCCCGCGGCCCCCACCAAGACGCCCCCCATGCGCGGGACGAGCAAGACCAAGACAAAAGCCAAGACCAAGGTCAGGGCCAAGGCCAAGGCCTCATAGCCGACCGAATCGCGGCTTGACCGGATCATTCTACCAGGCGCTGAGACGCCGGCCGTTAGGAGGGGACGGCCGGCGTCCGCTTTCTGGCTCATCCGGATAATGCGTAGGTCAACGCGGGCGGATCGACCTGACGGGATCGATACACCCCGATCACCGTCACGTCTTGGAAAGACAGG
>CAZVEV010000058.1:0-25538 GCA_964625865.1 uncultured Planctomycetaceae bacterium | reverse complement strand
GTGCTCAAACGCATCCTGACGCGCCTGCAAGTCTAAAGCGGACCTCCCCCCCAGGAATCCTCGTCGCGCGGGAACCCCGTGAGCAACTCGTCCGTTTGTAATACCAGTGAAGCCAAGAGTGCCCCGTCACCTCGGGGCCCGATACACAACGCTTTGACGAAAGGACAGGACGATGACGAGCAAGCAACTGATGGGCTGTGGACGGTGTGTGGTGGCGCTGGCGGGGCTGCTGGTGGCGGCCGGCTGCAATGATCCTGCCGAGCCGGCCGGCGGCAACGGCCTGGTGAAGGCCGACAACGCCGCGTGTCCGATCATGGACAATCCCTTGAAGGCCGAAGGCGTCCCCGCGGACCAGACCCGCACGTACAAGGGCAAGACCATCGGGTTCTGCTGCGCGCCCTGCGGACCGAAGTGGGACGCGCTGTCCGACACGGAGAAGGACGCGCTGATGGCCAAGATGTTCGCCGAGCCTGCCCCCGCCGGCGCCGCCAAGGTCATCAACACGGCCTGCCCGATCTCCGGCAAGGCGATCGACCCCGCAGCCGTGCCGGCCGGCCTCGTCCGCGAGTTCGGCGGAAAGAAGATCGGTTTCTGCTGCGCCGGCTGTGCGCCCAAGTGGGATGCGCTGGCCGATGCCAAGAAGACCGAGATCATCACCAAACTCGCGGGCAGCGAGTAGACCGGCCCAGACAGCCGCCCGGGCGGGGGGAAAAGGAGTGCAGTCATGCGTGCGCGGATCGTCTGGACACTGTTGATCGTGGTGGCGCTGAGTGCAGTGGGTTGTGGCCGCTCGGCCGGGCCGGTCGGCCGAACGCCTCCGTCGACTGCCGGGCCCCCCGAGCCGTCGGCTGGGACCGCGTCGACCCCGAAGGCCGCCCCGGGCCCTGATGCGACCGTTTCGGACTACCTGGCGTATGCGGCGTTGCACAGTCCGGCGCTGGAGGCGGCGTTCAATCGGTGGCGAGCGGCCGCCGAAGCGCCCACCGAGGCGCGATCGCTTCCGGATCCCAAGCTCACCTACCAGCGGTTCATCCGCGAGGTCGAGACCCGCGCCGGCCCCCAGCGAAACGCCCTGCAGATCGCGCAGATGTTCCCGTGGTTCGGCACGCTGGACCTGCGGGCCCGGGCCGCCGACCAGGCCGCCCAGGCCGCCCGGCAGCGGTACGAGGCCGCCAAACTCGCCCTGTTCCAACGCGTCAGGTCCGCCCACGCCGAATACTACTATCTCGCCCGCGCGATCGAGATTGCCCGCGAAAACGCCGCTCTGCTCAGCGGTCTCGAAGAGATCGTTCGCACGCGGTACCGTCACAATCTCGCGGGGCACCCGGACCTGATTCGCCTGCAGGTGGAGCTGGGCAAGGTGGAGGACCGCGTGCGGAGCCTGGCGGACATGCGGGCTGCGGCGGTGGCGGCTCTGGCGGCTGCGGCGGGCCTGCCCGTGGGAACCGATCTGCCGGTTCCGCGCGAGTTGGCGGACGCGAGGCCGGAACTGAAGGACGCGCAATTGATTGCCTGGGCGATGGCGGGCAGTCCGGCGCTGAAAGGCGACGACGCCGAGATCGCCCGCCGCAAGAGCGAAGTTGGCCTTGCCCGCAAGGCCTACTGGCCCGACGTGACGCTGGGGGTCAAGTGGATCGACACGTCGCATTCGGTGGGGGGCATGCCGATTGACGACGGCAAGGACCCGGTGATCGCGATGCTCTCGGTGAGCCTGCCGATCTGGCGCGACAAACTGGAGGCGGGCGTGCGTCGATCGCGATACCTGGAACTGGCGGCTGTCAAGGCCCGCGCCGACCGTGCTGACCGCCTGGCCGCCGACGTCAGCGCCGCCGCCTTCCGTGCCCGCGACGCTCGAGCAAAGATCGACCTGTACCGGCGCCTGCTCGTTCCACGGGCCACCGAGTCGCTCAAGGCCGTCACCGCCGCCTTCAGCGCGGGCAAGGCGGACTTCAGGGACCTGATCGACGCCCAGCGCGTCCTGTTGGAGTTCCGCCTGATCCAGGCCCGTGCCCGCGCCGACTACGCGCAGCACGTGGCGGCCCTGGAGGCCCTGGTCGGGCGACAACTGCCCGCCCCCACGCAGGGAGATCAGCCATGAACGAGACCAATGACACCGAGACGGCCGTCGAGACGCCCGCCCGTCGGTCCATCGCGCGACATGCGGCGATAACCGCCGCCGTGCTCGCGGCGTTTGTCGTCGGCTACGTCGCCCACTGGGCGGTCAATCTGGGGCGGGCCGACCGTCATGACCACAGCGCTTCGATGCAGCCGACGTCCAAGCCGGCCGGCGCGGCCGAGGTGTGGACCTGCTCGATGCACCCGGAGGTCCGCCAGTCGGAGCCCGGCATGTGCCCGGTCTGCGAGATGCCCCTGGTTCGCGCCTCCGGCGGTGGGGGCGATCCCAACGCGCCCACGTTGGTTCTCGACGCCGGCGCTGCGACGATGATGGAGATCGAAACGGCCCTCGTCGGGCGACGGTTCGTCGGGCGCACCGTGCGGATGGTGGGCAAGGTCGACTACGACGAGACGCGCCTGAAGCACATCACCGCGTGGGTGCCCGGCCGACTGGACAGGCTCTTTGTGGACTACACGGGCCTGCCCGTCCGCAAGGGCGACCACATGGTCGAGATCTACAGCCCCGAACTGCTCAGCGCCCAGGAGGAACTCCTCGGGGCCCTGGCGGCTGTGCGGAAACTGAGTGAGGAGTCCCCGCAACTGCTTCGCGACAGCGCCAACGTAAATCTGCAGGCCTCTCGCGAGCGGCTCGGACGCTGGGGCCTGACGGTCGCGCAGATCGCCGCGATCGAGAAGAGCGGCAAGGCGAGCGATCGGATCACGATCTACGCGCCGGTCGGCGGGGTCGTGATCGCGAGGCACCTTCAGCAGGGCGCGTACGTCAAGACCGGCTCGCGAATCTACACCATCGCTGACCTGACGCGTCTCTGGGTGCGTCTGGAGGCGTACGAGTCGGACCTGGCGTGGCTGACGTACGGGCAGAAGGTGACCTTCACGACACTGGCCCATCCCGGTCGCGAACTGACGGGCACGGTGGCCTTCATCTCACCCACGCTCGACGAGAAGACGCGCACCGTCACCATCCGCGTCAACGTGGACAATACCGGCGGGACGCTGAAGCCGGGCATGTTCGTCCGGGCTGCCGTCAGCGCCACGCTGGACAAGGGCGGCCACGTCATCGCGAGGCCGCTGAAGGGCAAGTGGGTCTGCCCGATGCACCCGTCGGTCGTCAAGGATTCCGCCGACGCCGTGTGCGACATCTGCGAGATGAAGCTGGTGTCGGCCGAGTCGCAGGGTTTCGCGGGCGTCAGCCCCGACAAGGCGGCTGCTCCGCTGGTCGTGCCCGTCTCTGCCGTCCTCAAGACCGGCAGGCGGGCGATCGTCTACGTCCAGCGTGTGGGCGCCGAGACGCCCACCTTCGACGGGCGCCGGATCACGCTGGGCCCGCGGGCGGGGGAGCACTATATCGTGCTCGACGGCCTGATGGCGGGCGAGCGCGTCGTGACGCGGGGCAACTTCCTGATCGACAGCGCCCTGCAGGTTGCCCGCAAGCCCAGCATGATGACGCCGGGCAAGGACGACGGGGCTGGCCCCACCGAGACCGTCACACGATCGGACGCCGTCGCGCCGGAGTTCCTCGCGCAGCTTGCGGCATTGTTCGACGCGTATCTCGACGTTCATCGCGCCTTGGCTGCAAGCAATGCAACCGAAGCCGCCGCGGCTGCGGGGCAGATGGCCGATGCGCTGAACACCGTCGAGATGGCCCGCCTGCAGGGCAAGGACCACACGTTCTGGATGGCCCGGAGCAGGGCGCTGGCTGAAGATCTGGCGGGGGCTCGTCGAGGGCGGGACCTGACGACGATTCGGGCGAGTTTCTCGGGTATCTCGCAGGCGATGATCGCCCTGGCCAGGCGGTTCGGCCTGCCCGGCAGGACGGTCTACCGCGTGCGGTGTCCGATGGCGTTCGACAACGCCGGGGCCGACTGGCTTCAATTGGATACGGCCGTGAGCAACCCCTACGAGGCCGAGACCATGCCCCGCTGTGGATCGGTGAAGGAGACGATAGCCCCCAGTACCACGGGCGTCTCGCCCGTGAGGGATGGGTCTGGCCCCCACGGCACCGGACATGGCAGCCACACCCACGGTGGAGGCAGTGCCGATGAGTAACGACCTGCCCAATCCCTCGCCGGAAGATACCTCGCTGATCGCGCGGCTGGTCGACTGGTGCCTGCGCGACAAGCTGGTGGTCTTCATGGGCGTCGGGCTGGTGATCGGTGCTGCCCTGGTGGTGGCCCCGTTCGACTGGAACCTCGGCCCCCTGCCGCGCCGCCCCGTCAGCGTCGATGCGATTCCGGACACCGGTGAGAACCAGCAGATCGTCTTCACGGCCTGGCCCGGCCGCTCGCCCCGGGACGTCGACGACCAGATCTCGTATCCGTTGACGGCGCAGCTCCAGGGCATCAAGGGCGTCAAGGCGGTCCGCAGCATCTCGATGTTCGGCTTCAGCTCGATCTACGTGATCTTCGAAGACGGAGTGGACTTCTTCGACAGCCGCACGCGCCTGCTGGAGAAACTCGCCTCCCTGCCGCACGACACGGTCCCCGACGGCGTCCGTCCGCGGCTGGGCCCGGATGCGACGGCGATGGGACAGGTCTTCTGGTACACGCTCGAGGGGCGAGACGAGACGGGCTACGCCGCCGGCGGGTGGGACCTCGAGCAGCTCAGGACGATTCAGGACTGGCACGTCCGCGACGCGCTGCAGGCCGCAAGCGGTGTCGCGGAGGTCGCGTCGGTCGGCGGGTTTGTTCGCGAGTACCAGGTGGACGTCGACCCGGACCTGATGCGCCACTACGGCGTGACGCTGGAGGAGGTCCTGGCGGCGGTGAAGGGGTCGAATCTCGACGTCGGGGCCGACACGATCGAACTGAACAACGTCGACTACACCGTCCGCGGCGTGGGCCTGGTCAAGACGGTCGGCGACATCGAGCAGAGCGTCGTCAAGGTCGTCGCCAACGTGCCGGTCCTGGTCAGTCACGTCGCGACGGTGAGCCTGGGCAAGGCCGAGCGTCGCGGCGCGCTGGACAAGAACGGCGCGCCGGCGGTGGGGGGCGTGGTCGTTGCCCGCTACGGCGCCAACCCGCTCGACGTGATCAAGAACGTCAAGGCCCGCATCGCCAGGATCGCCCCGTTCCTGCCGCGAAAGACGCTCGAAGACGGCACGGTCTCGCAGGTCGCCATCGTTCCGTTCTACGACCGGACGGCCCTGATCTACGAGACGCTCGGCACGCTGAACCGCGCGCTGGAGCACGAGATCCTCATCACGATCATCGTCGTGATCCTGATGGTGATGCACCTGCGGAGCGCGCTGCTGATCACGGGCATGCTTCCGCTGGCGGTCCTGATGTGTTTCGTCGCAATGAAGCTGTTCGGCGTCGAGGCCAACGTGGTGGCGCTGTCGGGCATCGCGATTGCGATCGGCACGATCGTCGACATGGGCATCGTCCTGTGCGAGAACATCCTGCGCCACCTGGACGCCGCCGGGCCCGATGCCGACCGCCTGGCGGTCATTCGTCGCGCCACCGCGGAGGTCGGCTCGGCCGTCACGACCGCCGTGCTGACCACCGTCGTCAGCTTCCTGCCCGTGTTCGTGATGACCGGGGCGGAGGGCAAGCTGTTCAAGCCGCTGGCCTACACCAAAACGTTCGCGCTGATCTCGTCGATCCTCATCGCGCTGGTGGTCCTGCCGCCGGCGGCGCATCTGCTGCTGGGTCGGCGCGTGGCGACGAAGTGGTTCCGCGTATTCTTGCGCATCGTCGTCATTGCGGCGGCCATGACCGCCGCAGTGGCCCTGGGCGTCTGGCCCGCGTGTGTGATGGGCGTGCTCTGCGCGCTGCACCTGGCTGACTTGTTCGCACCAAAGCACCTGGCGAGGATTACGCGGTGGGGGTCCGGCGTGCTGGCGGCGGTGTTCGTTGTGGTTCTGCTGAGTCGCTACTGGCAGCCGCTGGGCGCCGCGCCGGGGGCGGGGCGGAACTTCATCTTCGTCGCCGTCCTGGTTGCCGGGCTTCTGGGCTTCTTCCGTCTGTTCCAGCGGGTCTACCCGGGCGTCCTGGGATGGTGCCTCCGTCACAAGGTCGCCCTGTTGTCGGTTGTCGGCATGGTCCTGCTGGCGGGCCTGTACGTCTTCATCGGCCCCGGCACGGTCATTGCCGCCTGGCGCCGCGTGGGTCAGAGTCCGTGGACCATCGCGGCGTACCTGCTTGTTCCCGCAGGCGTGCTTGCGGTGGGCGCCTGGGCGTGGCTGCGTTTTCGGATAGGCATCGCGGCTGTCGTGGCGCACCTGGCGCTTGCGGCCGTGCTGACCGTGCCGGCAGCGCTGACCTGGGCCGGCCGGGTATCGCACGAGATGCCTCGGGGCATGGCGAAGATGAAGGGCCTCTCCGTCGAGCAATTGCCTCCCGACGACGACATGGCCTATCTCAAGTGGGTCCTCGCCAACGACTGGACCGGTCGCGGCGAGGAGTTCATGCCCCGCCTGGACGAGGGCTCGTTCCTTTGGATGCCCGTGCTGGCCAAGCACGCGTCGATCGGCGTGGCGACGGAGTTGCTGAGCAAGCAGGACACGGCCTTCGAGAACATCCCGGAGGTCGAGTCGGCGGTCGGGAAGATCGGGCGCGTCGAGAGCCCGCTGGACCCGGCGCCGATCTCGATGTACGAGACGGTCATCACGTACAAGCCCAAGGACCAGTGGCGCCCGCACATCACGAGCCCCGACGACATCTGGCAGGAGATCCTGCGGGCCGGCTCCAGCCCGGCGATTACGCCCGTGACGAAGCTCCAGCCCATCGAGACGCGGCGGATCATGCTCCAGACCGGCATGCGGGCGTCGATGGGCGTTCGCATCCAGGGGCCCAGCCTGGCGGCCATCGAGGCCGCCGCCGTCCGCATCGAGAGGCTCCTCGCCGACGCCCCGCCGGTCAAGCCGGGCAGCATCTCGTTCGTCCGGATGGCGGCGAGCAACCCCTACATCACCATCACGCCGGACCGGGCGGCGCTGAAGCGGTACGGCATACGCATGGCGGACTTCCAGCGGACGGTCTCGGTGGCCGTCGGGGGCATGACGGCGACGAGGACGATCGAGGACCGCCGCCGCTTCGCCGTCCGCGTGCGGTACAAGGAAGAACTGCGGAACTCCGTCCAGGCCGTCGCTCGCATCATCGTCCGTGGCGCCGACGGTCAGCAGATTCCGCTGGGCCAGCTTGCGACGATCGACGACGGCGTGGCCGGGCCCGAGGCGATCAAGAGTGAGGACACGTTCAAGACCGCCTACGTGACCTTTGCCGCGAAGTCCGGCTGGTCGGAAGTGCAGGCCGTCGAGCAGGTCCGCCAGTACCTCGAGGACAAGCAGGCCGACAGGCAGCTCGTCCTGCCCGAGGGCGTGAACTACGCCTTTGCGGGCACGTACGAGAGCCAGGTCCGCTCGGCGGCCACCCTGGCGATGATCATCCCGCTGGCGCTGGTGACGATCTTCGTGATCCTCTACATCCAGTTCCGCTCGGTGGCGACGACGGGGATGGTGTTCTTCGGCATCTTCGTCGCCTGGGCCGGCGGGTTCATCATGATCTGGCTGTACGGCCAGCCGTGGTTCCTGGACTTCGCGGTATTCGGCGTCCAGATGCGCGAGCTGTTCCAGGTCCATCCGATCAACCTGAGCGTCGCGGTGTGGGTGGGGTTCCTGGCGCTGTTCGGGATCGCCAGCGACGACGGCGTGGTGATGGCGACGTACCTGACCCAGTCCTTCGAGCGCAATGCCCCGCAAACCGTCGACGAGATTCGCCGGACCACCATCGCCGCCGGCGCACGCCGCGTCCGCCCGTGCCTGATGACCACCGCCACCACCATCCTCGCGCTGATCCCCGTGCTGACCTCCACCGGGCGCGGCAGCGACATCATGGTGCCGATGGCCATCCCCTCGTTTGGCGGCATGCTCATCGAAGTGCTCACCATGCTCGTGGTCCCCGTGCTCTACTGCCTCGTCAAGGAACTGCGGTGCAGGGATTGACGATTGACGATTGTCGACTGCCGATTACGGTCTCTCACATCTCAGATCTGAAATCTCAGATGTGAAATCTCAGATTGCGGATCAACCATCGCAGGCCGCCCCGTAGCCCCAGGCCGCCCGATAGCTGCCCCGTAGCCGCCTGCCGTGACCGCAGACGGTCTCTACCCCCTCGGCCGCCAGATCGTCGCTCAGGCCGCGGCCTCGTGCGTGCCAGGGGGTCCGGCTCGCGGTGCCACGGTCCTGAGTGTCTCCACGTGGTTGCCGCTTCCCGTCAAGCTACGGCACCCGCCACGGCACGCCACTCGGCGGCGAATCATCAATCAGAAATCCAAGATCGAAAATCCCTTCAGGCCTTGAACGCCCCCTGGGTCATGCCGCGGATGAAGGGCTTGGTCGCGTAGATGAACAGGATCAGCAGGGGGATCGAACTGATGGCGTAGGCGGCGTACATCGTCGAGAAGTTCTGGTTGTGCTGCGAGACTGACATCATGTACAGGCCCGAGGCGATCACGTGGTGCGACCCGTCGGTGTTGGTGATGAAGGGCCACAGGAAGTTGTTCCACGTGCCCAGGATGTTCATGATGATGACCACCGAGAACACCGGCTTGCTCAGCGGAAGGACGATGTTGAAATACAGCGCCAGGTGCCCCGCCCCGTCGATGCGAGCGCTCTCAAAGAGGTCCTCGGGCAGGCCCTTGAAGAAGCTGTGGAACACGAAGATTGCGAAGACCTGCCCGCCGGCGATATACGGCAGGATCATCGCCCAGTACGTGTTGAGCAGCCCCATGTTCTTGACCAGCAGGAAGGAGGGCACGAGCGTCAGCACGCCGGGGAACATCATCGTCGCCAGGAACATCATGAACAGGGCCCGCGAGCCCATGAAGCGGTACCGCGCGAGGATGTAGGCCGTCGACGAGGCCAGCATGCAGACGCCCAGGGCGGTCAGCACGGAGACGACCAGCGAGTTGACCACGTACGGCCTGAGGACCTCCCACGCCATCGTGGGGCCCCGCGTGGCGCGATCGACGTAGTGATCGACGGCCTCGGACCGCGAGACGGTGCGCTTTCCGTCTTCGTCCTCTATCTCGACCGATTCGTCGTCGCCGGCGCCGATCGTGCGGACCAGCCCCTTGAACGCCTCGGGGACGGAGAAGAAGTCGCGGTAGAACTCGGAGTTGCTCCGGAAGACGTTGTTGACCATGAAGGCGAACGGCATGAGCGTGAGGCACGCGACTGCAATCAGCGCGGCGTGCAGCGCGATGAGCTTGCGGCGAGACATCACGCACCTCCCGTGACGTCTTCGGCGGACCTGAAGTACTTGATGTTCAGCAGGGTCAGCGTCATGATCATCAGGAACAGGATCACGCCAATGGCGCACGCGTAGCCCATCCGCTGGAACGTGAACGCGTTGAAGTACATCCACAGGCCCGGCACGGTGGTCTTGAAGCCGGGCCCGCCCTGGGTCAGGATGTAGATGTTCTGGAAACCCTGCAGCCCGCCGATGATCGTCAGGATGAGGATCAGCTTGAGCTGACTGAGCACCAGCGGCACGTCGATGCGGAGGAACTTGCTCACGCCCGTGCAGCCTTCCAGGGCGGCCGCCTCGTTCACGCTGGTGGGAATCGCGGACAGTCCCGCGTAGTAGATCAGCACCTCGAACCCGCCGATAAACGGGAACCCCACGCACATCACCGCGACCAGGGCGGTGTCCGGATCGCTCAGCCAGCCGGTGGTCCAACTGTCCAGCCCCACGCCGCGAAGCGTCTCGTTAAGCAGCCCCGACTCGCCGTAGATCATGCCAGCCCAGATCAACTGGACGGCCACGCCGGGCACGACGATCGGCGTCAGGAAGACGATCCGGTAGACGTACCGCCACCGCTCGCGCGGGAGCGAGTGGATGAGCTTGGCGACGATCAGGGGCAGTGTCAGGCGGACGCAGACGGCGAACAGCGTCAGGGCGAACATGGTCAGCATCGACGGGCCGCACGTCGGGTCCAGCGCCAGGTACTCGGTGTAGTTGTCCAGACCGACGAACTGCGCCTCGCCGCCGATCTCGAACCGGTACAGCGACTTCGAGAACGCCCAGACCACCGGCAGGTAGATGAACGTCAGCAGCATCGCCGCCGCCGGCAGGACGATGGCGTAGCACCTCAGCGTGGTTCGCAGCGGCGGGCGGATCACGGCGGGGCCTCCCGGGCGCCGGGGGGCAGGCCCGCCATCCCCGCGCGTTTCGGCGCCAGGCGCTTCCACTCGGCGGCCAGGGCGCTGAAGTCCATCTTCTTGCGCCGGGCCAGGCTCTCGGTCGCATACGTGAGATTCTTCTCCTGCCAGTCGAAGAACTCGTCCAGGTCGATCCCGTCGCCGAGGTACAGGGCGAGCATTCGCTCCTGGACGTAGCGGAAGCGCAGGTCGAACGAGAAGATCCACTTGGTCGTCGTGTAGCGTCGCTCGAGGATCTTCTCGAACGGCTTGAGGGCTGGCAGGGGCTCGACGCCGACGATGTTCGGCAGGAAGCAGGGGTACTCGTTGACCAGCGTGCGCGTGTTTTCGGGCACGCAGAGGAACTGGAGAAACGCGATGACCCGCTTGAGGCGCTTGGATCGCTTCATTCGCTCGGACATCGGCAGCGACGGGGGGGTGTCTGCGACTGCCGCATTGGTGACCTCGAACTGGCTGGCCGCCCCTCCGATGACGCACATCGGCTTGCCGGAGGCGTAGGGCGTCGTCTTCCTGGTGAACCGCGGAAGGTAGAACACGCCCCACTCGAACCCGAGCGAGCGGTCGGAGACCAGGCGGTGGGTCAGCATGCTGCTCTGCCAGTACATCGCGGCGCGCTGCGTGACGAATTCGCGCGTCAGGTCCATCCCGCTGAGGGTCTTGTTGGTGTAGCGCTTCAGTTGGCGCATGATCTTCCACAGGTGGACCGCGCGGGGGTCCCGGCGCGTGAAGAAGCCCTTGCGCTGGAGGAAGATCAGTTCCTCCGAGTCGAGATACCCCTGGAGGTACGCCTCGCGCTTCGGATCCTTCTTCAGGTCGATCCCGTCCAGGAGCCCGTAGTACAACTGGTCGAAGATCAGATCCTGGCACCAGTCGTTGAAGGACCACAGGTCCATCAGGAGGGGGATCTTGCCCTCTTGGCGGACCCGCTCGAGGATCTCCAGGAACTGCTCCCACGTCTCGGGCGGGGTCAGGCCGAGCTTCTCGAACAGCGTCTTGTTGTAGAAGATGCCCGTCTCGACCATGTCGAGGCTGAGGCAGTAGTTCTTCCCGTCCGGGGCCGCCTTGCCCCGCGTGATCGCCTGGTAGCGGAACATGTCCCACCACTGTCGCACGCCCGGCAAGTCCTCCGCGTCGGGGTTCTCCCTCTTGCGCTGCTCGTTCATCTCCACAACGAACGGGTTGGGGCGTTCCAGAAAACCATCCAGCGGGACGTACCAGTCCTTCTGGACATCCACCCAGACGTTCTCGACGTTGACGTTGACGATGTCCGGGGCCGCGCCGCCGGACAGTTGCGTCACGAGGTACTCGCGCACCACCACCGGGACGTTGACCACCTCGATGTGCGTGTCCGGGAATCGCCGTTCGAACCGTGCGATGACGGTGGTCAGGCCCTTCAGCGGCTCGCCCAGCCCGCCCGGGCGCGTGCCCGGAAGATACCCCGACCCGGGGGAGAACTTGATGACATACTTGGCGTCGGACCGGTCAACCGCCGCCGCCGCATCTTCCGCCGAACCGTCACCGCCGGCCGGCGGAAGGAGGGCATAGCCCCCCAGCAGCAGAACGACTGCCAGCGACGCGAACTTGAGGACCGTTCGCACGCGAAGGCGTCGTCCGGTCGGCATGCTGGCAGGTCCGCTGTTCATCCACGTGTCCTCATCACCGTCTGGCCCGGCCGATCTGGCGGCACGAGGCGGGTGACTGTGGTTGATCTGACCGCGTTCAATAGCCTTGTTTACACGCCGGGGGCCCGTTTGTCGAGCCCCACGCCGAGGCCCTCACTTGACGCGGGAGGGGTTAAACAGTCTATTGCCCCCCACGAGATGCCCGCCGCGGTCCGAACAGACCGCCACGACAGGGGTGGAATGGAGTTGGTGTGATGATGACGTGGGTCAGGGCCCTTGCGATCACAACAGTAGCCCTCGGTTCGGCCGGGGCGGCTGAGTATGTCGTGGCGCCGACAGGCGACGACAGCGGTCCCGGCTCGCCGGCCCGGCCGTTCCGGACGATCCAGAAGGCCGCCGACGTGATGAAGGCGGGCGACGTGTGTCGCATCCGGGGCGGGGTCTACCGCGAGACCGTCACGGTCAAGGCCTCGGGGGCGAAGGGCAAGGCCGTGCGGTTTGTCGCCGCGGCGGGGCAGGCCGTTACGATCAGCGGGACCGAGCCGATCGTCGGCGCGTGGTCGGTCCACAAGGGGAAGATCTACAAGGTCAAGGTTGCGAAGGTGGTGGGGCAGGTGTTCGTCGACGGCGCGATGATGGTCGAGGCCCGCTGGCCGAATCAGCCGCTGGACAAGCGATGGGACCAGGGCACGTGGCGCGAGTCGGCGGCGGGCAGCGAGTACGGCAAGATGGTGGATCCGGAACTGGCCCGGACGGGCGTCGACTGGGCCGGCGCCCTGGGCGTACTGAACGTGGGGTCGTGGCAGACGTTTCTCAGGCCCGTTCGAAACCACACCGCCGGCGGAACGTCGTTCGACTACGCCAAGACCATGGGCACGCGACACGAATCCAAACAGACACAGAGGAAGCGCACCTGGCCCGGCTTCGACAAGTACTTCCTGATGGGCAAACTGGAGGCCCTGGACTCACCCGGCGAGTGGTTCTACGACCGCAAGGGCTCGATGCTGTACCTCTGGCCCCGCGACGGACGCAATCCGACCGGGCGGCGCGTCGAGGGCAAGGTGCGCCACTACGGCCTCGTCGCCGACCGCAAGAACCACGTCCGCCTCGATGGCGTGCGTCTGTTCGCCGCGACGGTCATGCTCAGCAACTGCGCCGACTGCACGATCGAGAACTGCCGCCTGGACTACCCGACCTACTGTACGCCGGTAACCCCGCTGAACGCGGTGCCGGCCTCCGCGGCCAGGAAGATCGTCCGCCTCAACATGACGTTCCTCGGCGGGCAGCGCACGCTGGCGCCGACGATGATCGACGGCAAGCGACACGTGGTGCGGAACTGTCGCATCGCCTTCAGCGAGGCCCCGGGGCTCACCGTCAGCGGCAGCGAGCACACGATCGAGAACTGCCTCATCCACGACGTGGACTGGCGCGGGCTGGGCAACGGCGTGACCGTCAACGGCGCGGGCGTGCTCATGGGCAGCGCCAAGCAGTGCGTGTTCCGCCGCAACACCGTCCACCACGTGGGGGCCTCCGAGGGCGTGGTCCTGCCGCACGGCGGCGGGTCGATCTGCGAGTACAACTACGTCCACCATGCCGGATTCGTCCAGAGCGACGGCGGGCTGATCCAGTGCAGCGGCCGGCGGCTGGCGGGCACGATTATCCGCTACAACTGGGTGCACGACCACCTGGCGTTTCGGTGGGGGGGGACCGGCATCCGCGGGGACGACCTGACGCGGGACCTGCTGATCCACCACAACGTGGCGTGGCGGTGCAGGGAAAAGGGGATCATGATCAAGGGCGACCGCAACCGGGCGTACAACAACACGTGCATCAACAACGACACGCTGGACCTGATCCTCTGGTCGTCGCCGACGCCGTTCAAGGAATGGTCACCGGGCCAGCATGCCCACCTGCTCAAGACGCAGAACGCCAACTCAAAGGCGTGGAACAACTATGCGCCCATCGTGACCGGCCAGATGCATCACGAGGTGCGGCGGGCCAAGAAGATCACCGCCCCGGCGGGGGACCTGTCGCACAACCTCGGCTCGGACGGGGCCGCCCTGACCGACCCCAGGACGCTGACCTTCCGCAAGCCCGAACCGCCGCTGGTCAGCCCCGCCGGACGCGACTTTCGTCCGAAGGCGGGGTCGCCACTGGTCGACGGCGGGCGCGTGATCGAGGGGATCACGCACAGGGTGGTGGGCAAGGCCCCGGACGTGGGCGCCTATGAGCGCGGGGCCGCGGACTACTGGATTCCCGGCTATCAGGCGCCTCAGGCCTCCATGCCCGTCCCGCCGCACGAAGCCACGGTGGCCGCAGACGACCTTCAACTGGCCTGGCTGGGCGGATACCGGGCCGTGTCATACGACGTGTACTTCGGCAAGGCCGAGCGCGCGGTGGCCGACGCGACGAAGTCCTCGCCGCCGTTCAAGGGAAACCAGACGACCAGCACGCTCCGCCCGGGCACGCTCGAAGCCGGGCGCACATACTACTGGCGCATCGATTCGGTGAAGCCGAACATCACCGTCAAGGGTGCTGTCTGGGCGCTGAGAGCAACACGGTCGCCCTGAGAGTGCAGAGAGTAGAGCGCGGGACGTGTGTGCATGCCGAATGAGTGGCAGATCCGTTTCGCAGGCAAACCCCTTCGACCTGAAGCTGATCGGCTTCACGGACAAGGAACTGGCCGAGCACCTCGGCGAGTACGACACGGACCTGGGCGACGCGCCCGGGCCGGACGACCCCGAAGACACCATCCACTGCCCGAAGTGCGGGCACGAGTTTCCGAGGAGCTAACCCCATGAGCACTGCCGAAGTCGCCGTCTATGTTCAGGGCCGCTACGCCAAGCCGGCGTACAAGGTCGAATCGTACAACACCCGTGCCTGGCCGGGCCTGGAACTCGTCTGCCATGCTCTGCGCCATGCCGGCATCGAGGTCGATTACTGCTCGGCCGCGACGGTCGGCCGGTACAAGGTCGTGCTCGTGTCGATCACGTCCGGCTGTGACTGGCATCCCTTCGTCGCCGAGCGGCTGCGGTGGAAGGCCCGCGGCACGGTCATCGCTGGCGGGGCCGGGCTGCTGAACGTCCGGCCGTTCCTGCGGTGGGTGGACGTGTTCTGCCTGGGCCGGTCGGAAGACTACGTCGTGCCGCTGGTCAAGGCCGCCCTGGCCGGCGAGAAACACGAGCACCCGTCTGTGGTCTACGGGGCCGAGTTCGACATCGACAAGACCTACCTGATCGACGCCGGCCGGAAGCTGTATCCGCACCAGATCGACTTGGCCAACGGCAAGACCTGGCGCGAAGCCGCCAGTGGCTGTCAGCGCAAGTGCATGTTCTGCGGGTACACCTGGCACCGTAGGCACATCGGCGGAATGCAGAATCAGGCCGGGGCCGGCGATGCCCTCTGGGGCGGCTCGGCCGAGAAGACGATCTTCGAGCTCGACCTGGAGCGGCCCGACACCTGGGGCCTGCCGAAGTTCCGAATCGTCGGCCTGGACGGCTTCTCCGAACGCCTGCGGCGGATGGTCAACAAGCCGATCACACGCGACATGCTCCAGGCATTTTTCCGCGGTGTGGCCAACAGCAGCGCCAAGACGGCCCGGATGAAGATATACAACATCGTCGGCTACCCGACCGAGACCGAGGACGATTGGTTCGAGTTCGTCGAGGACATGGCCACCGCCGACGCGCCTTTCGACAAGGTAGATCCGCAGTGGGGCATACAACTCCATTCGACGCCGTTCCGAGCCATGCCCGCCACGCCCTGCGCCTGCTGGCCGATGAGCTATCGCAACTACCGCGACCAGATCGGCAAAGCGCTCAGCCGGGGCAAGCACGGCGAATACCGGAGCGTCTTTTTCCGGGGCAACCGTTTCTGGTCGGCCGAGTCGCACGGCACCGAGAGCCTGCCGACGGTGGTCCTTGACGCGCTGGTCCTGCGTGGCACGGAAGACGACTCCGAGGTCATTGCCCGGCTGGCGTCGAGTTCGAGGTTCCGCAACGCCTCGGTCCGGCACAGGGCGGCGATTCTGGAGCGGCACGTCGATATCGACCGGCTCTTCGGCGCCTACACCTGGGACGATCTGCCCACGCGGTATCTGCGAACCTACGCCACAGCCGAGAAGCTCCAGAAAGCCGACACCGTCGCCCGCAAGCGCGCCGAGCGCCCCTGGCCGGAGGCGGTGCGCGTATGAGCGGCGAACTGGACATCCGGTCGCTGTCCGTCACGGACGCGGCGAAGCTGCTCCGCGTGCCGGCCAAGGCCATCCGCGCGCACATCGGACGAGGCCTGCCCGTGCGGAAGGACAAGCGGATCGACCTTGTCGTCTATGCCGCATGGCTGAACACCGAGGACGCCGGGAGGACCGATGGCGGCACTTGACCCGAACAAGCTGCAGCGCAATGAGTTGGTGCAACTCGTCAACTCCACGCCACAGGGCTCGGTGCTCACGCGCGCCCAGCTCGACCGGCAGATGAACCGCGCCGGGCGGCGCTGGCATGACGGGCGCCATATCCGGCTGCCGGAGTACGTCCGCTGGCTTGCCGAGGAAGCCGACCGGCCACCGGAGCCGAAGCCGGACGCCCGCGCCGCGGACCTGGCCCGCAAGAACGCCGAGACGTACCGCCGCCAGAACATCGGCCCGATCCCCGAAGTGGCCGACCCCGACCGCCGGGCGAGGGCCTGCGAGGACTTCCGCTTCTTCTGCGAGACCTACTTCGCCAGCGCCTTGTACCGTGGGTGGTCGGCCGACCATCTACGTGTGATCGGGCAGATCGAGCGGGCCGTGAAGGAAGGCGGGCTCTTCGCCTTCGCCATGCCCCGCGGCTCGGGCAAGACGACCCTCGCGCGGCTGTCGGCCCTCTGGGCGGTCTTGGCGGGCTATCGGCCCTTCGTCTGCCTTATCGGCGGCTCGCAGGACCGCGCCGTCGAACTGCTCTCGCCGATCCGCAAGGCGATCCTGGAGAACCCGCTACTGCTGGAGGACTTCCCCGCCGCCGTCTATCCCCTCCGCTGCTTGGAGAACAACGCCCGCCGGCAGATGGGCCAGCACATCGACGGTCGGCCCACCTACTGCACCTGGGCGACGGACAAGCTCGTCTTCCCCACCGTCGAAGGCGCCACGGCGTCCGGCTCGATAATCACAGTGACCAGCCTCGACTCGAACATCCGCGGTCAGCAGCACACGCGGATGGATGGGCAGGTCATCCGCCCCTCGCTGGTACTGCTTGACGACCCGCAGACCCGCCAGTCGGCTCGGTCACCGTCGCAGACCCAGTTCCGCCTCCAACTGCTCAACGGGGACGTGCTCTGCATGGCCGGCCCCGGCGAGTCCATCTCGGCGGTCCTGACCTGCACGAAGATCTACCATGACGACCTGGCCGACCAAGTACTCGACCGTGAGAAGAACCCGGAGTGGCAAGGCGAGTGCACGAAGCTCGTCTACGAGTTCCCAACGGACACGAAGCTCTGGGACCGTTACGCCCAGGAACGTGCCGACAGCCTCCGCATGGGCCACGGCGGCCGCGAGGCCACCGAGTACTACCGCAAGCACCGCGAAGCGATGGACGCCGGCGCCCGCGTCGCCTGGCCCGAGCGCTACGACAGCGCCAAGGAACTCTCGGCCCTCCAGCACGCCATGAACCTGAAACTCCGCGACGAAGCGGCATTTCTCGCCGAGTACCAGAACGAGCCGGTGGCCGAGGATGCCGCTCGCGAGGCCTTGACACCCGACGAAGTGATCGCCAAGGCTTCCGGGCGGCCCTGCGGGCACGTGCCCACCGCCTGTACGCACATGACGATGTTCGTCGATGTGCATGACAAGCTGCTCTACTGGTGCGTTTGCGCCTGGCAGGAGGACTTCACCGGCTGTGTGGTGGACTACGGGGCCTACCCTGACCAGAAGCGAGCCGTATACACCCTCCGCGACGCCAGACACTCTCTCCGCCACGCCGCGCCGGGCACAGGGCGCGAGGGCGCCATCACCGCCGGGCTGGTCGCCCTTTGCGGTGACTATCTCGCTCGCGAGTGGCGGCGCGACGACGGGGCTGTCCTGCGCATCGAGCGATGCCTCGTGGACGCCGGCTACATGCCCACGGTCGTCTACGACGCCTGCCGCCGCGTCGGCGGTGCGATGATGCCTTCCAAGGGCGTCGGTATAGGCGCCGCGCACAAGCCGATGGCCGAGTACCGCCGCAAAAAGGGCGAGGTCTTTGGCCACCACTGGCACATCCCAAACGTCCGCGGCACGCGCGAGCTTCGCCACGTCCGCGTGGACACGAACTACTGGAAGACGTTCTGCCACGACCGCCTGGCCACGGCCCACGGCGACCGCGGCTGCCTGTCGCTGCCCGGCCGCCCAGGCGACCACCGGCAGTTCGCCGACCACGTAGCCGCCTCGGAGTACTGGGTCCGTACCGAGGGCCGCGGTCGCACGGTCAACGAGTGGAAACCCCGCCCCGGCGCGCCCGACAACCACTGGCTGGACTGCCTCGTAGGCGCAGCGGTCGCGGCGTCCACGCTGGGCGTGTCGCTGGGGCCCGCGGCGGTGAGAAGGAAGACGACCCGCAAACGAAAACGCAAGACAGTGAGTTATCTGTAAGGAGTAAACGATGACGAAGAACACGATGACCAAACGCAAGCCCGGCCGCCCCAAGGGCAGCAAGGACTCTATCCCGGTCTACGTAACCAACACACGATGCCGGAAGTGCCACAGCACCAGAAAAAGAACCCTCCGCATCATCCGCCAGCGGCCCCTCAGCGGCACTGACGACAACGGCGGCCCGTACAACCGCGTCGTCTGGCGCCGCGTCCAGTGCGCCAACTGCGGCCAGCACCGCGTAGAGATCGAAAGGCACTATGATGGGGATGCGCTGTGAGACGCGGGTACCCTCGCGAGTGTATTGTCCGCAGCGGCATTGACCTGCACGGGCCACGAGCAGACAATAGCGGCAAGTCAGGGGCCCAACGCTGGGGCTGGTCCTCCTGCCCTTGAAAATAAGTTCGGCCTTCGTTCGCTTCTCGTGGTACACGATGAAATTCGTGTACGCCCCCTCCTCGTAGTGCCTGAGCAAAACTCGGTCACTGCTCTTGTTCTTCTTGAATACGCTTGCCAGCTCCTTCTGGAATTTCGGCGCCGCGGCGGCGAGTTTGTCGATGCGCTTCCCCGGCGTCCCTCGATAGACCGTGAACCTGTCGGCCTTCCGCATCGTGGTCCGGTCATATGCCAGATTGAACGCCGCTTCCTTTTCTGTGAGGACCTTGATGCTCAAGCATTGGACGGATAGTTCGCCCTTGGCCGACTTCGCTGTCTGGGTCACTGCCTGCGAAGCCGGACTGGGCTGGGCCGCGGGCACGTTCCTGAACGCCTATACAGACAATCGGTCTTCGGCGAACGAGACGGCCATGGAGGCGTCGCTCGTGGGATTGGCCGTCCAGCAGTTCATGGCAGATCGACAGTTCTGGCAGGGGACGTCCACGGAACTCCTGGCCGCCGTGGAGGGCGTCGTTGACGAGAAAACCCAGCGTCGCAAGGACTGGCCGAAGTCGGCTCGCAAGATCTCCGGTGACTTGCGCCGCGTGGCGCCGAACTTGCGCCGCACCGGGCTGGATGTCTCCTTCGACCGTGGCAGTGGCAAGACACGCAAGCGACTGATTACGTTGGCCCGGACGGACGGTTCGGACGGCGTGGTCGCGGCGGCTGGAGAGGACCGTCCGACCGATATCTCCCTGTTTGACAATGCGTTCCAAGCATCTCCGGACGGTGCGGACGGTGTTGTACGCCAGCTTGACGACCTCGACGCCGACGAGCGGGACGAGTGGGACGAACGAGTGGGTATCTGTGTGACCGAAGGCGGGTTGTCCCAGACGGACGCCGAGGCAATTGCCTGGGCCCAGGTCGGCCGAGCGCCGCGCGGATACGCCGAGAACTGAGTTGTAACATACTGAAAATGCTTGCCTTACCTGCCTTACTGAGCTAGAATTGAGATAAGGCGAAACGGAAAAAGGACTTACAATGCTGACGAAACGACACCACTACAGAGCGATTCCGAAAGACGCGAAGATCATCACACGCAACGGCCGGCGGTTTGCCCGTTGGACGAACACGCGTGGCACGACGCATACGCGGCCCCTGAACGAGAAGGGCGACCGCATCGTCTGCGAGTCGCGGCATTGGTACGTTCGCCTGAAGGACTCCGACGGCAAGCCGCTGGAGTGGAAGGCGTACACGGACAAGACCGCCTCGCAGGCGCTGGAGATCGAACTCATCACCAAGCTTGAGCGGGGACAGGCCGGTCTGCTGGACCCCATGGGCGACCACCGCAAGCGGCCGCTGGAAGAGCATCTCGTTGACTTCGAGGCCCACCTGGAAGCCAAGGGCAACACCACTGACCACATCGACCGCACCGTCGAACGCTGCCGGAAGGTATTCACAGCGATCAAGGCCAACGTCATCGCCGACATCACGCCCGGCCGCGTCGAAGCCTGCCTTGCAGGTCTGCGGCGGGACGGATTGAGCGTGTCATCCTCCAACCATTATCTCCGGGCGGTACGGAACTTCTCACGCTGGCTGGTCGCCGACCGTCGGGTCGAACAGAACCCCATCGCCGGGCTGAAGGCCTTGAAGGTCACCGAGTCGGACAAGAAGCGGCGGCGACGGAACCTGACCGATGACGAGTTCGCGGCGCTCATCGCGGCGACGCGCGGCTCGGGCCAGGTCTTCCGCGGCTTGGCCGGGGCGGACCGTGCGATGCTGTACATGCTGGCGGCCAACACCGGGCTGCGGGCGAGCGAGTTGGCCTCGCTGACACCCGAGTCCTTCGACCTCGACTCAGGGACGCAAACCGTGCATTGCCTTGGCGGCTACACGAAGAACGGCGAGGAAGCTGTCTTGCCGCTACGGTCGGACGTGGCCGAGCAGATGCGGGACTTCCTGTCCGGCAAGGCGCCGGGCAAGAGGCTGTGGTCGGGCTCGTGGGCGCGAAGCCGGGCCGGCGCGGCGATGATCAAAGCCGATCTCGAAGTGGCCGGGGTGCCGTACAAGGACCGCTCCGGCCGATACGCCGACTTCCACAGTCTGCGGCACACGTTCATCTCCAACCTCGCCCGAGTGGGTGTGTACCCGAAGGATGCCCAGGCCCTGGCGCGGCACAGCACGATCGACCTGACGATGAACACTTACTCGCACGTGGTCATCGGCGATTTGGCGCGGGCGGTCGAGAGCCTGCCCGCCGTGCCGGTCGAGTCAGCCGAAGCGGTCCAACTCGCGGCAACGGGCACCGACGGGCCAGCCGGGGACGGCGCAGGAAGGCGCACAAAAAGGCGCAAGTTTTCTGACTCACCATGCACAAACGGGACGAATCCTGGCAAGGGCTGGCAAGACCGCCCTTTTGAGGGCGGCGACCTCCGCGCAACGAAAAACCCCCGGAAACCAGGGGTTTTGGCGACTTCTGACAACGATTGTCAATCGAAGCCGTTACTGCCGGAGGTGGGACTCGAACCCACACGACCTTGCGGCCACGGGATTTTGAATCCCGCGCGTCTGCCAATTCCGCCACTCCGGCTGGGCTGCGCGCGTGCGGCTGCGCGGCTTGTGCGAGTCAGAGGATAGCCCACGATTTGTCGCCTGTCAACAACGGGCCACGTGGGCGTCCGGGGGCATTCACGATGGGCGTTGGGCTTCGACCATCGCCGCCAGGCGCGTGGCGGCTGCGAAGGCGGCGGCCAGAAACGCCTCCTCGTCGTCATAGTCGCAGTGGTGGCGCATGTTGGACTCGAGACTGACACACCCGGTATAGGCGGACCGGGCGACGAGTCGGGCCAGGCGCGGCCAGTCCGTCGTTCCCGAGAAGGGCAGGTTGTGCTGGTCGGTCCGGCCGTCGTTGTCGTGCAGGTGAACGGCGATCAGGCGGTCCTTCATTTCGTCGAGGGTGTCCAGGCCGTCAGGGCTCATGTTGCCGTGGCCGGAGTCGTAGCACAGTCCGAGGTAGTCGGGGCCGTACTCGGCGAGGAGGGCGCGCAGGGCATCGCAGTTCCGGGTATTCTCGATGGCCAGGCGGACGTTCCGCTCTTTCGCGAAGGGTTCGAGTTCATCGAGGCTCTTCCGGACGGGCGTCGAAGCGGGATCGTTCGGGACGTGCATGACCACCACGTCGGCGCCGAGCCGTGCGGTCATGTCGATGCGGTTGGCGACCAGTTCCACGCCGGCCAGTCGCTCGTGGGTCCGCGGCGAGGCCCAGTTCTTCTCCTGGCCGGCCGACCCGTGAAGATCGAGCAGGCGCAGGCCGAACTCCTCCAGCCACGTTGCGATCTGCTCGATCTCCCACCGGGAGTAGAGGAAGTCGGTGTTCCAGTGATGGCACCAGTGGACGTGGGAGAAGCCGGCTTCAGCGATGCGGCGAAGATACGGTGACGGGTCGCCCGTGTCGGCTGCGTAGTCGGTCGTCATCGAGAGCATCATGGTGGGGCCCTCACGTGATGGGCTTGTGGCCGTGGTTCTTGCGGATCTGCTGGGCGGCGGCGAGGAGATGACGGTCGCTCTTGAGGAGGGTCGCCAGGTTCCCGGTGGAGATGCCCAGCAGCGCCGCCGCCTCGGCCAGGGCGCCGTCGCGGGCTTCGAGCAGGTCCAGCAGGACCGCCGCGACGGGCCAGAACCGGTGGTCCTTTCGCCCGATGGCCATGCGTTTGAGCTTGCCCGCCCCGCGCCCGCGCGGGGTGAAGATGCACTCGGCGAGAAGGGGGGGCAGTTCGGCCGAGGCGTCGAAGGGACGGCGACAGTGGCAGGCGATCTTCATACGCAGCCGCCGCATGGCCTTTCGCCGGTTGTCGTGCTGGGAGCGGCTCTCGTCTGCATGCGCGGTCAGTCCGGTGGGACGGTGGGCGAACCTGACGGCCGAGGAGACCTTGTTGCGGTGCTGTCCGCCGGGCCCCGAGGACTTGTAGACATGCACGTCGCACTGGGCCCGCAAGGCCCGGTCGTCGAGGTCAAGATAGTTCGTCTCGTCGCTCATTCTCATCGTTCGTCGGGGCCCTCGCAGGCCCCTTCGCCCAGCACGACAGTACCTCACAGACCGGTATTTCTGTCAAGAGCCGGGTTTGCACCTTGTGGATTTCGGCGTCTTGAGATACAATGAAATCGTTGGATGGAGGCGAGCGAGCACGGGTGTGACCCGGTGAGTTTTCCGGGTAGCCGCTCGTTGCGGACGGGCCCAGGCAGCAGCTCGGACGCGGATGGGAAGGACAGACGGCTCCGATGAACGAATGGATTGACGCAGAACAGCGGGTCGAAAGGGCACAGGAACTCTACGACCAGGGGCGTTGGGCCGAAGCGGCGGCGGAGTTGAAGGCGGCGATAGCGGTTAACCCCAACGATCCCGGATGGTACTTCAACCTCGCGCTGACGCTGGAGGCGATGGAGGACTACGTCCACGCCTGCAAGGCCTACGAGCAGACGCTGGACCTGGCGCCGCAGGACGTCGAGGCGATGAACTGCCTTGGCGTGAACCTGACGCGATTGGGCAAGTACGCCGAGGCGCTCGACATCTTCGGCCGCATCGAAAAGACCGACTGGATGCACGAGCCGAGCTACTGCAACCGGATCGTCACGTACACGGAGATGGGCGACCACGGCAAGGCGGAGTTGATGTTCTACCTCGCCCGCCAGATCCAGGACGAATGCCCGCTGTGTTACTACAACATCGGCAACAGCCTGTACGCGCGAGGCATGTACGATCAGGCCATCGACTGCTGGCGCCAGACGCTGCGGCTGGACCCGTCCCACCCGCAGGCGAACGCCCGGATTGCCGAAGGCCACTGGGCCAAGGGCGAACTGGGCCTGGCCCTGAAGTACTTCCGGCGGGAAGTCGAGATCGACCCCAACGACGTCGAGACCCTGGTCGACATGGGCGAACTGCTGACGGAGATGGGTCGCCACGACGAGGCGGACGGCGAGTTCCGCCGGGCCATCGCCACCGACACCAGGCACGCCGGCGCCTACTACGGTCTGGGCGAGTTGTCCCTTCAGCGCGGCAAGCTTGCGGCGGCTGAGGAACGCTTCCGCAAGGTCCTGTCCCTGGACAGGGCCTTCCCGGGCGCGCACGCGAAGCTGGGCGAGGTGCTCTTGCGGCGGGGCAGGCGGCGCGGCGCGTCGCAGCAGTTCGAAGCCGAGCTGCGCGTTTGCGGCGACGACCGTCGCAGCCTCCGGTCGCTGGGGCAGATCCTGCTGGACGCCAGGCAGAGCGCGCAGGCCAACGCGGTCTGGCGCAAGTTGGTGAAGCTGGCGCCGGACGATCCGCATGCGCAGCACAACCTGGGGGTGAGTTTCTTCCTGATGGACCGGCTGGACGAGGGCATCGCCCACTGCCGCCGGGCCCTGAAGCTCAAGCCGGACTACGCGCTGGCGCTGTACAACCTGGCGCTGGCCCACATGCAGAGGGGGCAGATCGTCCGCGCGCGGCGATACATACGTCACGCGATGTCGGCGGCGCCCAACGACGAGAACATCCGCGATCTGTCGAAGAAGCTGGGCGTCAACGGCCTGTGGGCCCGCCTCCGCGTCCGCCTGACGCCCCGACGGAAGAAGTCTCAGTGAACGATTCCGACAGACCCACCGTTGCCGTCAGCGAGACGCTGGATGACGAGGCCGTGGCCTGGCTGGGCGAACGGGCCGACATCATCCGCACGTCGCCTGACGACGTCCTGAACGTGATAGGCCAGGCCGACGGGCTCTGCGTGCGAACCTACACGCAGGTCAACGAGGCCCTGCTGGACGCCGCGCCGCGATTGAAGGTCGTGGGACGTGCGGGTGTGGCGCTGGAGAACATCGACGTGCCGGCCTGCCGCGCCCGCGGCGTGGAGGTCGTCCACACGCCCGAGGCCAACACGCTGGCGGTGGTCGACTACACGATGGCGGCGGTCCTGCGAATGAACCGCCTCTACTGGCCGATGTCGGGGTACATGAGCGACCAGGCGTTTCACGCGGCGCGCAAGGGGGCGTTCGGGCGCTTTCTCGCCGATGCGACCCTGGGCATCGTCGGGATCGGGCGCATCGGCAGCCGCGTGGGCCGGGCGGCGGTGGGGCTGGGCATGACCGTGCTGACCAACGACATCCTGGACATCGAACTGGACTACCCGGCCCGCGCGGTCGACAAGCCCACGCTCTACGCCGAAAGCGACATCGTGACCATCCACGTGCCGCTGACGGACCTGACCGAGCGCCTGATCGACGCCGCGGCCCTGGCGCAGTTCAAACCCGGCGCCCAGTTTATCAACGCCGCCCGCGGCCCGTGCGTGGACTATTCCGCCCTGGGCGATGCGCTTCGGGAGGGCAGGCTGTCGGCGGCAACGGTGGACTGTCACGACCCCGAGCCGCCGCCGGAGGACTACCCGCTGTTCGGCCTGGATAACGTCTTCCTGACCCCCCACACCGCCGCCCGCGTGCCGCAGGCGATGGCCAACATGTCCATGGTCGTGAAGGACATCATGGCCGTTCTGGAAGGCCGCGAGCCGGGGTTCGCCGCACAGGAAGGGGCGTACTAGCACTGCGTCCGAGTCCCGATGTACGTCGGGATCGGGCCGGTAGTGTAGACGCGGCATCTTGCCGCGTTGAGCAGACCGCCAACGCA
>CAZVEV010000057.1:0-26205 GCA_964625865.1 uncultured Planctomycetaceae bacterium | reverse complement strand
CGCGCGGGCGTTTGCTTTGCCACAGCACCTTGCCGGTCTTCTTGTCGAGCCCCTGAAGGCAGCCGTTGTCCTTGGCGTCGTCGCACAGCAGGACCAGCACGTCGCCAACGAGAACGGGACTGCTGCACGGCGAGTTGTTCTGGTCGGCCTCGCCGCCGCGGGTCTGACGCCACAGGAGTTTGCCCCGAAAGTCCACCGCGGCGATCACGCCCGAGGCGAACCACGCGTAGACGGCCTTGCCGTCGGTTACCGGCGTGGGGGCGGCGTACTCGCTGAACTGGCAGGGCGAGGGGCCCGGCGCGATTCGCGTGCGCCACAGGCGGCGTCCGTCGGCAAGGTTGAACGCGACGAGGTGATGGTCCGGAATGGCGCTGCCGGTCCCCGCGACCGACGTGGTGACGAACACCGTCTTGCCCCAGACGATCGGGCTGGAGTACCCCACCCCGCCGGTGGGGACCTTCCAGAGCACGCCCTTGCCCGTCTGGCCGTCCCACGTCAGGGGCAGGTTCTTCGCCGCAGTGTGCCCGGCGCTCGACGGGCCTCGCCAGCCGGGCCAGTTCTGCGCCGTTGCGCCTTGCGTGAGCATCAGCATCGCCATGACTGATAGTGAACGAAGACTGAGTGGGATCATTCCATGATCGCTCGCGATGTGAGTGTGATCCATACGGTCTGCTCCAGATTGTAACTCGTGCAAATGCGTTCTGCGCGTCAGGATATGTCGCCGAGGCGGCGACGGCAAGCGACCATCGAGGAGGGGGGCGCTATTCTGCCCCAGGTGATTACACCCGGGGGTCTTCTCCGTCCGTGCAGTAGTAGGGCGTGCAACTCGTTTGCACGCGGAACGAACACATACCACGTTCCGCGTGCAAACGAGTTGCATGCCCTACTCACTTCACCGTCAGGACGGGCGCGTTGTTTCGCGTCAGCGCGATGCGGGTGCGCCCGTCGGGGGCGGGGGTGAAGGTGAACACGTCGGTTTGACCCTTGAGTGTGACGGTGAGTGTCGTGCGGCCGGCGTTCCAGGTGGTTTTCGGCAGCGCGGCGCCCTTGCGATAGGGGAAGATCAGCGTCTTGAAGCGGCCCGTCCTGGCTCGCACGGGGACCAGCAGGCGATTGTGCTTCTTGGTCCTGCCGCGGTAGTCGTAGGTGTAGGTGTTCAGCCCGGCGGCCTTCAGCAGGTCGGCTCCGGGGGGCGCCTCGCCGGCCTGCAGGACGCGGACCAGGCAGCGGCGGTTGGTCTCATCGGCCAGCGTCAGATCCAGGGCGCCGTCAGTCAGGGCCTTGGCGACGGTCAGATCGTCGACGATCTGCATCTGCCACGCATACTCGTGTTCCGCGTCGTCCTTGCGAATGTCGTCGACCACCAGCACGTAGGGGTGCTTTCCTCGCACGAGCCCGCAGGTGCGGTAGGCGTACTTGACGGGGTTGTACGGCGCCCAATAGCCGTGCCCCATGGGGTCGCTGGGGCGCTGCCCCGAAATGCGGGGGGCGGGCTTGCGGCCGGTCGCCCAGTTGGGCAGGACGGACCACGGGCGGTCCATCCAGGGCAGGCGGCTGCGGACCAGGCGAGAGTCGTTGGGGCTGTGCGGGACGGGCGTGGCGTGCTTGTGGTCGATGGAGACCAGCACGTGGCCGTACGCCCAGGCGGCGTCGGCGGCGGCGAAGGTGGCGGCGGCGTTGTCGGCCAGGGCGACGGTCCTGCCGGCGGGGCAGCGTCCGCCGGGCTTGCCCTGTCCCTTGCCGTCGATCAGGACCACCGACTGGAACTCGCTGGTGGCTTCGACGGCGAACGGGCGGTTGGACCACTGTCGCCCCAGTGCGGCGACGAGAAAGTCGTTCCGCGACGCCCGCGTGTGTCCGCCGGGCACGTTTCGCGGCTCGAAGTAGAGCATCGTCGCTTCGCGGTCCCACGCGCTGCGGGCGGTCATCAGTCCGCGGTAGTCGCTGTAGTAGCTCAGCGGCTCGCGCGTCTTGCGCAGGTGCGCCAGCAGCCCGTCGAACGCCTTGTCCCAGTCGTATTTGCCGCCCTCCGCACCGGCCGGGTCGTCGGCGACGATCAACGTCTCGTACAGCGGCGGATAGCTCGTCCGAACGTTGAGCTGCCACTGCATCTCGGTCGTCGGAACAAAACAGCTCCGTACGGTGTGCCCGTACAGCACGTCGAGCACCGGGTCGCCCGGGTGGGCGTACTTGAAGGTATCGGCGCCCGGCGAGATCGTGCCGATGTCCGTCTCATAGACGAACTGCTCGCCCCAGGGCATCATGATGTGGAGAGAGAACTGCCGCTGGTGGTTCTTGCAGTATTGCGTCCCGAGCAGCGCCTCGCCCCGCGACGCCAGCGGAAGAAGCCACTTCGGCGCGTATCGCCCCTTCCTGAACCCCTCGAACGGCGCCCCGCGCGGGCCCGAGGCGACGTAGACCCACTTGCGGAGTCCCTCGACGATTCGCTTGTACACCAGCGGGTCGTACCCGTCCTCGCCCTCGATGGACAGCACCATCGGCAGGAGGTTCGCGTGGATGATGTTCCAGTTACTCGTGTTGCCGGGGAAGCCGGGCACGTGGTCCAGACTGATGTAGTGCTTTCCGCTCGTCAGCGCCGCGATGACCCCGCGGACGGCCTTGCGCTGCTGATCGCTCATGAAGCCGTACGCCCAGTCATACGTCAGGCCCATCGACTGGCTCTGGATGTCCTGGTAGAAGCGCTGCCAGTCCGGCTGCTTGTCCAGGCGGGGCAGTTCCTTCGCCCAGCGCTTCGCCACGGTCGTCAGCGCCGCGGCTACACGCTTGCCGCCCTCGGCGTCCTCGTCGATCAGGCAGCGGAACGCCTCGAACGGCAGCAGGTGCATCAGGTAGTACCGCGGCTTGCCGATTCCGTCGTTCCAGACCTTCTCGAGTTTGGCGGGAACGGTCCCGCCCGCCAGTTCGTCCACCATGCCGCCCAGCCAGGGACCGTGGAACCCGCTGGCGCCCCGCCCGATGATGCGGCCGCGGGCGAGCCACTTGTCGCGGATCTCGGGATGCTTGCGGATGTTGAGGTAGGGCAGGTCCTTTTCCCAGATCGTCCGGTCCGAATGGAGTTGGAGCAGTCGTCCGCGGATCAGGCCCATGCGCGTCTTGCCCACCGTCGTCCGCGCCAGGCGCCGGCGCAGTTCGGGCAACTGGTCCGGGCCGAAGTAGATCCGCGGATGCACGTACGGCTTGGGCGGGGCCTTGAAGCGGTCCCGCGCGAACGTGTCGGCCATCTTTCCTGGGGCGGGGCTGATCCCGAACCGGCCCCATTGCTCGATCGGCAGGAACAGCGTGCGGACCTCTTCGCTCGTGTAGCCGGTACGCTTGGCGACCTGGTCGACCGTCTCGCCTGCAATGTTCGGTGCCGGCTCGGCCGCGCCAGCCGGCACGATCAGGGCCATCGTGGCCAGGACAGTTGCTCGTGCCGCAAGGTATCTGTTCATCGCTCGACGTCTCCAAGTACGTCTGTTCGTCCATATGTTCCAGCCGGTGCCGTGGGCTGCGGAGCGGAGCGAAGCAACCACGTTGTTGCCTCCCCGCACGGCGTGGTTGCTTCGCTGCGCTCCGCAGCCCACGGCACCCGGCCCGATGTCATCCATCCCGCGTGCAACGAGTTGCACGCCCTACGGGTTGCGGCCTGTGGCCGTCTCGAGTGCGATCTTCACCGGCCCAGTGAAGCGGCCGGCGAGCCAGACCACAAGGTTCGTGCTCTGGCCCGTCTTCTCGTGTCCCCAGCGAGAGCTCGCGCCGGCGGCGATGCGCTTGCCGTTGACACGGACCGCGGCCGGCTTGACGCTGCAGTTGGCGATGACCAGCGTGGGGTTCACCAGCGGGGAGGCCTTGCTTGCCTGTATGTTGAACTCCGGCAGGGGGGCGGCCGGCGACGTGCGGCGAATGATATACGCCCGCTGCTTCGGTTCGTAGGCGGCTGGCGCGTAGCCCTTGCCCGCAATGGTCAGCTTCGGCGGTTTCAGCCACGAACGGGCCAGGGGAACCAGATCCTCCGCCTCGGGCTTGTCGGTCAGACCCGCGAGATAGATCCGCGTGATCGTTGTTGCGGTCCGCTCGTGGAATTGCCAGTTGATGATGTGCGTCAGGGCCGACGTGTAGCCGCCGGTGAACCGCGCCACGCGAGGCCAGGCCACGAAGACCGTCTTGTCGACGTGCCGGTGGTCCTTGGTCGGGCCGTAGTACGGCCTGATCTCGCAATCGGCCGGCGGGACGATGGTGAACGGCCTGTAGCGCCCTTTGAGATTCACCACCTGGATGTTCGCGCCGGAAAACAGGTCAGCATTCTTCGGATACGTCTTCCATGAGATCGTCCGGGCCTTCCCGTCCATGCGGATCAGCGTGACGGCGCCGACGTGGATGTCGTCGACGGGCTGATGCCCCTTCGGGCCGAGCACGATGGTCTCCTGACACTCGAAGGGGTGCAGGCCCTTCCGTCCCCAGGAGGCCCCCGCCCGCGGGGCCAGACCCGTGTGAATAGTGCACGTCCGCACGTGCGTGCCGTCGGGAGTGATGGTGTACCACTCGTCGACCCAGTCGCCCCTGCCGTACGGCGAGCCGCTGGGCACGTCGGTGTGGGCGATGCGGTACTTCGCGTCGTTCAAGGCGGCCCGCCAGCGGACCACGATCCGCGCGGGCGATCGCTGGGCCACCCACATCCGCGAATAGCGACTTTCGCGATCCTGGATGACCTCGCAGCAGCCTTCGCAGTTGGCCTTGTCGAACGTCTCGGCGTACCCGTTCCAGTAGCGCACCCCGCCGGGCGTTGTCATGAGCACAGACGCCGGCAGGCCGAATGTCAGCGTCGTCGGCTGCGTGTCGAACCGGACGACCATCGGCCCCTGCTTCCGGGCAGTCGTGGCGGGCCTGCCGTCCGGCTGGCGGATATCGAAGCGCGCGGTCGGACCGGCGCCGGCCCACGATATCCCCACCGCCAAGACAAGCGACGCCGCCAGTGCGCCCGCGGCCCGGCGGGTCGGGGCGGCCTGCTCAGGCATCCGGCGCGTCCGCGTCGTCCAACTCGCCGGTGACGGCCAGGCCCTCGGCATCGTCGCGGGCGAGGACCCGGATCTTCTTCTCCGCCGCGTCGAGGATGGTGCGACACTGCTTGATCAGGGCCGTGCCCTCGGCGTATTTCGCGATGGACTCCTCCAGCGAGATCTCCCCGCCCTCGATGCCGGCGACGATCTGCTCAAGGGTGTCCATCGCCTGCTCGAACGTCATCTTCTTCTGCTCTTGCTCGGTCATATCGCGTCCTTTCGCCCGCGGGCGATTCTCGTCAGTGGTCTCAGTCCTCTTCCATGGAAAACAGCGTCGGTGCGTCCGGTTCGTCGCGCCGCTTCGGCCGCGGCGTACGTTTCGCCGGTGCTGCGGCCGGCGGTGGCGCGTCGGTTTCGGCGATGACGCGACTGTTCACCGTTCCGTCGGCAAGCTCGGTGTGAAGGGTCTGGCCCGCGTGGGCGTCGTCTGCCGACCGCAGAATCGCGCCGTCGGCGATGCGTGTGACGCTGAATCCCCGCGCCAGGACACTACGGTAACTCATGGCGTCCAGTTGTCGCCTCAGGGCGGCAAGCTGTTGTCGCGCGAGGGCGACGCGATGTCGCGGGTGCCTTGCCTTGAGTCGCAGTTCCAACGCCGCCAGGGCGTCGCCGGCCAGCTTGCTCTTGGCACCGAGCGCCCACGCCATCCGACCGATCGTGCGGTCCAGCCGCGCCCGTGCCCGCTCGGCGAGTCTGGCCGGGTGCAGCGCCGCCAGTCGGCCGGCGGCCGGCTCCAGGGCGTCTCTTGCCTCGGCGAGCCGGCCGCGAAGGGCCGACGCCATCCGGTGCGACAGTTCGTCCGTACGCTGCATCTGCGATCGTACGCGAGCCGTTGGGTCGCGGAAGACGGCGCTGCGGCCGATGCCGTCCAATGCCGTGCGTGCCGAGGCGATGCGCTCACCGGCGGCGCGGCTGAGGCGCATCGCCAGGGTCGCCAGGTGTTGTCGCACCTCGGCGGCGTCGGGAACGGCCAACTCCGCCGCCGCGGTAGGCGTCGCGGCGCGGCAGTCGGCGACCATGTCGGCGATCGTCACGTCGGTCTCATGTCCGACGCCGGAGATTACGGGCGTGCGACAGGCGAAGATCGCTCGGGCGAGCACCTCCTCATTGAACGCCCAGAGGTCTTCGATGCTCCCGCCGCCGCGGGTGACGATGATCGTGTCGATGCCCAGGCGTTCGGCCTGCGCGTCGAGCAGCGTCACAGCGTCTGCGACGTCGGCTGCCGCCCGGTCGCCCTGGACCAGTGCCCCGAGCAGGTAGACCCTCGCCGCGGGCCAGCGGCGAGCGAGTGTGCGGCGGATGTCGCGCAGGGCGGCCCCGGTCGGGCTGGTCACCACGCCGATGGCCCGCGGCAGGCGGCCGATAGGCTTCTTGGCGGCCGGGTCGAAGAGCCCCTCGGCGCGGAGTTTGTCGCACAGTTGCTTGAAGGCCAGTTCGAGCGCCCCGGCGCCGCGAGGGGTCATGCGCTCGACGTACAGTTGGAGTTGGCCGCGTGATTCATAGACGTCGATACGTCCCTCGACGACCACCTCAAGACCATTCTCGGGGGTGAACTTGAGCTTCGACGCCCGCCCACGGAACATCGCGGCGTCTATAGCCGCGTTGGCGTCCTTCAGGCGGAAGTACATGTGCCCGCTCGAATGGTGCTTGAAGTTGCTCAACTCGCCCACGACGGTGACGCGGTCGGGAAAAGCGTCGTTCAGGGCGTCCTTGACCGATGCGACGAGCGCGGAGACCGACAGCGGCCCGTCGCGCTGGGGCGCACCGGCGGCGCCGGGTTCATCGCTTAAGAAGTCTGACCATTCCGAGCACATAACGCGGGGTATTGTATCGGGCGGCGCGAACCGACGCCACCTCGGGGGGAGGCGTCGCCTTGCGGGTCTGCACCGGTTGTCCCGACTTGTCAGGACCGATCATCGCGCGTCTGAGAGGCGCACCGGTGCGTTACGAGCGTTCCAGTCGTCGGACCGCTGGGACGGGTCGCACCGCTTCCGGGGGAGACGGCGCGGGCGCGGGGACTGGCTTGCGCGGCGCGGCCTTCGCCGCGGCCTGCATCGCGACGGCCAACTGCTTCTTCAGGGCGTCGAGTTGGGCCATGGACTTGGCGATCGTGGCGGCGAGGACTTCCCGCTGCTTCTGCGTGGCGGGGGTGTTGGCCGCGGCGGCCAGTTGCTTCTTGACGGCCTGCATCTTGGCCAGACGGGCCTCGGCCTCCTTGATCTGGGCCCGGAGCTTCTCGATGTTGGCGTTGCTCGCCGGCGTGGGGGTGGGGGGCTTCGGCGTGGTTCCTCCGCCGACGGCCGTCGTGGGCTTGGGGCACGTGATGCCCGTGATGTGCCCGACGAAGACGGGCAGCTTCGGGCCGGGGGCGATCTGGATGTTGATCGTCTCGGGCAGCAGCTTGCCGCTGACGGTCGTCCCATTGTGCAGCTTGATCAGCACGGGGCCCACCATGCCCGGGCGGAACGTCATGGACTGGATCGTCGCGGGCGTCACCGTGACCTTGCCGAACCGCGTCTGGACCGCCAGTGACTCATCGACGATGCGGCCGTACAGGACGTCCTCGTTTCGCAGCGTGACGGTGGCGAGCTTGGCCGTGTCGTGTGCGGCGCCGGGGAACGCCAGCCGGTGCGCCAGGTGGCGCGGGATGGTCAGCTTCGGTCCCAGGGCCAGCCCCAGCGACAACTCCTCCGCTTCGAGCAGGCCCGACAAGACGCTGCCGTTGCGGAACACCGCGCGATGCAACCCGCCGCCGGCGGTGTCGAAGTGGACATTTCGCAGGTCGTCGGTGTTGAGCTTGATGTCGCCGTACTCGGTGTGGAAGGTCGGCTCGAGGTCGGCGGGCTTGAAGAACAGTTGCTGCCCGCTTCGCAGCACGATGGCGGGAGACCTGATCGGGATTTCGCTCGGTCGCGTCGTCGAGAGGCGAAACGCGGCGGTCTTGAGCTTGGCCATCGGCAGGGACATCTCGTCGCCATTGACCAGCTTGAGCTTCAGCGGCGCGTTGACGAACTTGCCCGCCAGCACCTGCCCGTCGACCAGTCCCACCTGCACGTGCGAGTCGCCCGTCGCCGACGCCGAGATGCCGATGACCTTCTCCGCCGGAAGGTCCAGCTTGCCGTAGAACGTCTCGACGACGAAGTTCGTGTTCTGGATGGTCCCGAGCAGTTCGTCGCTGTTTCGCAGGACGGCCAGGTCGTGCTTCTCGTGACGCTGCAGTTCCAGGCTCCCCAACGTCAGCGTGATCCCGCCCATGTTGATCAGGATGCGCCGCAGGGCGGGCGGGATCTTCTGGATCTCGCGGTCCGGGCGGAACTCCTTGATGAACTTCTGGGCCGCGCTGTACGGACGCCGCTGGGCCTCGAAGAGGCACAACGCCACCGTGCGCTTGGCCGGGATCTTGAGCGTCATGTGGTAGTAGAGGCTGTCGTTGTTCTTGCTGTACTGGAACCGCGGCTTGTTGGCCGGCTTCGTGCCCTTGGTCGCCCACACGTGGGCCACGCACGGGCGCGACGTGCTGCCGGTCGAGTACGCCGTCACGCAGCCCCAGTCCTTGTCGGTCACGTTGGGCTGGCCGGTGGCGGTGTAGACGTACCGCGTCGAGCCGCCCATGTTCGAGTAGTACCGCAGCGTCAGCGTCTGGGTCGACGTCGCGGTGTTCTCGAAGATGTCGATCCAGCGGCAGTACCCGCCCTTCTTGTCGATGTAGATCCGCCTGTAGATCTTGACCGACCCGCGCGACCAGGGCCCGATCTCCACCTCGTCGCCGGCCTTGTTCAACTTGCCCGACGAGCCCCACGAGTAGCTCGACCCGTTGACCTGCAACTGCATCCCGCCGTCGTACGCGTCGTTCGTGCCGTCGTTCACCGTGCCGTAGGAGTTGATGTCCCACCGGAAGCCGGCCCCGTCGGTGACGTACCAGTTCCAGCCCACCGACCGACCGGCGGGGATGTGGAGGTCCTTGTCGGCGCCCAAGGCGCCGCCGGCCAGGACAAGCAACGCCAAACCCAACGCGACAGTATTTCTGCTGTTCATCATGATTTCCCGTAATGCTCTGGTCATGCGTTCGTTATCGAGTAGGTCATCCACACTTGCGTATCATGCCCGGTCCGATCTGCACCTCGACCTGGGGGTGATTCACAGACGCCCCGGCCGCCCCCGTCGATGCGCCGATGCGATCGAGGACTTCCTCTATTCTCTGGTTCACTTCAGGATCGGTGGCCTCCCGAAGGCGTTTCTGGAGGATCGGCGCGATGCCTACGCCCAGCTTGACCAACTCCTCGGTGGCCTTTTTCCGGTCGGCGTAACTTTCCGAGCCGAGCAGGGCGATCATCTTGCGTGCGGTGGCGACGATGTCGTCGGGGGGCAGCGCGTCGGGGCAGATGATGTTGACGAACTGCACGGGGTGGATTCTCAGCGTCGGGCCCGGCGTGATGGAGAACCCCATCGGCTTGGCGCCGATCTGCCCCCGCAGTATCGTGCCGTCCCACAGCGTCAGCACGGCGTAGCCGACCTTCGTCGCGCTGAACGCGATCGTGCGGAGGTTGGCGGGCTTGACCGGAATCGTGCCGAACTCCGAGACCACCTCGAACGCCTCGCCGCTCAACTCGCCGTACAACTCGTCCCCGTTGGTCAGCGCCACGTAGGCCAGCCCCGTGTTGGGCTTGTCTTCCTCGGCAAAGCGCAGTTGGGCCACCAGGTCGCGACGGACCGTCATCGACGCGCCCAGACGGAGCTTCATCGCGATTTTCCGCGGCTCGAGGAAGCCGCCCACGTGCGACCTGTTAAGGAACTGCGCCTGGTGGACCGCATTGCCCTCGTTGTCCAGCGTCACGTGGAGCAGGGCCTTGGGGTCCAGCTTCACCGTGCCGTGTCGCGTCCGGAAACTCAGGTCCACCGACGCGGGGTCGAAGGCCAATCTGTCGCCCGTGCGGAGCATGGCGTACGGCCCCGCGAACGTCCCGTCGGCCGGACGCTCGGGGGCCACGCGGAACGACCACTGGGCGATACGGTCCATCGGGACGCGCAGTTGCCCGCCGGTGGGCAGTTCGAGGAGGATCTTGTCGGCGGGCATTTCGGCGCTGACGATCTGACCGTCCAGCAGGGCAAAGCGCACCGTGCGGTTCTCGTCGGCCCCCGCGACCATACCGACGATCTTCGACGTCGGCAGCGTCAGCGGGCCGAAAAACGTCTTCAGCTTGAACGACTCGTTCTTGATCGTGCCGTACTTCGGCCCGCCGCCGGCGGAGATGACGACCGTGTCGGCCGTCTCAGACCGGTCGAGGTCTACCCCCGCGAACCCGCCGGCCGACCAGTTGACGATCAGGCGCCGCACCGACGAGGGCAGGTCCTTCAGCGCCCGCGAGACGCGGAAGGACTTCATCGTCTTGGCGTGCTCGGCGGCGGTCTTGGCCTGCGACTCGAAGTAGCACAGGATGATGGTTTTCTTGGCTGGGACGGTGAGATTCCACCGGACGTAGATCTGGCTGCTCTGGGTCTGCACGCTGGGGCGGACCTTCGACCGCATGTCGCAGACCATGTGCAGGACGCGAGGACTGTTCCCGCCCGAGGTCCGGGTCACGAATGCCCAGTCCTTGGCCCCGAAGGCCGCAGCCCCGCTCGAGGTCGTCGTCTGGGTAATGCTGTAGTTCGTGTTGGAATAGATGGCTACCGGCACGTTAACCGCCGCCCCCGTCGGGTTTTCGAAGATGTCCAGCCAGCGGGCCAGTCCGCGGTCCTTGTAGATCTTGACCCGCCGGTAGATGCGGAGGTTGTTGCGGGAGTAAGGCCCGATCTCGATCTCGTCGCCGGCCTTGTTGACCCATCCCACGCCGTTGCCCGTAACGTTCGAGCCGTTGATCTGGCAGTACAGCCCGCCGCTGTAGGCGTAGTTGGTTCCCGAGCCGATCGAGCCGTAATACTGGATGTCCCACCGGAAGCCCGCGCCGTCGTTGACCTGGTAGGTGAAGTTGGCGCGTTTGGTCTGGGGGATGTGCAGCCCCGCCGGCCCGGCGGGCTTTGCCACCTGCGCGGCGGCTGCCGGCGGGGGCGGGATCATGGGCAGGCGTCCCGACGCCGCCAGCGAAAGCCCCGTCAGCATCGCGACCGTCACGACGGGAGGTCTTCGCACTATCCACAGAGTCATCTTCGTCTCGCTCCTGTTTGGGCGCATACACACGTTCCCCGCCGAAACGGCGGCGGGCCGTCACTTCTTGTGACGCTCGCAACCGGATTGCGGTTCCCGCCAACCGGGTTTTCTGTCCGCGCCGACCTTTACAGCCGTGCCATCGCGGCCCGAAACCATTATGATATCCGCACGAGGGAATTGCCATGGGAATCCGGCTCATAGCATTGGATCTGGACGGCACGCTCCTGACGAGAGACAAGCGGATCAGTCAGGCCACTGTCGCTGCGCTGTCCGATGCGATGCACATCGGCGGGGCGCGGGTGGTGTTGGCCTCGGCCCGTCCGCCGCGTACGACGCTGGAGTACCACCGCCAACTCGCCCTGGACACCCCCATGATCTGCTGCAACGGCGCCCTGGTGCAGATGCCTTCGACCGGCAAGATCATCATCCACAGACCCATCGGCGCCAAGTTCGCCATGCAGGCGGTCCAACTGGCCAGGGAGGTCTACCCCAAGGTCATCGTCTCGGCCGAGATCCTCGACCGCTGGTGCACCACACGATTCAACGAGGCCTACCTCGACAGCCCCGACTCAACGTCCCGCCCGGACGTGGTGGCGCCGGTGGAGACGTGGCTGAACCGCCCGGTGACCAAGCTGCTGCTGGTCGGCTCGCGGGCCAGGTTGACCGAGATCGGCGTCCTCCTGCGAAAGGAGTTGTCCGGCCAACTCGTTGTCGCCCAGACCGAGGAGCACCTGCTCCAGGTGATTCACAAGCTGGCCTCGAAGGCCATCTGTCTCAGGTCGGTCGCCACGCAGTTGGGCATCGATGCGGCCGAGGTGATGGCCATCGGCGACAACGCCAACGATGCGGGCATGCTCCAGTGGGCCCGGGTGGGCGTGGCGATGGCCAACGCGTCGCCCACGGCGATGGCGGCGGCGGACTACGTGACCGAGTCGAACGACGACGACGGCGTCGCCCACGCCGTCCGGCGCGCCGTGCTGGACAAACGCACGCCGGGACGACGATTGCGCAAGGGCAAGTTGTAGGGCGTGCAACTGCGGAATTGCCGGGTGCCGTGGGCTGGGGAGGGCAGCGCGGCAACACCCAGGGCCCCGAAAAACAAGGGTGGACCCCCCCCCCCCCCCCCCGGGCCCGCCCCCCCGCGGGGGCGCCCCGGCCCCCCCCCCCCCCCCCACGGCACCCAGTCCTGCGAATGCTCTTGACCCTTCTCCTCGTCCCTCGTTCCTTCGCGGGATTGCATTGGCGCTTGGGCGGGCGTAGAGTCTGGGGCACTATGAGCGTGCGAATCATCAAGACCGACAACCCGCTGAACGACCCCGCGGTCGCCCGGGTGCGCGACGTGTTGCGCGGCGGGGGGCTGACCGGCGCCGGCGCCGGCGCCGTCGACGTGCCGGCCGCCGTGTCCGAGATTATCAGCGCCGTCGAGCAGCACGGCGACCAGGCGGTTATCGATCTGACGCGGCGCCTCGAGAACGTTGAACTGACGCCGCAGACGCTCCGCGTTCGCGCCGAGGACATCAGCGCCGCGGCCGCCGGAGCCGACGCGGAGTTCATGGGCCTGATCCGGCGCGCCGCGGCCAACGTCCGCGAGTACCAGCAGAGCATTCTGCACGAGGCCCCCGCGCCACTGAAGCGGGGGGGGCGGACGCTCGGTGTGCGCTACACGCCGATCGACCGCGTGGGCGTCTACGTGCCCGGCGGGCGGGCGCTGTACCCGTCGACCGTCCTGATGACGGTCGTGCCCGCCCAGGTTGCCGGCGTTCGCGAGATCGCAATGCTCTCTCCGCCCACCAGCGACGGCGACATCCACCCGATGGTGCTCGCGCTGGCTGGCGAGTTGGGCATCGACGAGGTCTACCGTGCCAGCGGCACGCCCGGCGTGGCGGCGCTGGCGATCGGCACTGAATCGATTCCGCCCGTCCAGAAGATCGTCGGGCCGGGCAACGCCTTCATCGCCGAGGCCAAGAAGCAACTGTTCGGCCGCGTCGGCATCGACTCGATCGCCGGGCCCAGCGAGGTCCTCATCGTTGCCGACCAGACCGCCGACGCCAAGTCGGTGGCCGCCGACATGCTCGCCCAGGCGGAGCACGATCCCGGCTCAGCCGTCCTGGTGACCCCGTCGGCCAAGCTCGCCGAGGAGGTCAAACTCGCCATCGAGATGCAGATCGTCACGCTCGGGCGCCTGGAGGGCCTGCGGGCGGCGCTGGAGCAGTACAGCGCGATCATCGTCGTGCCGGACCTCGCTTCCGCCTGCGAGACCGCCAACGATTTCGCCACCGAGCACCTGCAGATCATTACCGAAGACGACGACGCGGCGGTGGCCATGATCCGCCACGCCGGGGCGGTCTTCATCGGTCCCCACACCCCCGTGCCCCTGGGCGACTACTACGCGGGTCCGTCCCACGTCCTGCCGACGGGGGGCACGGCGAAGTTCTTCGGCCCGCTCAGTTGCAACGACTTCCTGAAGTCGTCGAGCCTTCTGACCTACGACGCGTCGGCGCTGGCCGACGACGCCGACGACGTCGTCGACTTTGCCACGCGGGAGGGCCTGACCGCCCACGCCCAGGCCGTCAACGTGCGAACGACGAAGGACGCCGAGTAAGCGCCGTCACGCAAACGGCTGCTCAATCGACGGGCTCGGCTGGCTGAAGTAGACAGGGCCGGACTCCGTGATGACCATGCAGTCTTCCAGCCGGACCCCGAACTCGCCGTAGATCGCGATCATCGGTTCGTTGCTGAAGCACATCCCGGGGCGCAGCAGGACCTTGTTGCCCTGGACGAGGTGGAAGCATTCGTGGATATCCAGGCCGAACCCGTGTCCGGTGCGGTGGGGGAGGCCCGGGACCTTGTATCCGGGCCCAAAGCCGGCGTCGGTGATAACGCGTCGCGCGGCGGCGTCCACCTGTTCGCAGGGCACGCCGACCTGTGCGGCCTCGAAGGCCGCCGCCTGTGCACGCTTCTCGAGGTCCCAGATGTCGCGCTGACGCTGCGTGGGCGTGCCGAAGACAATCGTCCTGCTGATGTCCGAGAAGTAGCCCTCGATCCTGCAACTGCCGTCCATCAGCACCACGTCGCCCTCCTGTAGCGGGGCCGCGTCCTTGCTCCCGTGCGGGTACGCTGACGACTCGCCGAACTGGCACCCGATGGCCCCGTCGACCCCGAGGGCCTTGTGTGCCGCGACGCTGTTGGCGCGGAAGTCCTCCCGTGTCATGCCTTCTCGCAGCATGTCGATCGACGCCTTGTAGGCCTCGACGGTGATGTCCATCGCTCGCTGGATCAGGGCGATCTCCGCGGCTGACTTGATGCCGCGACACGGCATGACCACCGGATCGGCGCTGACAAGCTCCACGCCGGGGGCTTCGCGGCGAAGTCCGTCGAAGACGAAGAACCGCACGCTGCGTTCGACGGCGAGTTTCCCCCGGGCCACGCCGCGGTCGGCCAGGATGCCCCCTACTCGCCTGAACGGGTTCTCGTGCTCCTGCCACACCCGCACGTCCGTGCCGATCGTCAGCCCCTCGCGGAGCCTGGCCTCCTCGAACACCGCACAGACGTACGCCACGTCCCCGCGGGCCGGGATGACGGCCGCCATCACCCGCTCGCTGAGCCCCCACTTGACGCCCAGGAAGTACAGCAGGCTGGACCCGGGCTCCAGGAACAGCGCGTCGATCCCGTGGGCCACCATGAGCCTGCGCACCTTGGCCAGTCGGGCCCGGCGTTCGGCAACGGTGATCGGCTCGATCCCGTCGGTCATCGGCGTGAGTCTGCTCAACGTCGTTCGCGCGGCGTTGTCCATTGCGTCTCCCGTGCTGCAAGGCGAAAGGGGGACTGGCTCCGTCCGCGGCGCCTGTCCCCCTTTCGCCATGTTGCGAGAAAACCGTCCCGCGTCAATCGGACGGTCTCCCAGACGGTATCTCAACGGGTGTTCGCCTGCAAGCGTTGACCGCGACGGGGTCGTGCGGTCGTGCGGAGCCCTGGAAGGGCTCCGCTGCTGGCCACTGAAGTGGCCAGCCCCAAGGCGTGCTATCGGGTGGGGTGCTCTATCGGACGGATCGCCTGCATCGGACGGGTGATCTTGTCGGAGCGAGGCCCCATCGGACTGGCCGCTTCAGCGGGCCAGTTGTCCGACCCACGGTGTCCGGCGCCAACAGACCGCCCCGGCCAGACCCGCAGGCCGCCCCCTGGCCGCCCTCGGCGAGCGAAAACGACCTCTGGGTCGCCTGAGAGGCAGATCGTCGCTCAGGCCGCCTCCTGACGCCTGCCAGGGGGTCCGGCTGGGCTCTCGGACGTCGCAAACCGTTCGGGGCGACATATCCGTGCCATCGGCCCGGCGACCGTGTTAAACTACTTTCTCGACACTGTGACAGCCCCGTACATGGAGACGCCGAATGAGCATGCTGAATCGTCGTGGATTTCTGAAAGTTGCCGGACTCGGAGCCGCCGCGCTGGCGGCCCCGAGTACACTGCTTGCCAAGTCAGCTAAGCGCAAGCCGAACATCATCTACATCATGGCCGACGACCTGGGGTACGGCGACCTGTCGTGCTTCGGGCAGACCAAGTTCAAGACGCCGCACCTTGACCAGATGGCGGCCGAGGGCGTCAAGTTCACCGACTACTACTCCGGCTCGACCGTCTGCGCCCCGACGCGCTGCGTGCTGATGACCGGCATGCATACCGGGCACGCGTACGTGCGAGGCAATCGCGAGGTCCGCCCCGAGGGTCAGGCGCCCATGCCGGCGGACATCTTCACCGTCCCGCGCATGCTCAAGAAGGCCGGCTACGTCACGGGGATGTTCGGCAAGTGGGGGCTCGGCGCGCCGGGCTCGGCGAGTGATCCGGTCAAGCACTTCGACACGTTCTACGGCTACAACTGTCAGCGCGAGGCCCACACGTTCTACCCCAAGCACCTGTGGAGCAACGACAAGAAGGTCCCGCTGGACGGCAAGACGTACTCGGCGGACCTGATCTCCGACCAGGTGCTGAAGTTCGTCCGTGACAACAAGGACAAGCCGTTTTTCTGCTATTACCCGACGACGATCCCGCACGCGGCGATGCACGTGCCGCCCGACTCGCACGATCCGTTCCGCAAGAAGTTCCCGCAGTTCGAGAACAAGATCGGGCGGTATCGCGGGCCTCAGGTCAAGAACCCGGTTGCGGCGTTCGCGGGGATGGTCACGCGGATGGACCGGCACATCGGACAACTGATGGCCCTGCTGAAGGAACTGGGCATCGACGAGGACACGATCGTCTCGTTCACCAGCGACAACGGCCCGCACCGCGAGGGGGGGCACAATCCGGACTTCTTCAACTCCAACGGTCCGCTGAAGGGCCACAAGCGCGACCTGTACGAGGGCGGGATCCGTGCGCCGTTCATCGCCCGCTGGCCGGGCAAGATCAAACCGGGCACGACGTGCGACCTGCCGACGGCGATGTGGGACGTGATGCCCACCTGTGCGGAGATCGCGGGTATCGACCCGCCGGCGGGGCTCGACGGGATCAGCTACCTGCCGGCCCTGCTGGGGCAGATGGACAAGCAGAAGGCCCACGCGTACCTCTACTGGGCATTCTACGAGCGCGGGGGCAAGCAGGCGGTCCGCATGGGCAAGTGGAAAGGCGTCCGTAACAACGTGGGCAGGGCGCCCGACAGCCCGCTGGAGTTGTACGACCTGTCGGCCGACATCGGCGAGACGAAGAACGTCGGTGCCGAGCATCCCGAGATCGTCAAGAAACTCGACGCCTACATGAAGGAAGCCTACACCGAATCGCCCCGGTGGTCGTTCGGCGGCAAGCGAAAGAAGTAAGCGTACCACGGGCATCTGTAGAAGCCGCATCTTGCCGCTTTAACTGTAGAAGCGGCATCTTGCCGCTTTAAGGGACTTCAGCCAGAGTCCTCGCCTTGCAGGCCCCCGAAACGCGGCAAGACGCCGCGTCTACGCTGGGGCGCCCCGTGTGTACGAGTGACGTGTCACGCCAACGCCAAAGAGGTGCTGTATGCGATTACGTTTGACCGAACTTCTCGTCCTTGCCGTGCTGCTCGTCAGCGCCGGCGCCGCCGGCGCGGCCCGGCCCGCGCCCAAGGTCCCGGACCTGACCGCCGGCGGCAAACCGGACAAGGCCCACGACTGGAACCTCGGGCCCACCGGGGCACGCGGGTGGATCTGGGCCCATCGCCTTGAGACGATCTCGGCGAGACAGATCCTCGTGACGAAGATCGACCGCGGCTCGCCCGCTGACGGCGTGCTGGTCGTCGGCGACGTGATCCTGGGGGTCGGGGGCAAGCGGTTCGACGACGACGCCCGCAAGAGCTTCGGCCGCGCGATAGGCCAGGCCGAATCGCGCGAGGGCCGCGGGCTGCTCAAGCTCATCGTCTGGCGCAAGGGCGAGACAAAGCACGTGCAGATCACACTGCCCGTGCTGGGCAGTTACAGCCCAACCGCGCCGTTCGGTTGCGACAAGTCCGCGCGGATCCTCGACGCCGGCTGCAAACGCATCGCCGCCAAGGGTCTCCGGGGCGGCATCCCGGCACAGATCAACGCCCTGGCGCTGCTGGCGTCGGGCAAGACCGAATACCTGCCCCTGGTCAAGGCCTTCGCCCACAAGTGCGGGCCCCGCGGGCTGAACCTCAAACTCCACGGCGGGTCGGGCATGGTCGCCTGGGGCTGGGGCTACACGAACCTGTTCCTGACCGAGTACTACCTGGCCACCGGGGACGCGTACGTCCTGCCGGCGATCCGCGAATTCTCCACGCACATTGCCCGCGGGCAGAGCGGCGTGGGGTCGTGGGGGCACGGCATGGCCTGGCCCCAGGCCAATGGCGGGCGCGAGAACGGCGTGCTCGGCGGCTACGGCGCGCTGAACCAGGCCGGACTGGTCTGCCAGACCTCGCTCGTGCTGGCGACCAAATGTGGCGTGAAGGATCCGGTGGTTCGCAGGGCGATCGAGCGGGGCAACCGGTTCTTCGGGTTCTACATCGGCAAGGGGGCGATTCCGTACGGCGATCACAGGCCCGTGTGGCGAGTCCACGACGACAACGGAAAGAACTCGATCGCGACGGTCCTGTTCGACCTGCAGAACCACACCGCCGGCGCGACGTACTTCTCGCGGATGGTCACCGCCTCGTACCTCGAGCGCGAGCGCGGGCACACGGGCAACTACTTCAGCTACCTCTGGGGCCCGCTGGCGGCCAGCCGGGCGGGGCGGGAGGCCGTCGCGGCCTTCCTCAAAGAGCAGCGGTGGTTCTACGACCTCGGGCGCCGCGCCGACGGCAGCTTCCCGTACCAGGGCGGTGCGGGGGCAGGCGGGAGCGAGCACAAGTACGGCAACTGGGACTGCACGGGGGCCTACATCCTCCCCTGCGCCATGCCGCTGAAGACCCTCTACATCACCGGCAAGAACACCAACGCCCGGACGGCGCTGACCGGGCGCGAACTGGCCGACGTGATCGACGCGGGGCGCGGTTTCAGCTCGTGGGACATGGGCCTCGACCGCTACCACGCCATGTCGACCAAGGATCTGCTGGCCTGCCTGCGCAGTTGGTCGTCGGCTGTCCGTCACAGGGCGGCGGTGGCACTGGCACAGAAGACCGACGCGGGCCTCGTCGACACGCTGATCGCCATGCTCGCCGACAAGGACCTGACCGCCCGCTACGGCGCCTGCAAGACCCTCGGGGCCATGAAGTCCCGCGCCGCGCCCGCCCTCGGCGCGCTGCGAAGTCTGCTGAACCACGAGGACGTCTGGATGCGTATCCAGGCGTCCTATGCGCTGTCGGACATCGGCGCGCCGGCCCGCCCGGCCGTGCCGGACATGCTCAAGCTCGCCGTCCGCACGTATCCCGACGACCCGCGCGAGTTCACCCAGCGCTACCTGTGCTTCACGCTGTTTTATCCCGGCGGGGCCCTCCGCATGAAGGGACTGATCTCGCGCGACCTGACCGGCGTCGACCGCCAGTTGCTGTTCCCGGCCGTCGAGAGGCTGCTGACCAACGACGACGGGCGCGCTCGCGGGTGCGTCGGCACCGTCTACAGGAACCTCAGCTTCGAGGAGATCAAGCCGCTGCTGCCGGCGATCCACAGGGCCATCGTCACCCCGTCGCCCAGCGGCGTGATGTTCGCAAACGGGATCCGCCTGAGCGGGCTGGAACTGCTCGCCAAACACCGCATCCGCGAAGCCATGCCGCTGTGCCTCCAGATCATGGACATTCACAAGTGGGGCAAGAAGCAGCGCATCGGCTCGTGCCTGAAGATACTCAAGAGCTACGGCAGCGCGACCAAGGCTGTCCTGCCGGAGATGAAAGCCCTGCTCAAGGCCCTCACCAGCCACCGCGAGGCCCGGATGTTGGCCCAGCAGATCGCCACCCTCCGCGCCATCATCGCCGAAGCCCAGTCCGACAAGCCGGAGCCCAAACTGCGGAGCCTGAATCTGAAGCAGTAGGGCGGTCGAATATCAGCCCGTCAGACTGCCGGCCTGGACCCCGCAGAAGCCCATAGCCGCCCCCTGGCCGCGATATCTCGCCTCCAGGCGGGTCTGGGGTCCCTTGAAGCAGAAAACGCGGCCACGGGACGACTACGCGTTCCTGCGAGGCGTAGGCGGCACCCGGCTCTGCGATCAGGCGCGCCTGCCCTTCGACAGGCTCAGGCTCTGCGACGTCTCCGGGCCAGCCCCGCCAGGCCCATCGCGACCAGCGCCAGCGTCGACGGTTCGGGGACCAGGTGCAGGAACGGGTCGCCGAAGTAGCCGTGGTCGCTGCCGATGCCGTTGTTCGCGTCGCTGATGGCCAGCGTCAGATAGCGGTCGGACGGGGCGAGCGGCACGAAGATGAAATCCTCGTCGTTGGTCATGTTCAGCCCGCTGGCGACCAGCGTGCCGTCGAGGAAGACGAAGTAGCTGATGCTCCCGCCGCCTTTCGGCCGCGAGTCGCCCGCGTAGGCGGTGAACTGGTACGGCTCGACCCCGGTGGCCCTCCGGACCTCGTCCAGGTCGAACGTGATGCCCTTGTTGGCGTGTCCGGACAGCAGCGAGTGGTTGTTCGGATCGCCGTTGAAGTCGGGCAGTTCGTTGGCGCCGGACGGATCGGTGTCCATGTTCAGGCCGTTCCGCCATGGGTTGTGGTATCCCCCGCTGGTCTGCGGATCGAAGTCGTACGTGTTGCCCGCCCCGTCAATGACCGCCGCGGTGGTCGTGTTGTTCGGCACGAACGTGCCGTCGACAAACGCATTGCCCGCGAACGTCGTATAGCTGCCCGCCGTCGCGCCGAGGTCGCCGTTGCCTCCGGTCCCCGGCAGGGACCCGTCCCCGCCGCCGACGGCATCGGCGAGGTCGAAGATCTGCGCGCGGTTCTCGCCGGCCCGCGGGGCCATCGTCGGCGAGTACGTGCCGGCCGCAATCCCCGCGATGGACGTTGCGGGAAGCGCCTCGTCCCAGATCGCCACGTCGTCGATCCGCCCCTGCCAGCGCTCGCCGTACTTGTCGCCGCCCATGTAGAACGGGCGCGAGGACATGTCTTCGGTGACCGTCGAGGCCGTCCCTCCCGTGCCGGGAATGCTGCCGTTGCGGTAGTACGTCATCGTCGTCCCGTCCTTGACCACCGCGTGATGCGTCCACTGGTTCTGCGGGATGTTGTCGTAGTCGATGTCGTTGTTCGCCGGCGCGCGGTATTCGAACTTGTTGGCCGTGAACTTGATCCACTCGTTGCCCGTCTTGCTGCCCGAGTCCCAGCGATTGCCCAGCGCCACGTCGTTATTGGCGGTCTGGATCTGGTACGTCCAGAACGACCACGTGAAGTCGTCCGTCGTCAACAGCTCCGGAATGAACCCCGCGTCGACCCAGTCATCGTTGCCGTCGAAACTCAGCACCTGGCCCTGCGTGCCGTCGGCTGTCCACACCGGGCCGCCCGTCAGCGTGCCGTCGGTTCCGCCGACGACGAGGTTGTCCGCCGTCGTGCCCCCCGTCTCGCCCAGCGGCCAATACCCGTACAGATCGCCCCGCGCCGGCTGTGCGGCCACCAGGCCCGCAACGGCAAGGAACAGCGCTACGGTTCGCAGTGCGTTTCGGAATGTCAACATGTGCATCTCTCCCTTCGTTAAGCACATACTTGCTCTCGCTTGTTTCGTGATCCGGTCCTCAAATGGAGTCCTGTCATCTTCGTCGGCGGGCGACTCCCAGCAGGCCGACAGCGGCCAGGGCCAGGGTCGTCGGCTCGGGGACAAAGTCTACGAGGAGTTCCGGCATGTTCACTGTCGCGTTGCCGGAGGTGAACCGCCTGCCGGTATTGGTGAAGCCTTCGGAGCCCTGCTTCAGTCCGAACCCGTAGTTGGGATTGGTTCCGTCGGCCCAGTCCTGAACGACGGACAGAACGTCAACTTCCTTCCAGCCGGCCGGTGGATTGACTGCCGGTGAGAAGTTCGTGATGTAGGCGGAACTGCCGTCGGCGACGAGGTTGTAGAGCGTCGCCGCCGCTTCGGTCCCGTCCCAGTCGCTTGTCCCGATTCGACGCAACTGCGCATTGCCGTACTGATCGTTGCTGCCTTGCTCAATCTGATTCAACCTCAACGTCGCACTGTTGATCGTCATGCCCGCCAGGGCCGACAGGTCGAACTTCAGCAGCGCCCGAGCGTCCTGCCCCGGCCCGCCGGCGTTGTCGCCGAGGTCGAGCCAGGTGTTGTTGGACTTGGTGCCGGACACGACGTACAGATCGACGGTGGGGTTCAGCGTAACCACATCCGCGTGGGCGCTTGCGACGGCGCCCAGGAGCAGGGCGGCCGCGACTAGGGTATACTGCATTCTCATTGCTCTCTCCTCAGCGTTCTATCTCAGGTAACAGTTGGGGCACGGCGACCGTTGTCTGGACAACCGGACAGCCTCGCCAGGCTCTGACACTACACTCCGTCGGCGACTCCCGCCGACTTCGCAGAATATGCTATCGCATTCAGCAGGTCATGTCCAGAGAAATCCGGAGAAAAATGGGCCTTCTCCCTGTAGGTGACGCCCCCCAGTCCTGCGCAACAAGAGACCGGGGCGACCCGATCGTCGAGCCGCCCCGGTGTGTTTCGGATGCGACTGCGGTATTGCGCTTACGCGCGCCGGCGCCGACGGGCGCCCGCGAGCAGGCCGCCCACGGCCAGAAGCGCCACCGTCGCTGGTTCGGGGACGGCGGCCCCGCCGGCCAGCGCCTGGATGGCCGCCAGGTCGAGTTCTTCATCCCATATCGCCAGTTCGGAAACCCGCACGTCGTTGGAGAACTCGGGGCCCTGACCCTTCACTCGATTGCCCAGGCTGAACGTCCCGTCGGCGGGGATGCTGATGGTGTTGCCCGAGTTGCCCACGCTGCCGTCCACATTCACGCCGTTGATGTAGATGTGCGAACTGCCGTGGTTCGTGTCGTATGTCAACGCCACGTGCAGCCAGGTGTTCTTCGGGAGGAACGCACCGTTGCTCGATATGCGATTACCGTTGAAGTAGTACGCCGCGAGCCTGTTACTTCCGGCCGGTTCGAACGAGACGACCTTGCCCGGATCCTGGCTCGCGTTGCCGAGAAACACAAACGCGTTGCCTCCCGGGGCGCTGATGTCCTTGACCCAGAACGAGATGGTCATGGGCGTGCCATCCACGCCTGCCGTCCCGGCGCTGAAACCCGTGACGACGTAGTCGTCGTTATTGCCGTCAAACGCGATGGACTGGGACACGCGACCGCTGATTGCGGCGGGCACGTCGGTGGGATAGCTCACGTCATCCTCGCCATTGCCGCCGCTGTTCAGCGTGCTGGCGCCCCACCCGCCGATGTCCGCATCCGCGTCGCCGTCCAGGCTCCAGTATCCGACCAGGGCAGCCTGCGATGCGCCGGCGGCGCACAGAACGATTCCCGAAATCACTGCCAGGCTAAGAAGTTGCTTCCTCATCGTGTCACCTCGTCTTCATCACAAAGGCATTCCAGCGGCCCACGTTCGGCAGACTTGCCTCAACGTGACAGCCTGTTGTTTTAGCGTCTGCTTCTCCGACCTTGCCCATGCCCGCGCCTTCGGCGCAGGGCGAGCAGGCCCATCGCGGCGAGCGTCAGTGTCGCCGGCTCGGGAATCGCGAAGACTTCCACTTCGGCGAGGGACAGGATGCTGTTGTTATCGTTGTTCAGGCCGCCGATCAACTCAACGCGAACGCGGTCGCCGGTGACGAACCCGCCGAGGTCGACGACCTCGCTGCCGCCCTGGGGCACGTTTCCGGCCCCGGCGTGGAAGTCCTGACCGAATACTTCGCTTGCTCCGTCGAACAGGGAGACGCGGAAGTTCGACAGGCGGATTCCGCAGCAGTCGCCACGGTTCCAGAGGACGATCTCGTTGACCTCGTAGTCGTCGCCGAGGTCCACTTCCCACCACGACACCGACTGGTTGCCGAGAGTGTGGGTCACAGACCCGTTATTGTACGTGCCGTCGGTGTTGCCGTCATTGCCGCGTGTGGGAACTCCGCCCGATCCGACGGACGACTGGGTCGCCGTGCCCAGCGGCGCGACGTTCAGCGTTGCGGTCGCCTCGAGGGGCGTAATCGTCTTGGCCGCCAGGGCCGCGATCTCCGCGTCGCTGATCTTGCCATCCCAGATTGCGAAATCGTCGACCAGGCCGCCGTAGCTGAGGGCGCCCCCACTCGAGCTGCCGACAGACGCCGAATCGATCGCCCCCAGCGACGTCGTAATTCGCTTACCGGCCCACGCCGTGCCGTTCTGATAGATCGACGTCCGGTCGCCCTCCTTGACGAATGCGTAGTGATTCCACTGGCCCTTCCAGTGGGCCGTGGTGGTGTCCTGTTTGTTGAGACGGCCACCGTCGGTGGTGTGGGTGTCCCAGTAGATGTTCTGGTTGCTCCAGGGCAGGTGGCTCTGCAGCCGGCGGCCGCCCCCGTAGAATCCGAAGATCGTGTCGTTCTGCGGTTGACTGCTGTGACCGTACGCCCAGAGCGAGATGGTGACCGCATCGTTGGTCTGCGTCGAGTTGAACGCGCCGGAGGCGGCGGCTGCGATGGACACCGTCGCCGAGTTGTCGGTCGTGCCGAAGTCCATCGCCCGGTCGCCGGTTGCGAGGGTATGGCCCGCTGCGTCGGCTGAGTACGTCGCCGTCGTGATCGTCCCGGTATTCCCGTTCCCGCTGGAATCCAACGCGTTGGCCGCGTCGAGGTAATCGTCGAAGTCCCAGTAGCCCAGCAGGTCCGCGCGTGCGGTCCCACCGACCGCCAATACCGTAATCGCCAGCGCAAAGAGCAATTGCCTTGTCATTAGTCTTTCTCCGTTGTGTCCTCTACGAACCGTCAGTCAGACTCTGCCGTCTCCGTGGCTCTTTCCAGTTCCATCCTTCAGGTCAAACGTGTCGCGGGCGACATCCACCCACAATCTCATAAAGTATACAGTATTCACCTTATTGTGTCCAGAGGAATCCGGAAATAATCGAGGAGGAACCCCCATCCGTGAAACCCGTGTAATCCGTGGGCAAGTACCCGCCGGCCGCGCTACTTCCGCACGTCGTAGGCGATCAGTTCGTTCCAGTTACGGATGTACATGCGGCCGTCCAGGACGACCGGGTGGGCGAGGGTCAGTTTGCGGTTGATGCGCCCGATGGCGAACTGACTGACGGCCCCGGCGGGGGTGGGGCCGGGTTTGATCAGCGAGAGCCTGCCCCGGTCGTCAATCGCGTGGATCATCCCGTCGGCCCACGTCATCGACAGCTTGCCCAGCGCCGGCTGTTTCCACACCGTCTTGCCATCGGCCAGCGAAACGCAGACCAGGCCCTTGCGCCGCATCCTGCACCCGCTGCCGTAGAGACGCCCGTCCAGCAGGAGCAGGCCCCCGTGACAGTTGTCCAGGTCGGAGTTGATCCACACCTGCGTCGCTGAGCGGCTGTCGGGGGCGAGCTTGAGCAGCCGCCCGCCCGTGCCGTGGCCGCTGGAGGCGAAGACGTGCCCCTTGACGTAGATCGGCGAGGTGACGTTCTGATCGTGCTTGGTCTCGTGCGTATACGACCACAGCAGCTTACCCGTCTTGACGTCCACGGAGAAGATCGACTTCTGCATGATCGTGATCAGTTGTCGCACGCCGTTGTGCGTGGCGATGATGGGCGAGCAGTACTGGGCCGGCTCGCGGATGGCCGTGTTGGCCCAGATCGTCTTGCCGGTGGTCTTGTCCAGGGCGACGATGCGTCCTCGCGGCCCGCCGGGGGTGCACAGGAGCATCTTGCCGTCGACGATGACGTTCTCCGCCAGTGCCCACCGCGAGGGCTTGGCGCCGAACTTGGCGGCCAGGTCGACGGCCCACCGTTCGGCGCCTGTCTTGGCGGCCAGCGCGCAGAGGCGCCCGTGCGGGTTCATCTGGTAGATCACGCCGGTGTCGTAAGTCGGCGTGACGCGGGCGCCGGGGTGCGGGCCGGTCCAACTGCGCCCGTTGGGCGTCTTCCACAGGAGTTTGCCCTTCATGTCGAGGGCCAACACCATCTCCTGGCGGCCGAAGTCGCCGGTCAGGAAGATCATGCCGTCGGCGATGGAGGGAATCGCGTACCCGCCGCCGATGCCGGCCGCCTTCCAGAGGACCTTCGGCCCGCCGTCGGGCCATTGCCTGAGCAGGCCCGTCGCCGGCGAGAGATTGTCGCGCTTCGGTCCGTGGAACTGGGGCCAGGACGGGGAACTCTGGGCGCCGGCGTCAGGGGCAGAGACGAGGCAGACGGCGGCGATGCACAGGGGGAGAATACCGCGAGGGGCTGATCGTTTCATATTCGCACGTACTCCTGTTGTAGGGCGTGCAACTTGCTTGCACGCGGAACGGATTGCGTCTTCGTCCCGCGTGCAACGAGTTGCACGCCCTACGGCTTGCGGGACATCGCTTGTGTGGATACCATCGCACCCCGCACGTGTCAAGATTGGCGCGGATGGACATCGCAGTTGGGTCATTGGGAGATTCGCTGTTTCGGATTTGTTTCATATTTCGTAACCGTTCAGGCCCATTCGGGCCTGTGATGTTTCTCTGGCGGGGCAGCG
>CAZVEV010000056.1:14981-26232 GCA_964625865.1 uncultured Planctomycetaceae bacterium | reverse complement strand
CGGCGGGTATTTTCGGTTGTTAGGGGGTTGCCGCTTCGCGTAAAACCTGGTCACCCGGCGCTCTGACCTCATGCAAATATATTTGGAAGTATACTTGCCTCCCCGTGCGTGGCGTGTTACAATTCAACAGGATCGAGGAGAACCGTAATGCCGCAACTGAATCTCTACATCGACGACGATCTCCTGAAGAAGATCGAATCGGCGGCGAAGATGGCTGACACGTCCATCTCGCGGTGGGTGCGCAACAGGCTCATCGGTGCGATGGGCGAGACCTGGCCCGAGGGGTACTTCGGCGTTTTCGGCTCGCTGGCCGAGACCGACCTGGCCAGGCCCCCGCAAGGTGAATTGTCCGACGACGCACCCAGAGAGATCCTGTGAAGTACTTCCTCGACACTGACACGTGCATCTTCGCACTCAGAAAGCCTGATTCGCCCGTGCGGGGACATCTCGAACAGCACCGTCCCGAAGACATCGTCGTGCCTGCAATCGTCAAGGCGGAACTGCTCCTGGGGGCCCTTAAGAGTTCCGCCCCCCGCAAGGCCGCCGCCGCGGTGGGGCAACTCCTGTTTCCGCTGACGGTCGTCCCGTTCTGCGGCGACGCGGCCGTTGCATACGCCAAGATCCGAAACGACCTGGAGCGCAAGGGCACGCCCGTGGGGCCCAACGACCTGATCATCGCTGCGACCGTTCTGACTCACGGCGGAACCCTCGTTACCCACAATACGCGAGAGTTCAAACGCATCCGCGCCCTGAAACTCGCCGATTGGACCGTCTGACCCCAACCTACTTCGCGAACGCCATCACTTCCACCAGGTGGCGGCCGGTGTTGGCGGAGTTGCTCGTCTGGGTGACCCTGATGTATCGCGTCGGCCTGGGCGCGAACGTGCAGGTGTAGCCCCGGGCCGTGGAGGGGGCCTTGTTGCGGCGCATGTCGGCGGCCATCTGCCATGTCTTGCCGTCGACCGACGTCTCCACGGTGAAGCCGTAGACTCGCCTGTCGCCGTAGTAGGCGACGACGACCACGCGGCCGACGGCAGTCGGGGTTTCCAGGTCCACCTGCCACCACGCCGGATCGCCCCCAGCGACGTCCATCGCCCAGTAGCGGTCGGTGTCGTTGGCCATGCCGTCGTTGGCCAGGCGAGCGGGATACGCCGCGATCGCCTTGGAGCAGGTCGCCGGCTTGCCCGTGGTCAAACTGGCGCACTCCAGCCGCGGCGGATCCCCGTCAGGGGTCAGCGTCCCGCGCAGGCACATGGCACGGATACGCGGATTGGCGTGGAGCGTCGGCTCCTTGCCCGGCGGGTGATGCCCGCAGACGACGTCCCAGTATCGCCTGTCGGTCTCGTACGGATCGAACGGGTCGCTTTCCCGGTCAAACGTCTCGGGCAGAATCCCATGGCGCTTCATCTCGCGGATGTACTCCGGCGGGGCCTTCCAGCCGGGCGTGTCCCAACGCGGGTCCGAGTCGTGCAGGGCCTTGGCGTCCCGAATCGCGGCCAGCAGCGTCTGGTAGTCCGGATCGTCCTTCGATTTGAAGACGGATGCGGGCTTGTCGCTCGGCTTGCCCGTCTTGGTGGTCTGGCGACACGCGGCGTATCCGCCGGCCGCCTTGGCCAGGGGGGCCAGCAGTTGCACCGACTGCTCCGGGCGAGTCAGGTTGTACAGGATGTGCTGCTGGAAGCGCCAGACGGCTCGGTTGTCCTTCTGCTTGGCCTTCCAGGCGCGGAGAGGCTGGATCAGCTTCGTCCCCTGCCCCCAGTCGGCCGGATGCTTCGGGATAGTGCGCACGCCGACGTGGCATTTGCCGCAGCGACGCTTGATGACCTCCCCCGCGCGCCGGACCTTCTCGCTCTTGAGGATCCGCGTGTCGACGGCCGTGAAGTGAGACCGCTCGTATCCCGTGCTGCCGATCATGCCCTGAATCAGCGCCGCATACGTGCCCAGATACGGCGCGCCGCAGTGTATCCAGTGACGGATCATCTCCACTTCATGATCGCTCAGCCGCACCTTGTGATGCTCACCGCGAAGCATCTTCATGATCGGGCTCGCCGCGTCGCCGAGTCCGTACGGCGGGTAGTTGCTCCTGGGCATGTTGCGCCCGTCGGAGAACTGGTAGGTCGCGCTGAGCGTGTAGTAGCTGTGCGAATAGACCGGGCCGTGGTCGCCGGTCAGGATGACACCCCCGTCGCGCTTGGCGGGGGAGTGGCACTTGACGCAGTGCTTGTCGAGGATCGGCTGGATGTGGCGCGGATAGTCGATGACGTCCGGGATGCCGGGCACGGGGGAGATCGCGCTCGGCGGGCGCTTCATCGCGTGGAGTTTGCCCGTCTTGACGCGGTCCGGCGCCGTTTGCCTGTCCTCGTGGCAGCCGAGGCAACTGGTGACCTCGCCCGGCATGACCGAGAGGAAACTCTGCATGCGCTTGACCGCCTTGCCCTCCTTGTCCAGCGCGATCAGGATCAGCGCCCGGTTGGCCGGCACGTCGAAGTGGGCCGACCCGTCGGCCTCGACAGGCACCGTGCCGAGCACTCGCTCCAGCGTGAAGGTCCCGCCATAGCTCATCGGCTCCATCGAGCCGGTGTAGTTGATCGGCTTGGGCAGCGATTCCAGGACCAGCAGCTTGCGGATCTGGCCCGGCGTGACGCCCCCCATGTTGCGCCCGACCGTTACGTCGGTCAGGATCAGCGTGCCGGTGGTCTTGGACAGGTCGACGCGGCTGGGGATGATGCGCTCGCGTTTGCGCGGCATCAGCGGGCGCGGCTCGTTCAGTTCCGCGCCGTTGTGGGTATAGAGCGTGGTCATCTGTCCTGACACGGACAGGTGCACCAGGCTCTTGCCAACCGCGGCCAGGAAGTCCTTGTCCGACAGCGCCCACGGATCGCGCAGGTTCCTCGCCTTGTGAATGGGGCGGATCCCGTTGGGATCGTCGGGTCCGTTGCGATCGGTCACGGTGCAGACCGCCCCGGCGTGCTCGGCCCGCCCGTGTCCGGGCGAGTTGACAAACACGATCCGGTCCGAGCCGGGGATCGGCTGGGGGTCGATAAACACGCCGCCCGGCCGCTGGTTGCCGAAGTACACCATCTGCCCCGTACCGTCCGGATTGACGCTCCACAGGTGGTGATAGTGGACCTGGCTGCGGTCGACATACTCCCATCGCTGGAAGACCACTCGCCCGTCCGGCAGGACGCAGGGGGTGTTGTCGTGTTCGATGTTGGCCGAGATCTGGCGGATCTTCTTCCCGTTGCGATCGCACGTGTACAGCGTGGCGACCTGGGTGACCCAGCAGTTGACGTAGCGGCGGGCCCGTCCGCTGACGAACATGATCCAGTCATTCGGAAGCCAGCACGGCTCGATGTCGTCGTAGATGCCGCCGGTGAGTTGTCGCAGCCCGCTGCCGTCAGACTGGATCTCGTACAGGTGAAAGACGCCCCTGCCGGCCTTGCGATAGCTGAACAGGATCGTCTTGCCGTCGTAATGCACCGCCGGATCGCGAACCGTCCCGCCGCCGTCCTCGAGCAGGACCGTGCTCTTGCCCGTGAGCAGATCGAGCTTGCGCAGCGATCCGCCGGAACTGTACGCCTTCTTCTGCGGGTCCCGGGCGTAGTAGCCGAGGTTCGCGTACCAGTGTCCGTCGCCGACCTTCCCGCGCCCGTTGTGCGCCCGTTCGGCAAAGACGAGATACCGCAGCCCATACTGGCGGGCCAATCGCTTGCACAGCACGTCGCGAGCGCTCTCGGCCGCAGTGCATCGACCGGTGGGCAGACCGATGGTGGTCAAGGCCAGCACGGCAGCGGCAGTGCGAAATGTGATTGTCATGCTCCCTTCTCCTGTCATCCTATAGGATAGGAGTTGCACATGTCGGGAGCAATCCAGTTCGGCCGGTGGAGTGGGCGACCGGGTGCATCCCACCTGAGTAGGTGGGGCAACAATGAACGGCCGTGTATTAGGCCACGGCTTCAGCCGTGGTGCCCCGGGATGGGACAGGAAGGCCATCAGCCCGTTCCACGGGCTTGCCCACATCGGCGTTCTGACCGAAGCCCGTCAAACGGGCTGATCTGGCGGTTGGTCTGCCCCGAACACCACGGCTGAAGCCGTGGCCTAATACACGACATGCCCATTCAGTGTTGCACCTGCGGGGCATGGGCGGCGCCGGGCCGCGGTCCAGATGGCGGCACTCCGCCTACGCTACCTACTCAGATGGGATGCACCCGTGGCCTCCTCACTCCTTGGTCTCCTGCGTCTTGACGAAGTCGAGCACGAGCTTGCGGCCGCGGAAGGAGATGGTGATCACGCCGCTGCCGCGTTCGGACTGGAGGTAGGGACAGTCGAACGTGCGCCGCGGCCTGAGATCGACGGCACGGCCGTTGACTTCAGGCAGCCCCTTCTGTGCCTCGATGTCCATCGTCAGCGTGGTGCGCTTTGAGCCGGCAGCGGACAGCGAGTACGTCAGCAGGCCGCTGCGGAATGAGAACTCGTGGGACCGCACGTGGGTCAGGAACTCATCGAGCGTTCGGTGGTGCTTCTCGAGGCCGGCGACGAAGACGACGGGGGCGAAGTCATCCCGACAGCGGAGCCAGTTCGCATCGTCCCAGGTGTAGCCCCGTTTGTCCGGGGCCGTCGGACGATCCAGCGGGCGCACCGCGAGGTAGGCCTGTCCCTCCTTGCCCGCAACCCACCCGTCGCGCTCGACGAATCGCTTCTTCATGCCCCGAGCGAAGTAGACTCGCATGTCGCCTGCCCGCTTGGCCCTGCGGTTCTTCTGGACGATCATCACATTCTCGTGCTGCACGGCGAGATGCTGGTTGTACGTCTTGCCGTTTCGCAGGCCCACGCACTGCGGGAACACCCGGGCATCGGGGCCCGTGGCGAAGACGATGCCCGACCAGCGGTTCTGCGAGTTGATGGCCGCGTACTCGACCGAGGGATCGAGCATGAACCCACCGAGAACGTAGTGCGGCGTGACGTAGCTGTACCGCAGGCAGCGGGGGTCCGCCGCGTCCATCCAGTAGCCCTTGCGCGCCCCCTCGCCGTCGGGCGTGGGGGCCGACTTTGCCGGCCTTACCGAAGTGTAGACGTACTCGCCCCGCGCCTCGGCGCTGGATGCCAGGTCCATCACGACATCGGGCATGCGGTACGAGGACGTGCCGAGTACAAGGTTGTAGTTGTGCGTGTAGTTCCCATCGCTGCTGCGTTCCCAGTCGCTCGCGGTATCGAGGAACGTGCGGACCATCAGGTTCCAGGAGTCCGAAAGGCCCCTGCGCGAGTAGCCTCCCTGGTAGGATCGGGTCTTGCCCCCGCCGCGGATCCCGCCCACCTGGTCGACGGCCCAGTCGGCAAAGACCACCGTCAGCAGCATGTGGACCTTCTTGCGGAGCACGGGGTCTTCGGCCAGGTCGCCGATATTCATCAACTCGGGCAGGAAGTACTTGCCGTAGATAGGCGAGATCTCGACGAACAGGCCACCCCTGGCCCGCTCGTCGCAGTAGAGCTTGTAGTAGGCGGTCCACGCGTCATAGTGTTCCTTGGGCGTGTGGCCGTCGGGGAGCTTGCGGTCCCGGTAGGCCGGGGCGTTCTTGAGGGCCTGGGCGCACAGGAACGCGCTGCTCAGGTCCATCATGTCGTGGTTCTCGCTGTTCTGGATGTGCCAGACCATCTCGCGCCGGGCCCGACGAACCGTGCTGGTTGCGGCGGCATAGTTCCAGAACAGGTCGAGCATCTTCGCCTGGGCATCGGCGTCGAGTCGGCCCCGGGCGACGGTGCCGGTGTCGCCGAAGAAGACGTACAGGCGCAGCCACAGCCGCATGAGCCGCCATTTCTGGGTGTAGGCCAGCGCAGGCGTCATTGCTTTGCCGCCCGGCACTTCGTCAGTGCCCTTGAGCACCTTCGCATACGCGCGGCGGACGGCCTGGTTGCCCTCCGGTACGCGCTGGCCCAGCCAGAAGGACGCCATCGCAAACTGGAGGTCCACCTGATCGGGGAACGCGCCGAACTTCGTCCCCTTGGGAGGGTCCAGTATCCGCCGCATCATCCGCTCTACACGCTCTTTGCGGCTCCTGCGCCGGGCCGCGAAGCCCTCCGCCGCCGGCGCCGTCCGGGCCGCGCAGCCGCCGATCATCACCGCCGTCACGAGGGCCAGAAGCCCCATCGTTCGGTAAGATGGACTGGTCGGGGCAGCCCGATGCCCGCATTGTTTATAGATCATGCGTGTCGAACCTCTCTGACGTCGCAGCCCATTGTCACTCGGCCCTCCCGGCTGTCAACGGTCCGTCGTGCATCGCCGCTTCTCGCGTGGCCGCGTCCCGGGTACAATCATCGGGCACGCCTGCGAGGGCGGCAGGCCCAGGACCGCCGGGGGTATCTCGGTTTCGAGGAATGAACGATGAGACGAATCGACGCGTCGGTGTTTGCCATGATCTCTGTGGTTGTCGCGGCGCTGTTCTCCGTCGGCGCCGCCAAGGTGCCGCAGCGGCCGGGCGCGCGGGCTCTGGAGGAAGCGGCCGCCGACCTGGCTGGAGGGCGGCTCGATGCGGCAAGGGCGGGGTTCCGAAAGGTCTCGGTCGACAAGACGGCGGCCGAGTACGAGCGAAGCTTGGCGCTGCTGGGGCTGGCCGAGACGGCCCTGGCGCGGAAGGACGCTGCCGGGGCGGCTGCGGCGTGGAAGCAGTTGGCCGGCGACGTGGCGATGCCGCCGGTTCACCGCGACGTGGCGCGGCGAAAGATCGCCCGGGCTGAGCGCGTTCGGAAGGGGCTGGCCCCTGACGATCCAGCCGAGCATCGCGCGAAGCTGCCCACGCTGCCGGCCCGTGCGGCCGTGCTGCACGTGGCTCCGGAAGGCAAGCCGGGCGGCGACGGGGCGGCTGCCAGGCCGCTGACGTCGCTGACGGCCGCCCGCGACGCGATTCGGGCGATGAAGAAGGCGCGCGGCGGGAAGCTGCCCCCCGGCGGGGTGCGCGTGATGGTTCGGGGCGGGGTCTATCCAGTAACCGAGACGTTCGCGCTGACGGCCGAGGACTCGGGCACGGCCGAGGCGCCGATCGTCTACCAGGCCGCCGCCGGCCAGTCTCCCGTGTTTGACGGCGGGATCCGCATTTCGAGGTGGCGGCCGATCTCCGACGCCAAGCTTCGCGCGCAGCTTGCCCCGGCCGTCCGGGCGCGCGTAGTCGAGGCGAGCCTCAAGGCCCTCGGCGTGGTGGACCTGGGCGACGCGACGGCCCTGCGGAAGCGGCCTGAATTGTACTGCAGCGGCATGCCCCAGACGCTGGCCCGCTGGCCGAACACCGGCTTCGTCAAGACCGGGAAGATTCTCGACAAGAGGGGCCGGTTCCAGTACGTCGAGGATCGCCCGGGCACGTGGCGGGACGAGCCGGACGTCCGGCTGTACGGGTACTGGGGCCGCGAGTGGTACGAGGAATACCAGAAGGTGGCGCAGATCGACGCGACGGCACGGTCGTTCACGCTGGCGCCGCCGTATTCGCGCTACGGTTATCGCGCGAACCGGCGCTACCGCGCTGAGAACGTCTTCCGCGAGTTGGACAGCCCCGGCGAGTGGTACCTCGACCGGCGGACCGCGACGGTCTACTGGCTTGGGCCCAAAGGCATCGAGCCGGCCAGGGCCCCCACGCGACTCAGCCTCCTGGCCAAGCCATTCGTCAGCATGCAGGACGTCCGGCACGTCGTGCTGCTTGGCCTGACGTTCCAGGACGCCCGTGGCGACGGCGTGCACGTCAAAGGCGGCGGCGACTGTCTCATCGCCGGCTGCACGTTGCGACGGCTCGGGGGCGACGCGATTACGGTAAGCGGCGGGAAGCGTCACGGCATCTTCGGCTGCACGATGCACACGCTGGGATGCGGGGGCATGCGGGTGCTCGGCGGTGATCTCAAGACGCTCACACGGGGCGAGCACTTCGTCGAGAACTGCACCGTCACCGACATCTCCCGCTACAAGCGGACCTACACGCCGGCGGTGCTGCTGGTGCGGGGGGGGTGCGGCAATCGCGTGGCGCACTGCCTCTTCGAACGCATGCCGTCCTCGGCGATGCGGGTCGAGGGCAGCGACCAGGTCATCGAACTGAACGTGATTCGCCACGTCGTGCGGGAGTCCGACGACCAGGGCGGCGTGGATATGTGGGGCAATCCGACGTATCGGGGCGTGATCATCCGGTGGAACCGCTGGAGCGACATTCGCGGCGGGACGCACTGCGGGGCCGCCGGCGTGCGGCTGGACGACATGATCTCGAGCGTGGGGGTGTACGGCAACATCTTCGAGCGGTGCGGCTCGCGGCTGTTCGGCGGGGTGCAGATCCACGGGGGCAAGGGGAACCTGGTCGACAACAACGTCTTTGTTGACTGTCCCGCCGCCATCAGCTACTCGCGCTGGGGGCGCAACCGCTGGCTGGACCGGACTCGGAGTTTCTGGCCCCAGGCGGCCGATCCGGCGCACGTGGCGCGCTATCCGGACCTGGCCCGGATAAAGGACGACCCGGACATCAGCTTCGCGACCCGCAACGTGTTCGCAGGCTGCAAGCAGATCCTCATTCGCGATGGAGGCATCCAGCGAACGGGCCTGAACGCGACGATCGAGACGCCCTCTGACGCCGGCGCGATCCTGAAACAGATCGCCGCCCCCCGCAGCCCGCAACTGCGCCGCATCCTGTTCGAGCCGATCCCCGTCGATCAGATCGGGCCGTATGCCCATCCGTGGCGAGCTGCCGCAAGACCGTAAGCGCGGCACGCGGGAGAACGATCTCTACTGAGTCGCCACTGCGTCATCGTCCCCGGCGGCGGCTGCGAGGCGCTTCTTTCTGACCAGCAGGCCCCCGACGGCCATGTAGCCCCCGATCGCGGCGAATACCACGCCCACGCCGAGCGGGATGTACGTTCCCCCGCTCGTGCCCGGTTCCAGAACGGCCCGCTCGGGATCGGCCGGGTCGTAGTAGACGGTGACCGCCTTGCCTTTCGGATAGCGGCTGACGATTTCCCTGGCCGAACTCGCGCTGGAACTGGTGGCGCCGAAGGACACGCGTTTGGCGGTATGCTTTCTGCTGTCGACGGTGTATTCGTAGACGATTGACGCACTGTGACTGGTCGACCGGCGGCGTTTCCGTCCGGTTCCGCGCGAGGAGGTCGACTTCTTGACCTGGCTGGAGACCACCGTGCCGGCCACCGAAGGCCACGACGCGCTGGCGTCGGCCTGGGTGAGTTCATTAACGCCGAACCCGGCGACCACCAGGCCCACGGCTCCGAACACCGCGCCGAAGATGATCGACGACTTGCTGCCAAACTTGATCTGTGTGCTCACGCTCGCATCACTCCTATGCTCTCCAGGGCCGCTCGCGCTTGATGCCCCGGATGAAGATTCCGTTGAGGATTCGCACGTCGGTGGCCACCTGGAAGTCGAACATGCCGACGCACAGGAAGTCGGCGCCGTTCTGCAGGGCGTACTTGAACCCGACCGACGGGTTGATCGCCCCGGCGGCCAGCGTCTTGTAGGCGATCCACGGGGCGGTGACGTTCTTCATGAACGCGATGGTTTCCTCGGGCTTGCGGCACCAGATGTTGTCGTGTTCCTTCTTGGCCTGGGCGGACCAGTACTTCTTGCTGTGCAGCGTCTTCATGTAGAAGTCCGGCTTGATGCCCGCCTTTTCGATGGCCACAGGCACGTCGAGCAGGTGTCCGCCCACGCCGCCGGGCACGCCGTTGGTGTGCGCCACGTCGATGAACTCCTGGAACTCGTCTCGCTTGCCCTGCTTGACCCAGCGTTCGGCCCAGTGGCCGTTGACGTAGACGGCCGCCGCCCCGGCGTCGAAGATCGGCTTCATGTGCCCCGCGATGTCCCGGGGGTCCGGGCGACAGTCGACGATCCACTTCATCTTCCCGCCGCGCTGCTTCCAGTACGTGCTCGTCATCTTCAGCGTGTGCGGCGTGGGGTTCGACAGGAACGCGTTGATCCCGTGGCTCTCGCACAGTTCCATCGTGTCGAGGATGCGCTTCTCGGTGTTGTACTGCTTCATGAGGGCCGAGACGTACACCAGGTCGCGGCTGTGCGAGTAGCCGCTGACCAGGTTACCCCCCAGGATCATCCGGCTGATCTCGAGCTTGCCGATCCTTCCCGTGGGCACCTTGCCTTTGACGGGCTTGGCCGGCGTGATCGGCGCCGCGTCCTTCGCCGCCAGCAGGATCCGTTCCTCGAGCGTCAGCGCCGCAGCCGCGGCGGCCGAGGCGAGGACCGACTTCTTCATCACGCTGCGCCGTCCGATCTTCCGCTCAGCCATCATCCATCTCCTTCCACCGGACCGCGGGCCGGCAGCAGTCACCATGCTACGTATCAAAGTAGATCGCATTGCCGTCCGGGTCTCGCAGAACAGCCCCGGTCGTGCCGTCCTCTTCTCGGTCAGGCCCCGAGACAAACGCAAGGCCACGGGCACGTAACAGTTGCACCATTGTATCAACATCGCCTCCGTGGAACGTAAGTCTGTTTTCAGAAATGTGACCTTCTATTCGGCAAACAACCTAACCGGCCTGGACCCTGGACCGCCGACTACGGGCTACCGGTTACTACATCCGCCAGGGCCAGTCCCCTCCGAACACCGCCCTTTGCACTGCCCGGCCTGCGGGCTATGATGCGTCGGATGGCCCACGAGATAGAAGCCAAGTTTGCGGTCGCCTCGCACTCCGCCGTCCGGCGGGCCCTGCGGCGCGAAGGGGCCGAGTACATCGCGACGGTCCTCCAGACCGACCGGTACTTCGACACATCGGACGGGATGCTGCTGGGGCGCGACTGCGGCCTGCGGATTCGCCACACGCGGTGCCTGCGTCGCGGCGCGGCGCCGGTGGACACCCGCCCGCTCCTGACGGCCAAGGCCACCGCCCGCACGTCAACCCGCGTCAAGGTCCGCCACGAAGTGCAGGCCCGGCTCGATGACGGGCCCGGCGTGCAGGCCGTCCTGGACGCGATGGGGCTGGCGCCCACGTTTACCGTCCAGAAGCGCCGGGCCAGCTACCGCTTGGACGACGGCCTTGTCGAACTGGACGAACTGCCCCTTCTCGGATGCTTCGTGGAAATCGAGGCCCCGCGCGAGCAGGCGGTCGCCGCGATGGCCCGGCGCCTCGGCCTCGACGGCCCGCCCATCACCGACCACTACGTCAACCTCCTGATCGCCGCCTGCAAGGCGGCCGGTAGACCTCCCACCGGCGCGACGTTCGACGACGTGAATACGTAGGGCGCGCCGGCGGGTGCCGGGGGGGGGGCGGC
>CAZVEV010000056.1:0-14971 GCA_964625865.1 uncultured Planctomycetaceae bacterium | reverse complement strand
CACGCCGCGCAAGATCGGCGCAACGTGGTTGCTCCGCAGCCCACGGCACCCATCCGCTCACCTCGGTTGGCGGACACGGCGCCGTTACGGGACAGCCGTGACGGTCACCGGGTCGCCGCCTTCGTCGACCTCCACGCGGTTGTTGGCGGCCGACTCTTCGGTCAGGCCGCCCAGCGGGGTGATGTCGGCCAGCAGGTCGTACGTGCCGGCAGGGATGCCCGCCGGGAGGTACGCGAACGCCCAGAGCTGCCGCGTGGCCCCCGCGCCGAGGCCGATGAGATACTGGTTGGTCAGCGTGATCAACACGGTCTCGACGTTGGTGGTCGTGTCGCGGATCGAGATCGTGATGTCCACCTGCTGCAGCAGCGGCAGGGCGACGTTGCCCAGGTTCGTGATGTTGATCGGTATGAGGGCGAACAGGGTTTGACCGGCCGTGACCTGGTCGGCCAGCAGGCGACGGCCGAACCTGCCCGTCAGGTCCACCCAGCCGCGCTGAACGTCGATGGTCTGCGCGGTCGCGGCGGCGTTGTTGGTCTCGTCGCTCTCGGCCAGCGCGTCGGTGGTGTCCACCTTGCCCACGAGTTGGTACTGGCCGGCATCCATCCCCGCCGGCAGGAGGACGGAGATGTAGAACGACCGCGCGAAGCCCGCCCCGAGATAAGCGATGGACTGGTTGGCGGCGACGGCGACCTGGACGTCGGGCGAACCGGCCTTGCGGGCGTGGACCTCGACGGTGATCACCGTGCCGAGAGGCACCGAGACGTTGCCGCGATTGGTCGCCGTTACGGGCAGGTAGATCCGCGTCCCGTCGCCGGAGACGACCTGGGCGGGCAGCGTCGCGTTGCCCAGCCCCGCCTCCAGGTCCACAAACGCCGGCGCCGCGGTGATGCCCACCGGATTGCCGTCCCCGTCGAGAGTCACCGCGTTGTTGGTCGCGTCGCTCTCGACCAGGCCGCCCTGGGGCACGATGTCGGCCCGCAGTTCGTATTGACCCGCGGGCAGGCCGTTGTTGAGCATCACCATTGCGAAGAACGGCCTCGTCGCCCCCGCGCCCAGGGAGGCGGCGTACTGGTTGGTCAGGTTGGCCAGGACCACCTCGGCATTCGTGGTCGTCTCGCGGGCGACCAGGGCGATGTCCAGCCTCTGACCCGCCGGAAGGGCCACGTTGCCCAGATTGGCGACGTTGATCGGCACGAAACCGAAGAGGCGCTGTCCGGCGAGCACGGCGTTGGCCAGCCACACGTTGCCGAACGTCCCGGCCAGGTCCACGAACGCCTCCCGCACCTGGTACTGCCCGGCGCTCAGGGCCGTGTTGTTCGTCTCGTCGCTTTCGGCGATGTCGTTGCCTGAATCGGCGACGACCAGGAGGCGGTAGTCGCCGGCGGCCATCCCGGGCGGCAGGGCGAATGACGCGTAGTACGTCATCGACGCCCCGGGCTGGAGATAGACGTATTGGCCGGCCAGCGTGGTCAGCAGGTAGTCGCCCACGCCGTCGGTGACGTCTCCGTCCGCGGTGGCCCACAGTTGCACGTCGGCGCGGCCGCGCGCGATGACCTGTCCGGCGTTGGTCATCGTCAGGCGGGCGGTGCCGGTGGCGCCGGCAATCGTGGACGCCTGCAGGCTGATCGCCGCGAATCCCGCCGTCAGGTCGGGATTGGCCATCTCGAACCCGCCGGGCAGGACGGCGGTGTTGTTGGTCTCGTTGTGCTCGGCGATCGCGTTGCCCGTGTCCACGACGGCGACCAGATCGTATACGCCCGCGGGTATCGTTCCGGGGACGGTGACGAAGGCGTAGACCCCGCCCGTGCCGCCCGGCTGGACGTACGCGTAGGCGTTTACGGTGGAGATGAGGTAGTCGTCGCCGGGCGTTGCCAGGTCGCCGTCGCCCGAGGCCCACAGTTCCACGCCCATCATGCCGATCGCCGCGCCGTTGCCGCCGTTGCCCAACCGCAGTTGCACCAGGCCCATGTTGCCCCCCGCCGCCGGGGCCGGCAGGCCCACGTTGACGAACTGGACCGTCAGGTCCGGCGCCGGGGCGGTGACCGTCACGTTGAAGCTCGTCTGGACCGTCGCACCGCACAGGTCGGTGGCGCGGACGGTGATCCGCGCCGTCCCGCCGACGCCCCGGGCGTAGGTCAATACCAGTCCGCCGGCGGCATTGATCGTCGGCGCCACCAGCGAGGGATTCGTGTTGCCCACCACCTCGAAGCTCAACTCCGCCACGCGCGTGATCGACTGGAAGCTCACCAGGTGCTGCTGGGCGATGTCGCCCTGCCCGGTGAAGCCGATCAGCGGCAGGTCGGTGAAGACCCCGCCGGCGTTCCAGCGCTGGACGGCGGCAATGCGGTCCAGCACGGTCATGCCGTCGCACAGGACCTCGCCGAACGCCGTGAACCCCTGGTTCTGGGCGTCCAGATTGGCGCTGTTGTCGGCGAGGTTGACGAAGGCCTCGCTGGTGGCGCTGTTGGGCTGGTCGGCGATCTTGGCCATCGCGATCGTGCCGCGCCTGTTCGAGATGCCCGGCTCGTTGGTGATCTCGCCGCGCGAGATGATATCGAGCAGGCCGGCCAGGTCGGTAAACGTGTACCCGCCGAACTGGATGATGAAGCCCGGGACCGAGCGGTGAACGAAGGTGTTGACGTAGTCGCCGGCGTCGGCGTAGGCGATGAAGTTCGCGACCGTAATCGGTGTCGCGGCGTCGAAGAAGTGGATGACGAACGTTCCGAGCGAGCAGACGAACTGGTACGTGCTGCCGGTCACGTCCGGGTCGTCGAAGTGGTTCCACAGGTTGATCCCGGTCGGTGCGGCGTTGGCGTCGACGGCCACGTTGGCGATCGGTGCGGTGACCACCGGCGCCTCCTGGACGTTGATCTCGACGAACGTGCCCCAGTTGTTGTTCTCGCGGTTCTTCTCGGCCACCACGGTGGTCGTGTCGGCCATCGCGGCCAGGTAGTACTTGCCCGGCGCCGTCGGCGCGGTAATGGTGAAGGTGGCCGTCTGGCTCTCGCCCGGGTGCAGGTGCGTGTAATCCTCCGTGCCCTGCTCTCCCGCCAGCGGCGCCCCGGGGCCGAAGTCCAGCGCGTCGGACAGGTACAGGCCCGTGGTCAGCACGCCGGCCGGGTCGGGGGCCGCCAGACCGTCGCCGACGTTCGTCGTGGTGACCTGGACGGTGATGGTCTGGCCCGCCAGGACGGTGGTCCGGTCGGCGGTCGTCGATGAGACGATCAGGTCGGGCAGGTCCAGGCGTGAGGCGTATTGGCGCAGGGCCGCCTCGGCCGCCTTGCCCGACGGGCTGTAGCCGGTCGTCGCGTCGTCGCCGCCGACGTCCTGGGCCAGGTCCACCGGCCAGGTCCACCACAGCATGCCGTCAAGCCAACTCACGTCGTGCCACGTCTCCAGCGCGGCGCGATAGCAGTCGGCCTGGGCCTGCTGATTGACCGCGCCGGCCCGCGACGACTCCCACGGGCGAATGTGCGCCCCGGTGATGCTCCGATAGCCGATCTCGGTGAACATGACGTCCTGGCCCGGGCGGTTGGCCGTCCGCCAGTCGGTCAGGGCCGTCACGTACTCGTCCCACGCGCCCAGGATATCGTCATAGGATGCGCCGGCGGCCGGGGCGCCCTGGCCCAGGTCGAAGTACGCGTTGACGCCGATCGTGTCGACCTCGCCCCAGAACGAGACGTTGGCGTACTCGTCGTGATTGGCCGCGTAGATCAGCTCGCCATTGTAGACCGCCTCGACGGCGTCGATCACACCTTGCCATGCGGCGAGATGGGCCGCGCCGCTGAGGCCCGCCAGTTCCGTGCCGACAACCAGAAACTCTGCGCCGCCTGCCTGGGCGATCTCGGCGTAGTGGACGATGAAGTTCTGGTAGGAGGCAAACCACGCGTCGACGTCGCCCGGGGCGATCGTGCCCCGCCACGCGCCGGACCAGACGTCCACGTGCGGCTTGAGCACGACGGCCAGCCCGTCGTTGTGGGCCTGCGTGATCATCGACGCCAGCCCCGTGTCGTTGGCGGTTTTGAGCGTGTGCGGGAAGATCGTGTCGGACTGGACGGTGTCCTGATACCACGTAGGCGTCAGGGCCACGACATTGGCGCCCGTATCGGCCAGTGCGGTCATGGCCGCGGCCCCCGTGACCTGGTACGACGTGAACCACCACGACGGCAGCGAGGCGCCGATGTAGTCGATAGCCATCGGCACGACCGGCTCGATCGCCCCGTCGAGCATCAGGCGCGGCTCGAGGGCCTCGAGCCTTGCCGCCGGCGCCTCGGCCGTGCGGGTCACGCGGCGGCTGTCCTTCCTCCTGAACCAGTCTATGAAACTCATGCCGTACCTTCCTGCATGCGGTCGTTCGGTTTGCCCCGTCAGTCCGGTCAACTCCCGGACTGAATGAATCGAAAATCATACCACAATCCCGCCGATTCCCGAAGCCCCAAATGCCTGCGTTCGCTTCCGGCTAGCGTCTGGGGGCGGGAGCGGTGCGGGGCTTGAATCGCTTTGGGAAGTCCCCGGTCAGGCCCACGGTGGTCAGATCCAGCGGGCGGATGCCCAGCTTGACCGCGGGCGAGCCCGGGCGGAAACGAAAGTCGCCCTTGGCGGGGGCGACGAACATCGGATCGCCGTAATGGCTGTTCGCGTCGTGGCCGCGGGCTCGCAGGGCGGCCAGGAAGGCCTCCTTGGGCGTATCGGCCTGCGACGCCGCGGCCGGGCGGAAGTAGATGTTCCGATCGATCGTGCAGCCGGACAGCTTGCCTGCGTGCTCGGCCCGGAAGCCGCCCCAGAATCGCCTGTCCCTGCCGGAACTGATCAGGATGTTCCGCTCGATCCGCGACGTGCCGAACGGCCCCCACTTGCCCGCCGTGTGGATCGCATCGCCTCCGGGGCCCACGTCGATCAGGAAGTTGTTGACGAAGTGGTTCTCCCACTTGGGGGTAATCCCGCCGATCCTCGCGCGGAAGACGATGTTCTCCTCGATCAGCGTGCCGGCCTGCGCGTCGTCGGTGCGGATGCACGAGGCACAGCCGGGGTTCTCGATATCGTGGATGTAGTTGCGGCGAATGACGTTGCCCTTGCCCGCCCCCGAGACGTTAACCGCCGCCCCGTCGCCGAGCATCTGGAGAACGTGATGGATCTCGTTGTGCTCCACGACGTTGTTGCGCGTGTGGAGGAAGGGCAGGATGTCAGCCCACTTGCTCTTGTCGCCGACTTCGTGGCGGCGGATCGTTCGCGAGCATTCGCGGCGGTTCTTCCGCCCCTCCCAGAAGAACCCGGGCCTGACGCCGCTGAGGCAGACGGCCTTGCGGGGGCAATGATGGATGTAGTTGTTGGCGATCCGGTTTGACCCGCTTTGCCACGCGACGATCGCATGGGAATGCCACCACAACTTCCCGATGTCGTGGATGTGGTTGTCGACCACGGTATTGCCCTTGTTGACGTCCTTCGTGCCCGGTCCGTAGCCGATCATCAGCACGCCCGCGCCGCCGATATCCGAGATGTGATTGCGGGCGATACGGTTGCGCTGACAGTGCAGGTCCAGCCGGACGGCCGAGCCTCCGCTGTTGGTGAAGGTGCAGTCGACGATCTGGCAGTCCTCGGCCCCGCGGAAGCGGACCAGGGCGTCGGCCTTGTCGACCATCTCCCAGTCGTGCTGGATTCCCGCGTCGCGGGCCGTCCACGTGCCCCGGTCGGCCTGCGAGAATGTCAGGCCCTTGAAGACCAGGCCGCGGACGGGCGTGTCGGTCGGGCCCGGCACGTCGATATCGCCCTCGATGCGGATAAGTTCGGTCAGGCGCGGGGCCATGATGTTCTCGCCCGGGCGGTCGCCGGTGGGCCAGAGGTAGAGCTTGCCCTCGTTCGAGTTGACGGCCCATCGGCCCGGTGCGTCGAGGCCTTCCAGGACGTTCTGGACCCATGCGGCGATCTGGCCGGGCCTGACGTTAACGGGGCGGTTCAGCGCGTACGTACCGGGCAGGGTCGTCATCGCCATCCCCGCCTTCTCGTCGACGGACTCGAGGGTCAGGATGTTCATGACCCACGCGTTGTGCGGACGGATGACGACCTCGACGTCGGACAGGTTGGGCCAGGCCCGCAACACGCCGGCGGGAAACGCCAGCTTGCGGAGCACGTGGTAGTTCTCGTTGACGACGGGGTAGCCCTTCTTGCCCTTGGGGTCCGAGGCGGGGCAAAAGCCCACCGATGCGCGGGGCAGGCGCTTCGCCCCGTCGTACAGCGTCCGGAACAGCGCCAGGCCCTTGGGCACGTCGGCGACCCAGACGTGATCGGCCGCCCTGGCCGGCAGGCCCGCCGGGGCGGCGGTGAGCTTCTTCCAGCCGGTTATCCGGACGCCCGAGGTCAGGACGGGCGTCTCGCCTGGAGCCGCCGCGTACGTGATGGTGCAGCCGGCCGGAGCGGAATCGGCCAGCGAGAACACAACGGTCTTCGACAGGTGATACGCTCCGCCGCGGAGAATGACCGTGATCGGTCCGGCTGCCGCCTTCTTCGCCTCGCGCACCGCGTCGCGCGCCCGGGCCAGTGTGGCAAAGGGTCTGGCCTTCGTACCCGGATTCGCGTCGTCGCCGTCGGGGGCGAGATAGAACTCGCGCCCGCTTGTCTGCGGGGCCGCCTTGCCCGCCGCCAGCGCCGTGTCGATGGCCTTGACGACCTGCGCCGCGAGCCTGGTCGAGCCGGCGCGCGTGAAGTGCACGTTGCCCGGCGCGACGAACAACGACGGCCCGAAGCCCTTGGACAGCGTATGCAGGTCGTTGATCACAATCCCGTGTTTGGTCATGATGGCCGCGGCGACGGCGTTGTACTTCACGTCGTCGCCGACGAACCGCCCGGCCTCGCCTTTCGGCACGACCGTGGTGTGGGCCCAGATCAGCTTCGCCCCGGTCCTCTTGAGTCGCGTGACGATCTTCTCGAGGTTCGCCGCGTACTGCTCGGGCTTCAGCGTCACCGTGCCGTTGACCTTGTCCCGCCGCCCCTGGACCTTCGACTTGGGATGACGGTAGCACAGGTCCCACAGGCCCCAGTTAAAGTGGATCACGTCCCAGTCGGTCTTGCCGATCCACGCGTCGATCTTCGCCACGCCCGTGCCCGTGTGCTGAGCGTTGCCCGGGTTGTGCCTGACGATCGCGCGGTCCTTCATCGCCCGGACCACCAGCGGTGTGTACCCGAGCGATATCGAGTCGCCGATGATCAGGACCTTCGGCAGGGGGGCGGGGGGCTTGGCCTGCTGGGCTGCCAGCGGCGCGGGGCCGACCAATCCGGTCAGCGCGACAACCGACAGTAACAGCGCGGTCCTTCTCATCGGGCCCGTTCCTTTGCTTTCTCGTCTCGTCAGGCGGCGGTCTCAGTAGGGCGTGCAACTTGGTTGCACGCGGAACGGATACGCCATTCGTTTCGCGTGCAAGCACGTTGCACGCCCTACCATGGCGCCGTCTCACACGGTGTGCCGGTTCATCACGCGGGCGTTCTCGGCGTCATACTGGTACGTGACGATCTTCTCGCCGGTACGGATTTCGACGATGCGGTAGCCCTTGCGATTTCCGAACGTGCCGCCCACGTGGCTGTCGAAGAAGTATGGCTTGCCCCCCGAGACGTAGCGCGACGTCTCGTCGTGGCTGTGCCCGTGGAAGATCGCTCGCACGGTCTTGTGGGACTCGAGCAGCTTCATGACGGCCTCGCCGAGGGGCATCTGGCGAGGGTCCTTCACTCCGTGTTTGGGCCAGTTCTGGACACCGTGCTTCCGCTGGGCAATGTGCATGATGACGAAGATCGTCTCGGCGCCGGCGAGGGCGGCCAACTGTTTCTTCAGCCACGCGATGTCGGCGGCCATGTAGGCCCGGCTGTCCTTCGGCTTGCTGGTGTCGGCCAGGATGAACGCCCGCTTGCCCGCCCGCACCACGTGATTGGACGGGTAGCCCCAGATCGTCTTCCAGGACTCGTTCGGCGAGCCGGCCTTGCCGTCGACGAAGTCGTGATTGCCCTTGATCGCGTAGTAGGGCATCGTGAGGGTCTTAAGGTAGTCCCGCTTGAGCGCCTCGTAGCTCGTCGTCGAGTCGTGGACGATGTCGCCATTGAGGAAGACCGCGTCCAGCCCGCTGCGGCGCCTCTCCTCGTTCATCCATTTGACCAGGTTCCCGGTCGTCTTGGCGAACGGCGTGCCCTTCTGTTCGAAGTGGATGTCGGAGGCCACCGCAAAGCGATACAGCGGCTTGTCCGCTTCGTCGCTCCTGGCGCCGGCTGCGGAGGTCATGGCCCCTCCTGCCGCCGCCGCGGAACAGATTCGCAGGATGTCTCGTCGTGTAGGGTCATGTTCGTTCATCGTCTCGCCACACTCCTTGGTGTTGCTCCGGCCGCACTATGATACGCCATCGCCTCGCCGGATAAACCCCCTTTCCGCCGTGCGGAAGCGTCGCTGGGCAGCGGACCCGGCCAAGCCCCTCCAGGACGCCCAGAGGTCCGGCCTAAGCGACGATCATCCGGCCGACGAGCCAGGGGTCGTTTTCGTGCATCGAGGGCGGCCAGAGGGCTTAAAACGCCTTGGCCGGTACGCGAACGCCAATGCCCCGCGAGTCATCGTGCGAGCGCGTTGTTCAGTCGCAATCGATATGATCCTGCCGCAGGCCCCGGTCTTCTCAAGCGATATGAGGGCGTCCGGCTCGGCCCGTCGGGCCTTTCCGCTTACGGGAGCCGCCGTCGCCTTCGCAGGCCCAGCAGGCCGACCGCGGCCAGGGCGAGAGTCGCCGGCTCGGGGATCTGGTATGCGTCGTACAGGTCGGTGATTGCCTGTGAGGTCAGTTGGCCGTCATACGTTCCGACGGCGTAGATCGTTCCGTTCAGGGCCTCGCTCGGCTTGCCGCCGAGATAGTTCGTCTGTCCGGCCATATCGCCGTTGACGATCCACGAACCCCGCGTGGCGACGCCTTGAGACGCTCCGTTGACATAGATCTCGATCTCGCCGTCGGTGCGGTTGTTGAATACGACGTGAACGTCCGTGTTGAAGACGGAAGGGGCCGAGTCGAAACGCCAGTCGCCCGCGGCCGGGATCGTAATGCCGAACTTGCCCGTGTTGTTCCACTGCTCGAGCTTCAGAAACGTGTCTTCGCCGTTCCATCCTTCGTACTTCGCCAGCACGATCGAACTCCCGCTGTCGCTGCCGTTGAAGATGAACTCGAAGGCGGCGCCGGCGCCGACGCTCAGTGGATTGTTGTCCTCGTCCAGATCGCCGTAGTTGTAGGCAATGCCACTGCTGCCGCCGGTGAACGTGCGTTCCGTGTCGTCGGCAACAACATTCCCCGCCGTCGCCTGGGCCTGTGCCTTCCATTCGATGATGCCCGCCTGCGTCCCGCCGGCCGCCAAGAGCATCACGCCCGCGATTGCCAAACCGCAAAGAAGCTGTCTTGTCATCAGTCTGTCTCCTGTATGTCCTCTGTTAAGCTACTTGTCCTCATTACGGGCGAGGCACGCGTGTTCCTCAACCGCTCACGATGGCTCGGAGGGTGTAGACTGCTCCGAACACAATCGCCGATTATAGCATTTCGCCAGAGCCTGTCAACCCCCAAGTTTCAGGTTCTTTGTCGAGGCAACTGGGCGCATGATTCGATAGTGTGGGGCCCGGTGGGCTCCATGCTGGCCACTGAAGTGGCCAGCCCCAGTGTGCGATGTAGGACGGGCAATCGCAGGACGCGCAACGGGCTGGCGCGCCTTGCCCCTGTGTGCGAGATCGGACCGGAGGCGTCAGTTGCGGGGCAGGCGATGGGCCAGCCAGGACAGGTTGAATCGGGCGACGGATATTGTGTCGTAGAGCTTTTTCTTGCCGCCCTCGAACAGCAGGTAGATCGTGCCCTTGGCGTCGGCGGCCAGCGAGGAATAGGCGGAGTGGCCCTTGTGGATCAGGCGCTTGACGGGCCAACTCTTGCCCCCATCGAAGCTCGCCCAGACAGTCATGCGGACGCGGGTCTTGCCCGGGTTGTCCGGCGTGCTGAACAGCAACACGTCCTTGCCGCCGGTCGCTTCGAGTGGCATGCGAACCAGCCCCGCGTTGCAGCCGTAGCTGGGCTTGGTGCCGTACTTGAAGTAGAACGGCTGGCCGACTTCGAACAGGTGCTCGGCGACGCGCCAGTCGGTCCACAAGTGCCCGCCGTCGTAGCTCCAGGCGATTCGCCTGCGGTGGTCCACCGACATGTGCGAGCGGGAGTTGTAGTAGATGCGGCCGTCCGACAGCTCCGCCAGCGTGCCCTCGCCGGTCCCGCTCTGGACCGGGTAGCCGGTCTGCCACGTCTTGCCCCCGTCGTCGCTGTAGATCGACGTGTTGTAGTTGTAGGGCCAGTACTCCTGGGCGTTGGAGCCGTTGGGCGGCTGGATGCGGGCGGGCATCAGCAGGCGACCCTTGTGCTTGCCGTACCGCAGCGTGATCCCCGATTCCGAGCACGACGTCTGGACGCCGACGCCGTCGGGCGAGCCGTGGCCCGCCGCGTTGGGCTTGACGGTGATCGTCTCGCGCTTCCACGTCTTGCCGTGGTCCCCGCTCCGCCACAGGTAGCCCTTCTTGGACCGCACGACCATCACGTCGCCCGTGGTCGTATCGACGATGGCGCTGCCTCCGGCGTCGGAGCCCACCTCGGCCGGCTTGCTCCATGTCTTGCCGCCGTCGGCGCTGCGGCGGAGCAGTCGCCCGGACCTGGCGAAGGCCAGCACGGACCCGTCGGCGGCGACGACGATGTTGGGGATCCGTGTGGCGGTGTAGAGGTCCTGCACGCCGAAGAAGGGGACGGCCTTGATCGCGGCAGGGGGCGGCGCGGCAGCACAGGGGGCGGTCGGGGCGCAGGTGATCGTCAGCGCGATCGCGATCAACGGTGCGGGCGTGATGTGTTTCATCGTGACGTGTCCTTTCGCTTGACGGTGCGGGTAACGTATCGTAACGACGCCCGAAACCGCAAGCGGTTACCTGGTGCGTGTCGAACGGGATGTGGGACCTCGCGAACCGCGGGTGGTTGGCGTCCCCTTTTCGCTTTCATTTCACGTTTCGCCCCCTACGATCCGAAGAACAGAAATGTCACCGTAGCGTGCCGGCGTGACGGGGATGCGTGACGTCCGGCGGTCTCTGTAAGAGGACACCCACTGTGCTTACCGACAACATCATGGACCTGATCGGCAATACGCCGCTGGTGCAATTGAAGGGCGAGAACATCTACGCCAAGGCCGAGTTCCTCAATCCGGGGGGCAGCATCAAGGACCGGGTGGCCCTGGCGATGATCGAGGGCGCCGAGCGCGACGGCCTGCTGCACGCTGAGTCGATCATCGTCGAGCCGACCAGCGGCAATACCGGGATCGGGCTGGCGCTGATCGGGCGGCTGAAGGGCTACCGCGTCCGCGTGGTCATGCCCGAGGGCATGAGCGAGGAGCGCAAGCGGATCATCACGGCCCTGGGCGGCGAGCTGGTGCTCACGCCCGACGACGAGAGCATCGACGGGGCGGTGCGGAGGGCCCGGCAGATCGCGGCCGCCGACCCGAACTGCTTCATCCCGAACCAGTTTGAGAACCCCGACAACCCGCGCTGCCACTACGAGCAGACGGCCCCCGAGTTGTGGAGACAGATGTCCGGCGAGATCGACTGGTTCGTTACCGGCGTCGGCAGCGGCGGGACGCTGCAGGGGGTGGGGCGGTTCCTGAAGGAACACAAGCCGGGCGTCAAGCTGCTGGCCGTCGAGCCGAAGGGGGCCTCCGCGCTGCTCGGTCACGAACCGGGCCTCCACGCGATCCAGGGCATCGGCGACGGGTTCATCCCCGGCGTGCTGGACGTCTCACTGGTCGACGAGATCATCGAGGTCAGCGACGAAGAGGCCATCGAAACCACCCGCCAACTCGGGCGCGACTACGGGCTGCTGGTGGGCATTTCCAGCGGCGCGAACGTGTGGGCGGCCAGGCAACTGGCGAAGAAGACCACCGGGGCGATAGCCACCGTCCTGCCCGACCGTGCCGAACGCTACTTCTCCACCGCCTTGCTCTGACGGGCCGGCGGGTAGGGCGTGCAACTCGTTGCACGCGGAAGGGGCGAGGTGTTCGTTCCGCGTGCAACGAAGTTGCACGCCCTACGCCTACGCCTTGCCCTGACGGAGCCGTCGGGAGATGATGGGGGCCTGCTGCGGACGACAGCGCGTCTGGCCTTCGTCCTGCGGAGTCACGATGAACAGACGGTCTTTCCTGAGAATGCTCGGCGCCGGGGCGGTCGGCGCGGTTATGGGGCGCGGGCTGGCAGCGGGGCGGCGCGGGCGGCCTAACGTACTGTTTCTCGTGGCCGACGACTTGCGAAGAAGCGTGGGGGCGTTCGGCGATCCGCTGGCCAGAACGCCGCATATCGACGCGTTGGGCGCCCGCGGGACGGTCTTCCTCAACGCCCACTGTCAGATCGCGATCTGCAATCCGTCGCGAGCGTCGGTGATGACGGGCCTCAGGCCGGACACGATACGCGTCTGGGGACTGGCGAGGCACTTCCGCAAGACGAAGCCCGACGTCGTGACCCTGCCGCAACTGTTCAAGCAGAACGGATACATTGCGCATTCGATTGGCAAGATATACCACGGGACGGGCGCCGCGTCGGTGGACAAGCCGTCGTGGTCCGACGAGCCGCAGTTCGATCACTGTACGAAGCGCGACCAGTATGTGCTCGCGAAGAACCGGACCGGCAAGAAGGCGGCCGCGTCGGAGTCGGCGGACTGCTCGGACGACGAGTACATCGACGGCAAGGTGGCGGTGGCGGCGATCAAGGCGCTGCGGCGGCTGAAGGAGGCGGGCAAGCCGTTCTTCCTGGCGGTGGGCTTTCGCAAGCCGCATCTGCCGTTCGCGGCGCCCGCGAAGTACTGGGCGATGCATGACCGCGCGGCGCTGGCGAAACCCGCGAATCCGAAGATGCCCGATGGGGCGCCGCCGATGGCAGGGCATGACAGCCGGGAAGCTCGCGGCTACACGGACATCCCGTCCAAGGGCGACGTCCCGCCCGCCAAAGCCGCCGAGGTCCGCCACGGGTACTACGCGGCGACCAGCTACATGGATGCCCAACTCGGCCGTGTGGTCGCCGAACTCAAGCGGCTCGGCCTGGCGGACAACACGATCATCAGCCTGTACGGCGATCACGGGTTCCACATCGGCGAGCATAATCTCTGGGGCAAGCTGACCAACTACGACATCGCGACGCGCGCCCCGTTGCTGGTGGTTTCACGGTTCCAGCAGGCCCCGGGCAAGGTGGTTCGCCAGGCTGTCGAATTCGTCGATATCTATCCCACGCTGGCGGCGTTGTGCGGGCTCAAGCCGCCGGCCGGGCTCGAAGGGACCAGCCTCGCGGCGCTCCTGGACAACCCGCACGCCGCGTGCAAGAACTTCGCGATCTCCCAGTTCCCCCGCCCGGTGTCGTACAACTTCACTCGGAAGACGCCCCGGAACATGGGCTACTCCATCCGTGACGACCGCTACCGCTACACCAAGTGGATCGCCCTGAAAGACGGCAACCTGCTGGCCGAGGAGTTCTACGACTACTCGACCGACCGCGCGGAGTTGAAGAACCACGCGCGGAATCCGAAGTACGCCAAGCCCATCGCACGGCTGCGAAAGACGCTCCGCGCCGTTGTGGGCAAGTAGTTCGGACGTCCCGGTCGACGTGGTCATGACGGGTGGGCAATGTTACGGATACAACCGTACGTGGCGCGCAAAACACGAGCCCCGGCGTGCGGCGGGGCTCGTGTGGTGTATTGACGCCGCTACGTCGGGCCTACCGTCGGCGCCGTCGTCTCAGGACGGCCAGGCCGCCGAGAGCGATGACAGCCATCGTGCCCGGTTCGGGCGTGATGGTGAGGTAGTCGTACTGCGCTCCTCCGCCGCCGGCGCTGGATTTCAGGAAGAGCCCAACGCGGGCGTTGGAGAAGTTCGACGTGAAATTCGTCGCGGCTCCGCCCAACTGAGTCCACGCATCTCCCGAATTCACCTTGTAGAAGAAGTTGTAGGTGTCGGTGGCCCCGCCTTCCGTGATTGTAACGCGGAGAAATACGCCGGGGGCAGTGCCCAGGGGGGCCCCACCGACATTGGGATTGTTATCCCCAAGCCCCTGCAACCTTGGATGCCATCCATTCCAGTCGTCCAGGCCAAGGCCGAAATCAGGTCTCGAATTGTCAACGTCCGCGTAGAAGGTGATTCCCGCGACTTCCTGGGAGTTGCTGCCATCCTTCTGCATGCTGACATAGGTGTGGACCTCCCAGGTCTCTGTGAGGCCGACAGTCGGCGCGGCGACCCAGGCGATGGGGGCGTTGTTGCGGGTATTCCACATATCGGCGTTGGTGGTCACGAAATCGAGTGTGGCGTTGGTCGTGTTCAGGCTGAAATCCTGGGTAGGTCCGGCCGGAGAATCCTTGTTCAGTCCGGTGATGGCACCAAGCGACGCCTCGGTGAAGTCCGAGTGGAAATAGGCCGCCTGAGACGTCGCAGGAACAACCAGTGCGACCATCGCCAGTACCGCAACAACGTGTGTCTTTCTCATCATCAATCTCCTTCTTCCGGCCCCGTCGGGGCCTCGTTTGAGTTCTTCTGCCATCGAAATTGCTCGTAGGGTTACCGTCTCTTGCGACGCAGGAGGCCCATTCCGCCCAGGCCGATAAGGGCCAGACTCGCCGGTTCGGGTGTGACGGTGAGGTAGCTGAACTGCGCTGCTCCGCCGCCATTACCATTCTTGAGGAAGATCCCCACGCGAGCGTTCGGGACGCTTGACGCGTAATTCTGTACGTTTCCTGTGGGGCCCGAAATCAACTGCGACCACGAATCCCCCGAATTCACCTTGTAGAAGAAGTTGTACGTGTCGGTGGCCCCACCTTCGGTGATCTCGACGCGGAGAAATACGCCGGTGGCGGCTCCGAGACCGGCGCCGGTCACTTTGGGGTTGTTTGTAACACTCCGTTGAAAACGCGCGCTCCTCCCGCCC
>CAZVEV010000055.1:15544-26300 GCA_964625865.1 uncultured Planctomycetaceae bacterium | reverse complement strand
AGAAGGCCAAGGAGCGGACCCGATGATCGAGAGGATTTCAAGGGAACCAATCGTCGGGCAACGAGCAGCAGGTACAATAAGGCAGCCAGACGGTCGAGAAACGAAGGCAGAGAGTTCGGACCAGCGGGATGACCGTGAAGTAACCGACACGTCGGTCGAAGGACAGGTGAATTGATGGCAAGACAACGACGATCAAACGGGCAGGGAACGCTGTTCAAGCGTACCGAGGGCGGGCCATGGCTTGCCTCGTGGTATGACCACACGGGCAAGCGCAAGGAGCGTTCGACACGAACGACGGACCGAAGGGCGGCCGAGCGCATCCTGGCCAAGCACGTGGCCGATACGGCCCTGAGGCGAGAGGGCGTGATTGACGACCGGCTGGACCGGTTCTCCGTGGAGAATCGCAAGCCGCTGGTCGAGCATGTCAAGGGTTACCTTGACCACTGTCGACATGCGGGCCACGCGGCCAAGCACATCGTGGAGAAGGTGCGCCACTTGGACCGGATTCTTTTCGGGACCGGGGCGACGCGCCTGTCTGAACTGACGGCCGACGCGATGGAACGTCACCTGCGGGGCATGATGGGCAGTGGACTCTCTGCTCGTACCGCGAACTTCGCCCGACAGATTGCCGTGGCCTTCATGAACTGGTGTGTCAAGACAGGCAGGGCGGAATCGAACCCGCTCACGGTAGTGGCCAAACAGGACGAACAGAGAGACCGACGGCGCGTGCGTAGAGCCCTGAGTGACGATGAACTGGCCCGTCTACTGGACGTGGCGGAAGCGAGGGGGCGACGGGCATGGTACATGGCTGCGGCGTTTGCGGGGCTTCGCAAGGGCGACTTGCAGCGGCTCACGTGGGGCGATGTGGACTTCGAGGCCGGAACCATCACCATCAGTGAAGGCAAGGCCAAGCGAACCGACGTGATCCCGCTGCACGCGCAGCTTGCCGACGAACTGAAACGCAGGCTGGAGGAGAATCCGGCTCTGCCGGGGGCGCGTGTATTCCCTGAGACAGTGACGGACCTGACACGCAAGAAGGACTTCCTGCGGGCTGGATTGGCTCGGCGCGAGGTGGTGACCGACGCTGAGGGCCAGCCTGTGATGATCGGCAAGGGCAAGCACAGACGGGCCAAGACGTGCATCGTGACGAAGGACGCAGAGGGGCGCGTGGTCGACCTGCACGCCATGCGGGCGACGCTGGCAACGAGACTTTGCCGCGTAGGGGTCAAGCCACAGTATCTGCAACGGATCATGCGTCACGCAGACTATCGAACGACATTGAAGCACTACACGTGCTTGGAGATTGCTGACACGACCAATGCCATGGCGCAACTGCCATCAATCGACCTGACACCACAAAGGGAGGCGGCTACAGGCACGATGGACGCAACCCCCCGGAAAGACCCCCAGCTATATCCCCAGCAGTTGACGCACGAAACAGCGCGAGACAGTGCGAAGGGGCGCAATGGACAGAGCGGGGCCTCACCTGAGCAGATCGACGTTCCGGCCCTGAGTCAGGGCGCACAACCTGTTTCTGATGCGGGACATGACGACACTGCGCGAGATGATGCGGCCAAGAGCGACGACCCAGCCGAGGGGTCAAGAGAAAGCGGGCGATCGGATTCGAACCGACGACGTTCAGCTTGGGAAGCTGACATTCTACCACTGAATTACGCCCGCGATGCATGGGCCATGGACCAACAGGCCCATACGCTTGGTCAGAGGATAGCGGGCTGAGACGCCGGCGTCAAGGGTGATTCGCCAGCTTGTTCGGTCCTTCGGTCCGGCCGCGCCCTTCCTGTGGGCAAGGCGCTTTCGAGAAACGTCCGTTTGTGGTGTAATGGGTTTGCGGCGGGGACAGAGGATAACGATGGCCAGGCAGGTCGTGCTGTTCGGCGGAACGTTTGACCCGGTGCACTTCGGGCACCTGATCGTTGCGCGCAGCATCGCCGAAGCGTGCGGATTCGAGCGGATAACGCTCGTCCCTGCCGCCGCGCCCCCGCACAAGTCGGCGGCGTCGGCGTCGCCCACGGATCGCCTGGCCATGCTGCGGCTGGCGACCGAGGGCGAGGGGCTGTTCGACATCTGCGAGGATGAACTGTCGCGGGAGGGAACCAGCTACACGTTTGACACACTGACAGCATTGCGGGCGCGCCATGGCGAGGCGGCCGAGCTGCACTGGATCGTCGGCGCGGACATGCTCGAGGACCTGCCCAACTGGTACCGGGCCGATGACGTGATCGCGCTGGCCCGGATCGTCGTGGCCTGCCGGGCGCCGTGGCACGAGCGGGTGGGCGCTATCGTCTCCGGCCTGGCCGACCGCTTCGGGACGGCGGTTGGGGAGCGGCTGGGCCAGGCGATTGTCGAGACGCCGCTGATCGACATTTCGTCGACAGCAATCAGGCAGCGGGTGAACCAAGGCCTGTCTGTCCGCTATCTCGTGCCCGAACCGGTCCGCGCATACATCCGATCACAGGGCCTTTATCGGGCGCAGAAAAAAATTTAACATTCGTCCCGGTTTTTCTCTTGCCACCGGAACAAGCCGTGCTATAATAACCCGTAGCGTTAATGTGAGGCTCCTCGGTCAGATACCCTCTGATCGAGTTAAGACGGCGCCGGGCTCCCCTCCCTCGGCGTCGTCGCTTTTTCCCCCTGGTCTGTCCTTCATCCCATTTTGCCCTGCGTGAATGCACGCGGGGTCCCCCCGGCGAATCTTGACCCGTTGTCACACAAGAGGTTACGACACCACTGCCCGTCCGGAGAGAAGCCCCGGGTGTGTTCACCCGGGGCGAAATGGACGACTGCTTGGGATCAGTCCTGGCGGAGATGGGCCAGGACCTGCGGCGGAACCAGGGCCGAAACGTCCCCGCCGGCGGAGGCGATCTGGCGTACGAGACTCGATGCGATGAAGGCACAGGCCGGACTGGTCATGATGAAAACAGTCTCTATGCCCGCAACGGCTCGGTTGGTCATGGCCATCTGCAACTCGTGCTGCAGGTCCACACTGTTGCGAATGCCGCGCAAGATCACCGTCGCGCCCAGGGCCCGGGCGGCATCGACGGTCAGGCCCGTGTACCGTTCCACCCGGGCATTCGGGATGTCGGCAGTCACGTCGGCGACAATCCGGGCCCGCTGGGTGTGATCGAGGCGAGAGGTCTTCTCGGGATTCGCCCCGATCGCAACGATCAGTTCGTCGAACAGTATTGCCCCGCGCCGGATGACATCGAGGTGCCCGTTGGTCATCGGGTCGAACGTTCCGGGGAAGATGGCGGTCGTCTTGTCATCGCTCATGGTCGTAGTCCTGTGCGGGTCTGTTCATACCACGGGATTATACGCTGCGATCCGGCATTGGGGACAGGGCGAAGCCGGCGGCGGCGACGAACTGGAGGGCCGCTCCGATCCACAGCACGTTGATGCCCACTCCGTCCAGCCCGTACAGCCATATGCCGACGAACGGCATGGTCAGCCCCCGCAGGCCCTGGAGGGTCATGTGGATGCCCATGTAGGCCTGGCTCCTGTGCGGATGGGCGAAGTGCGTGTGCCCGATGGTAAACGCCAGTCCGCCGGTGGCCCGCGCGATGCCGTTAATCACTGCCGCAACCAGGACGCAGGCCCACGACCGTGTCAGCAGGGCGATGAACATGACACTCCGGCTGGACGCCCACAGCGCGGCGCCGACTGCCCGGAACCGGGTAATGCTGACCGTATCGAAGAGCCGGCCGAACAGCGGCGCCGTGACCAGGACGGTCAGCAGCGGTGCAACGGTCAGCGCGGTAGTCCCCTGCGCATACGACACGCCGAAAACGCCCACCAGCGCGACGGTGATGACCGAGAAGTTCATCAGCGCCCCGCAGCCGGAGACCATCTGCCACGCCATGAACCGCGCGTACTGGGGGTCCTCGCCCAGCAGGCGAAAGCCTTCCAGCAGGTGCGGCGGGCTGGCGTCGCTGGCGCGCCGCATGTTCATCTCCCGTCGGACGCGGATACGGCTGTAGGCGGCCGCACTGGCCAGAACGCACGCGGCGCCCAGCGGGTAGATCAGTCGGTGGGCCCATGGCCAGATATCCAGGGCGCGCCCCGCGAGGGCGGCAGCGGCAGCGGTGGCGGCGGTGACGACGATGAGGCGCCTGGAGAAGATCTGCCCCCGCACGCGGCGGGGGTAGTTGCTATGCCACAGCCCCGAGCGGATGTTCAGGATGACGGCATTGAGCAGAAAGGGCACGGTTAGCAGGAGGACGAACGGAATGGCGCCGCGCCGGTCGGCGGGCAGCAGTGCGATGGCGACCATGACGGCGGCGATGACGAGTCGGGCCCCGACGCCGTAGCGAATGCGCCGGCGCCGCTGGAGGTAAGGCCCGATGATCGCCCCGAAGAGGTTGCCCAGCGCGAACAGCGAAGCAATGGCGGCCACCAGCGAGCCGGAGGCTTCCAGGCCCTTGCGAGCGAACAGTTGGGCGAAATCCGGGCCCATGATGCCGGCGGCGAGCCCCATGAAGACGGCATTGACCAGTTCCTGGCGAAACGTCGGTCTCGACATCAAGGGGATGCCCCGATACCCCAGGAGCCATCGGACGGGATGAAGCAGCCAGTTCATGTACCGGAGCCCGCCGGTTGGAGGAGGAACTGCCGACGCGTCGCCAGCCCGTCAGTCTGTGTGCGCGCAACGAAGCCCCCGGCCTGCGCAAGCCGGAGGCTTCGGCCGCACATGTGCGAAAAGACTATTGCCCTACGCGGGCGTGATACTCACTGAGCCTGCTGTTTCGTTCGTACAGCAGGAGGTAGTCCAGGTCGTCATTGAACTGACGTGACTGGAGCTTGGTGACTTCCCAGTAGCGCCTGGAGCGGTCGGCCGCCGAGTCGATGGTACCGGAACAACCGGCCAGAACGGTCCCCAGACACATGCTCAGGAGCAGCAAGACAGCGATCTTCTTCATTGCGAATCCTCGATCTCAAGAACCTTCGATCACCAGGGCATGGCGCAGCGTGGCGCCCTGCTATCATGTAATCCTATGGCGGGCGCAAAGGCCTGTCAACGGAAATATGAGACCGACTTGAGAAGTGTGCATCTTTTTGCTCTTGTCCTGCGAAGGGCGAAGGGGGATAATAAATATATGGCGTCGGCCTCCTTCGAGACCGGGCCCTTGGGAGTAACGACCATGAAACAGTGCATGATCCTTCTGGCGGTGACGGCGGCAGTGGCGATGATGGGCGGATGCGATCGGCCCGACGCCACCGAACTACAGGAACCTTTCGACGGGCGCACCGATGCGATGTCGTCTGATACCGGCGGCGGGTACGTCTCGGGCGATCTGCTGGCCGACCAGTCCCGGATCGCCTCGGCGGTGAGGAAGCGTCTGCAACCGGTCGTCGTGGAGACCAAGAAGCCGGAAGACACCCACCTGAAGGATACCGGCCTGAAGCCCGAGGGCCCGGACACGGGTACCGGCACGGGCGGGGGCGAGACCACGGCCGGGACGGGCACGGGAACGGATACCGGCACGGGGACCGGGACCGACACCGGGACGGGCACGGGAACGGATACCGGCACGGACACCGGCACGGGAACGGGAGATGGCGACGGAGACGTTGTCGACCCCCTCAAGGACATTCTCGGCGGCGGCAGCTAAGAGCCCCCCGGCCCGACAACCCATGCTCAACGACGCGGTCAGGAGTTATTTACGCAGTCATCGCCCGCAGCATCTCGATGCGCTCTGTGATCTTCTGCGCATGCCCAGCATTGCCAATGTCACGGGCGACGATGACGCATGCGGCCCTTGCGCCGAGTGGCTGGCGGACTACCTGAGGGGTCTGGGGATGACGGCGCGGGTGGCCCCCGCGGCCAAGGGCAAACCGAATGTCATCGCATCGCACCACGTCAGCGACGACAAGCCGACGCTGCTGATCTACGGCCACTACGACGTCCAGCCGCCGGACCCGCTGGAGTTGTGGGACAGCCCCCCTTTCGAGCCGACCGTTCGTGACGAGGTCCTGTACGCCCGGGGCGCCAGCGACGACAAGGGCCAACTGTTCTCGCACCTGATGGCCGTCGAGGCCTGGCAGGCAGCCGGCGGGGGACTGCCCCTGAACATCAAGGTCTTCATCGAAGGCGAGGAGGAGATCGGCTCGCCGAACGTGGAGGCCTTCCTGGTCGATCGCGCCGACGAGCTGTCCGCCGACGCGCTGGTGATCAGCGATTCGGCCTTCTTCGCACCCGGCCTGCCGAGCATCACGACGGCCCTTCGCGGGCTGGTGTACTTCGAGTTGACCGTTGACGGCCCGCGGCAAGACCTGCACAGCGGCATCTACGGGGGGGCGGTAGCCAACCCGATGAACGCGCTGGCGTCGATGGTGGCTGCCCTTCACGACGCCGAGGGGCGCGTGACCGTGCCGGGCTTCTACGACGACGTTCGCCCCCTGACCGACGCCGAGAGCGAGGCCTGGGCGGCCCTGCCGTTCGATGCCGATCAGTACGCCGCATCACTGGGCGTGGAGGCCCTGGGCGGCGGGGAGCGGGCTTACCTGCCGCTGGAACGTCTCTGGGCCAGGCCCACCCTTGACTGCCACGGCATCGTGGGCGGCTATGCCGAGCCGGGCTCCAAGACCGTCCTGCCCGCCCGCGCGACGGCCAAGCTCTCCTGCAGACTCGTCGCCGACCAGGACCCCGACAAGATCGTCGAGGGGCTCGAGCAGTTCGTAGCTGACCGCACGCCCGTGGGGGTTAGCGCCTCGCTGTCGATCAGCGCCAAGGCCCGCCCGGTGGCAGTGGCCACCGATTCGATCGCCGTGGGGGCCGCCCGCGAGGCGTTGACCGAGGCGTTCGGCCGGGAGGCGGCCCTGATCGCCTGCGGGGCGTCGATTCCGATCACGGAGTTGTTCCAGCGCACGCTCGGCCTGGACGCGGTACTGATGGGTTTCGGCCTGCCCGACGACAACCTCCACTCGCCGAACGAGAAGCTGGACCTGGACCAGTTGTACCGTGGATCCGAAGCGGCGGCGGCCTTTATGGAGAACCTGGCTCGGACTGCGGCCGGTTAGCACTCCGTCCGCCCGGCACGGTCGACTGCAACTCTCTGCGTCTGATCCGGACACCGGGCCCCGGTGGAGAACGACCTGCAACCGACTGGACACATGCCGTCTGGCCCCCGCCGCGTGGGTGAGCTCAGCCGGACCCCTTGGCAGACGTCAGGAGGCGGCCTAAGCGACGATCTCACGGCCGATGGGGTAGAGGTGGGGGGCGCTCGCGGCATGCGGCTACGGGGCGGCTGGAGGGCTTGGCCGACATGCAACTGGGTGGCGTGGTTTGACGCGAAGCGGCAACCACGTGGAGGTGTCACGCCACGCGCCGGTCGGCGTCAGAGGGCGCCACAAAAAGAACCCGCTCGCCGCTTGACAGGCGGTTGTCTCCGGCGCATAATGTTGTGCTTTATGGACAGAGCAAGGAGCTACTGAAGTGTACGCGATAATCGAAGACAGTGGACAGCAGTTCCGGGTCAGCGAAGGCGACGTGGTTGACGTTGACCTGCGCGAGCTGGCCCAGGACGCTACGGAAGTCGAGTTTGGCCGTGTTTTGCTGGTCAGCAGCGAAGACGAGGTGAAGGTCGGCACGCCGCTGGTCGACGGGGCAAGAGTCACCGCCGAGATCGTGGATCCGCTGGTCAAGGGGCCGAAGGTCCAGTCGTACTACTGGCGCAGGCGCAAGGCGTCCCGCAAGAAGACGGGCCATCGCCAGAAGTACCTGCGCGTCAAGATCACCGGCATCGCCGGGTAGACGACCCTGCACCCACCGGCGGGCCCACAGCGGGCCGGCCGGGGGCGCTGGACGCCTCAGCGCCAACGTGCACGCGTTTCGCGTGGGCTGTTGGCGCTTTTTCATGCGCACGTGGTGGAGTAGAATCGTCGTTGACGAACGGCCCGCGGACGGACCCGGCCGGCGGCGAATCATGGACAATCAGACAGATCGACAACTGGGCAGGCGCGACTGCCTCAGACTGATGGGAGTTGCATCGATGGCGGCGACGCTGAATTCCTGTACGGGGCCCGACGGCGAGGGGCCTGCACCGCAAGGGCGGGTCTCCCGGGCCGAGGGGAAAGGCAACAAGACGGCCCTGGTCTACGACCCGTTCTACAAGCGCCATCTCGCCGGGGCCAGCCATCCCGAGAACCCGCTTCGCTGCGATGCGATTGTCTCGGCCCTGACCCGCGCCGAGATTATGGACGATCTGCTGCGCGTCAAGCCGCGCAAGGCCGAACTGTCCGAACTGCTCGCCTGCCACGACGCCGACTACGTCAAGACCGTCAAGGCCGACGTCGCCGCCGGCCGCCGCGCGCTGAGCACGGGCGACACCGACATCACCGACGCCTCATACGAGGCCGCCCTTCTTTCCGCCGGGGGCGCGCTGGCCGCCGTCGACGCCGTGATGGACGGCCGCGCGAAGAACGCCTTCTGCCTCATCCGCCCGCCCGGACACCATGCCACGGCCAACCGCGGAATGGGGTTCTGCCTGTTCAACAACGCCGCCCTCGCCGCCCGCTACGCCCAGGCAAAGCACAAGATCGCCCGCGTGCTGATCATCGACTGGGACGTCCACCACGGCAACGGCACGCAGGAGATCTTCTACGCCGACAAGACGGTGTTCTACTTCTCGACGCACCAATGGCCGCTGTATCCGGGCACGGGATCGCCCAGGGAGATCGGCACGGGCGAGGGGACCGGAACGACGTTGAACTGCCCCTTCCCCCACGGGGCCGGACGACGCGAGATACTCGGAGCGTTCGAGACGGTCCTGGCCCGGGCGCAGGCGGCCTTCAAGCCGCAATTCGTGATCATCTCCGCCGGCTTCGACTCGCGCATCGACGACCCCCTGGGCGGGTTCAGGCTCACCGATCAGGACTTCACCGATCTGACGCACTTCATGACTGTGCTCGCCGACGACTACGCCGACGGGCGCGTGATCTCCGTCCTCGAAGGCGGATACAACCTCACCGGCCTGGGCAAGGCCACCGCCGCACATGTCAAGGCGCTGATGAAAGCGTAACGATTGTAGATCTTAGATTGAACGGCCGGACGCGAAGATGCCGGGTGTCGTGGTTGCCGCTTCGCGCCAAACCATGGCACGCGCTGTTCATAGGCGGCACCGGGCAGTCGACGAGTCGCGCTGGCGCGGAAAAAGCCCCACGAGGCATCTCGCGGGGCTTCTCTTTCCGTTCAATCGACAATCGCAAATCGTCAATCTAAAATCGATTCACTCTTCGCTTTCTTCCTCGGGGGGCAGTGCAGGCAGGGACAGGCTGTAGGCGCTCTCGACGAACTGCAACGCGCCAATCTGCTCGATGACCTCCGGGCACGGCGCCTGGTCGAGGTTGATGCCCACCATCGCCATGCCCGACCGCAGCTTGCGGCTGAAGGTCATGTCGGCAATGTTGATGTCGTTGCTGCCGAAGATGCTCCCGTACTGACCCACCACGCCGGGCTTGTCGTCGTTCAGGATGATGACGATGTCGCCTTCGGGCTTCAGCTCCATGTGATAGCCGTCAATGGCGATCACGCGCGGATACCGGTTGCCGAAGATCGTCCCCGTAACCGACCGCTTGGTCTGGTCGGTGTGGATGGTGACCTTCATGGTGTTGGCGAAGTTCCTGACCTTGGCCGACGTGATCTGCTCGATCTCGATCCCGCGCTGCTGGGCGATGACCGGGGCGTTGATCACGTTGACGGGCTCGGCGATGCGGGGGCTCAGCAGGCCCTTGAGCAGATACGTCGTCACCGGCGCAACATTCATGTCGCCGATCGCGCCGCGGTAGAGGACCTCGACCTTCTTCAGTCCGCCCGGCGTGATGCCGGCCAGGATCGTGCCGATCCGCGAGGCCAGCTCCGTGTAAGGCCGCAGCGCTTCGGGCAGGGCCTTGTCAAAGCCGGGGGCATTGATGGCGTTTCGTACCTCGCCGCCGCGAAGGGCCTCGACAAGCTGCTCGGCGGCGTCGAGGGCGACCTGCTCCTGCGCCTCGGCCGTCGAGGCGCCCAGGTGCGGGACGGCCAATACATTCGGATGCTGGATCAGCGCCTGCTCGGCCTCGGTCTGCGGGGGCTCGGCCATGTACACGTCGATCGCCGCGCCGGCCACCTTGCCGTCATCCAGCGCCGCCAGCAGGGCTTCGGGATCGATAATCCCGCCGCGAGCGGCGTTGACCAGTCTAACCGACGGCTTCATCAGGGCCAGTTCCTCGGCCCCGATCAGCCCCATCGTCTCGGGCGTGCCGGGCACGTGGACGGAGATGTAGTCGGCCCGCTTGCACAGTTCGGGCAGGTCCTTGACCATCTCGACCCAGTCGCCCGCGGCCTCGCCGGCGAAGAACGGATCGTAGCCCAACACACGCATCGCCAGACCCGAGCAGCGCTGGGCCATCGCCCGCCCGATCCGGCCCATGCCGATCACGCCGACGGTCTTGCCCGCCAACTGCGTGCCCTGGTACGCCTTGCGATTCCACTCGCCGCCCTTCAAGGACGCGTTGGCCGGTGAAACCTTGCGCGACAAGGCCATCATCAGCGTCAACGCAAGCTCAGCCGTCGACACCGTGTTGCCGCCCGGCGTGTTCATCACGATGACGCCCTTGTTGGTGGCCTCGGGAATGTCGATGTTGTCCACACCCCCCCCCCCCCCCCCCCCCCCCCGCCCGGTGCCCCCCCCCCCCCCCCCCCCCGCGGTCACCATAGCCCCCCCCCGCACCAGAATCCCCTCGAACACGCCAACCAAAACGG
>CAZVEV010000055.1:0-15534 GCA_964625865.1 uncultured Planctomycetaceae bacterium | reverse complement strand
CCGCGATTCAAGTGTGACTGGAGTTCAGACGTGTGGCTCTTCCGATCTGTTGCCCGGCTCGGCCAACACCTCGGCGGTCACCTTCGCCCCCGACCGCACGATCATCCCGTCGAACTCGCCAACGATCTCGGCCAGCTCAGCAGGCGAAAGCCCCGGCTTATTCGTGACCTCAACGTCTTCCTGGCTCTCCAACCAGTCAATGCCAACCTTACTCAACTTGTCTGCAATCAATATTTTCATCATCTCATCTCCATATTCCGGCAACCGTACATGCGAAGAACGGCCGGAAACGGACTCAGCCGCAGATTTCGCAGATTGCACAGATTATCTTGTGTGTTGCTCACGCGTTGGGTGCAGTTCGAATGAACCGCTTGTGTATCAGCGATTGCTCGCCGAAGTTCAGGAGTAGGCCTTTGCCTATTCCCATGCCTTTCAAGTAGTTTATCGTCTGGGCCTCATCCGCTTTCGACAGGGCCTTAATCGCCTTGATCTCAATGACGACCTCGCCGTCAAAGCACACGAAGTCTGCCCGGTAACTCGCGTCGAGGTCTCGGCCCTTGTAGGTGACCTTCATGCCAACTTCTCGGCTAAACGGTATACCGCACAGTTCAAACTCAATCGCAAGTGCTTCGGCATATACTGCTTCGAGGAATCCCGATCCCAGTTCGCGATGCACCTCCATCGCAGCACCGATAATCGCATACGTCTGCGGATCTCTCTGGTCAGCGGCCATCGTCACGAGCTCTTCACATCATCAACGCGCCGCAGTCGTGCAGTCGCTTGCCAACACTAATCTGCGAATCTGCGAAATCTGCGGCTAGGTCTGTTTCTTCCGTTGTTACGCCCAGTCCTTCAGGACTTGCGCGGCGGCGGTTACGCCTTTGCCGATTTCCACGTCCGCGCCGCAGTCGGCGAGGGTGTATTCGATGGCGGCGACCAGGCCGATGGTCTCCAGCGGGTCGACGTAGCCCATGTGGTTGATCCGCATCAGCTTGCCCTTCAGTTCATTCTGCCCGCCGGCTACCGAGGCGCCGTACTTGGTCTGGAGCGCCTTGCGGAACTCGTCGCCCACGCCTTCGGGGAACAGGATGCCGGTCACCGAATCGCTCGGCTGCTGCGAGAACACCGTCATGCCGAGCGCCTCGGCGGCCGTACGCATCGCCTTGGCCAGGATCGCCGTGCGCGCCCAGACCGTCTCGATGCCGATCGCGTTGATCGTGTCGACGGCGACCTTCAGCCCGCGGATCAGGCTGACGGCCCCCGTGTACGGCGTGTCGTTCTTGGCCACCGACTTGCGGTAGGCCTTCAGGTCCAGATAGAACGTCGGCGCGTCGATCGTGTCGACGTTGGCCCAGGCCTTGTCGCTCAGGGCCACCGTCGCCAGGCCCGGCGGGAGCATGAACGCCTTCTGGCTGCCCCCCCCCACCACGTCAACCTGCCACTCGTCCATCTTCAGCGGCAAGGCCCCGACGGCCGTGATGCAGTCGGCCAGAAGGATCGCGTCGGTGGGGGCGACGACCTTGGCGATCGCCTGCAGGTCGCACGCGGTGGCCGTCGAGGTCTCGCTGTAGGTGGCAATTACGGCGCCATACTCGCCGGTGGCGAGTTTCTCTTCGACCAGTGCCGGCTGGAGCGCCGTGCCCCACTCGAGGACCACTTCGTCAACGTCCAGCCCGTACACGCGGGCGACCTTGGCCCATCGCTCGCCGAACTTCCCGCCGTTGGCGACCAGGACCTTCTTGTCGCGCGGCACGGCGCAGGCGATGGCCGCCTCCATGCCCGCCGTGCCGGACCCGCCGATGGTGATCACGTCCTGGGTGGTCTTGATGATCTCCTTGAGACCGGTGTTGACCTCGGCGAACATCGAGCGGAACTGCTCGGTGCGGTGGTGGAAGATGGGCTTGGCCATCTCGGTCAGGACTTCCGGCGGTACGTTCGTCGGACCGGGGGTGAAAAGTCGTTTCTTGATCATGCGTCGTGTCTCCCGTGGAAACAAGGAAGCGGCCGGGTACAAGCTGGCAGCGCCGCAGGCCCTTCCCGCGGATGCCTCCCGTCGCGAATTATTAATCCAGGGCGATGGGCCGCACGTGATTGCCGCGACCCGCTCACCGGTCACGCATGAGTATACGCGAAGGTCCCTCGACCCGTCAACCCCGGAAACCGAAAGATTGTCGTTCATTCCACCTTTGGCGGCGGACAACGTTGCCGTTCTCTTCACGTCTAGCGGCGGGGCTTGCCCCGCGTGCGGCGTCGCTTGCGACGCCGAAGAGCAACGAACGCCCTGTGTCAGTCGAACGGAGACACGCGGAGCAAGCTCCGCCGCTAAACCATGCCAGTTTCAGGGGTCTTGATTTTTCGCGATCTCATGCTATGATGCTCGGTTTCGTGCCCCGCCGGCAGGCGGGGAGGAATTGGACGGTCCCGGAAAGGGCAAGGCGATGGCCGAGAGCAGCAACGAATTGATGGACAAACTTGTCGCGCTGTGCAAGCGGCGCGGGTTTATTTTCCAGTCGTCGGAGATCTACGGCGGGATCGGCGGATTCTGGGACTACGGGCCCCTGGGCGTTGAGCTGAAGCGCAACGTCAAGGCCGCCTGGTGGGAAGACGTCGTCCGCAAGAACGATAACATCGTCGGGCTGGACTGCTCGATCATCATGAACCCGAAGGTCTGGGAGGCCTCCGGACACGTGGGCGGGTTCTCGGATCCCATGGTCGACTGCAAGGAGTGCAAGGCCCGCTTCCGCACGGACAAGGTGGCGATGGTGTCGCTGGCCAAGGGCGACAACGTCCTGCTGGCGACGGCCGTCGAAGCCGACGACGACAAGGAGGCAATCGCCGCCGCCCTGGCGTCGGCCAACAGCAAGACGCGCCGACGCATCGAAGGCGCCGGCGACGACCTGGCCCGCAGCGTGACGTTCCTCGACAAGATGGACGACGGCGACGGCGCCTGCCCCAAGTGCGGCGGGGCCCTGACCGAGCCGCGCGAGTTCAACCTGATGTTCCAGACCTACGTCGGGGCGCTGCAGGACTCCTCGTCCGTGGCGTACCTTCGCCCCGAGACGGCCCAGGGCATCTTCGCCAACTACCGCAACGTGCTCGACACCAGCCGGATCAAGCTGCCCTTCGGGATCGCGCAGGTGGGCAAGAGCTTCCGAAACGAGATCAACCCGCGGAACTACACCTTCCGCAGCCGCGAGTTCGAGCAGATGGAAATCGAGTTCTTCTGCCATCCCGACGAGGCCGAGAAGTGGTACGTCCACTGGCGCGACGCGCGATTCCAGTGGTACGTCGACCACGGGCTCAAGTCCGAGAAGCTGCACCTGCGCGACCACGACCCGGACGAGTTGGCCCACTACGCCCGCGGCTGCGCGGACGTCGAATACGAGTTCCCGTTCGGCGTCAGCGAGCTTGAAGGCATCGCCAATCGGACGGACTACGACCTGTCGCAGCACCAGAAGTTCGCCGGGCGCGACATGACGTACTTCGACGACGACGCGTGGGAGGCCGACAAGGACACCTTCGCAGCCGACAAGTTCGACGGCGACAAGAAGGCGGCCAAGGCGGCGGCGAAGGAAGCCAAGCAGGGCCTGCCCTACCGGTTTGTCCCGTTCGTCATCGAGCCGTCCGGCGGCGTGGACCGCGCGACGCTGGCGTTCCTGTGTGAGGCCTACTCCGAAGACGAGGCCCCCGACGACAAGGGCGTCATGCAGACGCGCGTGGTGATGAAGCTGCACCCGCGCCTGGCGCCGATCAAGGCCGCCGTCTTGCCGCTGGTCAAGAAGGACGGCATGCCCCAGATCGCCCACAAGATCCACGACGACCTGAAAGCGGCCGGGCTTGCGAGCTTCTACGACGAGAAGGGCGCCGTCGGGCGCCGCTACCGCCGCCAGGACGAAGCGGGCACGCCCTACTGCCTCACCGTCGACGGCCAAACGCTCGAAGACCAGACCGTCACCGTCCGCGACCGCGACTCGCTCGCCCAGGAGCGCATCGCCATCGACCAGGTCGTGGCGTACGTACAGGCACGAGTTGGTTAACTGGTTGACTCGTTGACTGGTTAATTGGGAACGGCGCGAGGCAGGTGCGTAGGGCGTGCAACCAATCAACCAGTTAACCAGTCAACCAAGGTGAAGACATGCATAAGCCGATAATCTTGATCGTTCGCGACGGGTGGGGCATCGGGCCTGAAGGGTCTGGCAATGCGGTTCGAGCCGCCCGGACGCCGAATACCGAGCGGCTGATGGCTGCACATCCCACGTGCATCCTGGACGCCTCCGGCCAGCCGGTGGGCGTGCGCGCCGGTTCGCAGGGCTCGTCCGAGGTGGGCCATCTCAACATGGGCGCCGGCAGGATCGTCGACCAGGAGATCGTCCGCATCGACCGCCTGATCGCGTCCGGCGAGCTGTTCACGCTGCCGCGTCTGACCGAAGCCGTCGAACACTGTAAGCAGACCGGGGGGACGTTCCACCTGATGACGCTCGTGCAGGACCAGGGCGTCCACGCGACCCAGGAGCACCTGTTCGCCTTCCTGGACTTCCTTGCCTCCCAGGGCCTGACCGACGTGTGCGTGCACTTCTTCGGCGACGGGCGCGACACCCCGCCGCGCAGTGCGCTGACCTACCTCGAGCAGCTCGAGCAGCACATGGCCGCCTGCGGGACCGGGCGCGTGGCGTCGGTGATGGGGCGATACTGGTCGATGGACCGGGCGCTGAACTGGGACCGCACGGAGAAGGCGTACCGGGCGCTGGTCCGCGGCGAGGGCCTGACCGCCGCGTCGGCAGCCGAGGCGATCCGGGCGGCCTACGCGCGGGCCGACGCCATCCTGCACAACGGTGATGACGACGACGCCATCGTCGAAACCGACGAGTTCATCCGCCCGACGCTGATCACCGATGAGACGGGCCGGCCGACCGGACTGATCGAATCCGGCGACGTCGTGCTCCACGTCAACTACCGCCAGGACCGGGCCATCCAGTTGACGCACGCGTTCGCTGATCCGGACTTCAGCGAGTTCGAGCGAGACGGTTCGCTGGAGATCACGTATCTCGGGCTGACGCGGTACTACGACGAGTTCCCGTTCGCGCTGGTTCCGCCGATGAACATGACCGCCCTGCTGGGCGAAGTGCTCGGCGCCGCGGGGCTGACGCAACTTCGGATCGCCGAAGCCCAGAAGTACAAGCACGTGACGAGCTTCTTTAACGGCAAGCTCCTGGAGCCCATGGCCGGCGAAGACCGCATCATGGTCGACAGCATCACGATACCCGAAGACCAGAAGCCCGAAATGAGCGCCTACGAAGTGACCGAACTGGTGCTGACGGCCATCAACGACGGGCGCGACGCCGCCCGCGACGCCGCGGAAGCCCGGTCCGAGGCCCACCTGGAACTCGGCGCCCCGCTGGACGCGCCGGCCGACCCGACCAGCGACGAGTACGACGTGATCGTCCTGAACTACGCCAACGGCGACATGGTGGGCCACACCGGCGTGGTCGCCGCGGCGGTCAAGGCCATCGAAACCGTCGACGAGTGCGTGGGCAAGGTCGTCGACGCGGTCCTGGCCCGCGGCGGGGCGGCGCTGGTGACGGCGGACCACGGCAACGCCGAAGAGATGGCCGACGCCACTACCGGCGAGACCCAGACGGCCCATTCGGTCAACCCCGTGGAGTTCATTCTCGCCGCCAACGACTCGGAGCGATACGACCTGGTCTCACGAGGCAAGCTCAGCGACGTGGCAGTGACGATCCTCCAGATGCTCAACATCCCCGCCCCCCCTGAAATGACCGCCACCAGCCTGATCGCCGCCGACCGGGCGGTCTGACCGGGTCCCTCGACCAACCGCAAACAAACAAGGGCGACCCCGCACGCGGGGCCGCCCTTTCATTCGATTCAGCAGTTGCGTCCACTTACGCCTGTCGGCGCCGCCGGAGGAGAGCCATGCCGCCCATCACCAGCACACTCAGTGTCGCCGGCTCGGGGACGATCTCATAGCCAATCAGGTCCATCGCTCTCAGATCGTTCATGTGCACCGGGACGGTCTCCCCGAGCGAAAGCGTCGGGTCCATGAGGCCCAGACCCAGGGAGTCCTTCCAGTGGCTGGCCTGCCTTCCGTCGCCCTGAGTGACACCGGTCGACATCAAGATCTCGACGCCTGAAGTGCTCCAGGGGTCGATCTGGTCAGTGATCTCCACATTGCCGGGAACCAGGGAACGGGCCATCGTCGTGAACTCCGCAGCCGTACTGGGGTCATTGGCCCCGTCGTCGTCGAAGCGGAACAGGTCTAGAGTGCGCGGCGAGATATTATCTTTTGGCAGAAGCCCCTGGTCCACGTAGTAGTCGATGGTGTCGACAATGGAGACGAACCCGAGCCCGTGACCGATCTCGTGAGCGGCAACCGTTTCGAAGTCCATCGTTCCCGGCGTGACGCCGTCACTGTTGTCGTAATCGAACGAGAACTGCGTATTGAACGTGATGGTGGCGTCTGTAACTCCGAACGTTGTGTCAAGTCCGCCGAAGCCGAGGGCCTTGAGATTCGCTTTGGTGCCCGTCAGATCGCCGTCAAGTGACGCGCCTGTGGGCATCAGGGCGCTGAACTGGGCCGCGGTGGGCAGTGACGCAACGATGGCGTCATCCGCCTCGTCGCCCGCATCGGCTACCATCGCGTCTCGAATCGTATCGTAACTCGCCCCCAGAATGACCGAGGAGGCCTGCCCGATGATACCGCCACTGCCCAAATCCGCCATGTCAGCGGCTATGGTGACCGTAATCGGATCGGAGATGTAGGCTTCCCACTGTGCCGCGGCTCGGTTGAAGGCGGCCACTGCGGGCGGATTGGCCGCGAGGGTCGGGCCGGCATTGATGACGATGTCGAACGTTCCGAGGTTGCTGGTCTGCACGCCATCGTATGTCAGGGTATCTCCCCCCGTACCACCGGAGGGCATGGTGACCAACTGCTGCGGGAGGGTTGCCCCCACGCTCAGAGGTCCACCCGTATCAAACTCCATCGCACCGGCGAACTCGCTTCCCAACACGAACGCCGCCAGAACCGCTGCACCGACAATCCATCGCTTTCCTGTCATGACTCCGTCTCCCGTTTCTGCGGCGGAACATGGCCTCGGCTCATCCAACCCGCCATGCCGCCAAACCATTGGTCGCCACGTGTCCAAGACACGAGCCCTGGACACGGCGACGTAATGCCTTTCAGTCCGAGCCAGCCGGAGCACCTCGACTCCGAACTCACTCGCCGTCACACCCGGTGTGCACGCACACCGTGAGCGATACGACTGAGCAGTACATCACAAGAGATGAACGGTCCCTTACTCCAGGCCCTTTGGCCTCTCCTTCAGAGAGCCAGACTCAGGCTCCATCTGTAAAAGTTACACACCACGCTCCGCCATGTCAAGCGCAATCTTCCGCCGAGAGCTTTTTTTTTCGGCACGCCGATGGCTGCGAGACGGCCGCCCCGGGTTCCCCACATGCAGCGTCCCCCGCCTCGCACGGGCGAGGCAGGGGACGCGTTATTCCACAGATGCGTGGAGTCCGTAATCAGACGAGCTTGCCGATGACCGGCAGGTCGCCGACCAGGGGCAGGGCGTAGTCGGCGAAGGCCTTGGTCATGCCGTTGCCCGCACGGTTGATGAACTTGCGGGGCAGTTCCTTGGTCACGCGGGCGACCTGGCTCAACTCGGCGCGGACGTAGGTGATCTTGTACTTCGCCGTCTTGGCGCGCTTCATGGCGACCGAGCCGTCCACGTCGCCGCTGGTGGCGAACTCGACGGCCTTGCGGCCACACATGCGGGCCTCGACGCGGTCGACCTCGGAGGCGTAGCCCGCGAAGCTGCGCTGGAGATAGCCGAACGTGTCGGCGCGGACGCGGAGGGTCTTGTAGTCCTCCTTCATCTCGCGCTTGAGGAAGTCGCCCAGGAAGTCGCCCAGCGCCCCCGTGCCGGACAGTTGGGGATTCCCATGGCTGTCGCGCTCGACGCGGTGTCCGAGGCGTTCGGCCATCGCGACGGTCACCGGCGTGCCCGTTTCGTCGCGGATGCCCTCGGAGACGGCGATCTGGCAGCGCCCGAGGCGGGCGTAGATACGCTTGACGTCATCGAGGAACTTCGCTGTCTCGAACTGGATCTCCGGCACGTAGACCAGGTGTGGGCCGTCTTTCCTGTCGGTTCGCCCCAGCATGCTGGCCGCCGTGAGCCACCCCGCGTCGCGACCCATCACGACGTTGATCTTGATCCCCGGCAGGGCCGCGCTGTCGCGGTCGTCGCCCGCGAAGGCCGACGCGACGAACTTGGCCGCCGAGCCGTAGCCCGGGCAGTGGTCCGTCACGCGCAGGTCGTTGTCGATGGTCTTGGGGATGTGGAACGTGCGAAGCTCGTAGTCCGCGGCGGCGGCCATCTCGTTGATGATCCGCGCCGCGTCGGCCGAGTCGTTGCCGCCGATGTAGAAAAAGTACCGCACGTCATTGGCGGCGAAGACCTTGAAGATCTTCTCGCAGTAGGCCGCGTCCGGCTTGTCCCGGCTGGACCCCAGCGCTGCGGCGGGCGTGTTGGCCACCGCCTCCAGCGTCCGCTTGCCCACCTTCTTCAGATCGATGAAGTCTTCCTTGACGATACCCGCCACGCCGTGGTGGGCGCCGAGGATTCGCCCGACGGCCTTGCAGTCCTTCAGCGTCTCGATTGCACCCACCAGCGACTGATTGATTACCGCGGTCGGCCCGCCCGACTGGCCGATCACCGCGTTGCCTTTGATTAGCTTGCCCATTGCGTCTTGTCCTTTCCTGACTGAATGCCCCGGTCCTCTCGTCGCCCCGGGGTCGCTTGCAACTCTATTCTACGTGTGCGGCCCGATCCTGACCGGCTGGCCCGTCGCCGCCGGTTGATTCGTAGGGCGTGCAACATGTTGGACCCGGGTGCGGCACGGCCATAGTTCCGCCTGGAACAACATGCGCCCCCTACCGCCGCCCGCCCGTCCCTTGTTCTCAACTACCGATTCACACATCAACCGATCCTGACCGGTTGGCCCGTCGCCGCCAGGGCCGCACGCCACAGTTCACTCTCGGGAGACATCTGTTTCTTGTCGCTGACGGCGAGCAGGATCGGCACGTGGATGAGCACGTCGTACTGGTGGCCGATCAGCAGGTCGGTCTTGCCCGCCATCCCCGCGTGGACGGCGTTGCGGGCCATCTGGTCGCACAGCAGCGCATCTTCGCAGTTGGCGGGCACGGACCGGATGATATAGCTCGGGTCGATGTACTTGATAGACGCCGGAACGCCGGCGTCCTTGAAGTGGCGCTTGACGGCGCCGGCGAGGAACGGGCCGATGTCCTCGTGCAGGACGTTGCCCGACGCGTCGCGCCGGATCTCGCCGGTGGGAATCAGGTGTTGTCCGGCCCCCTCGGCGACGACGACCACGGCATGGCCGCGCGTGGCGATTCGCTCGTCCAGCAGGGCCAGCAGCCCGCCGGGCCCGTCGAGTGCGAAGGGCACTTCGGGGACCAGGGCGAAGTTGACGTCCTGGCTGGCGGCGGCGGCGCCGGCGGCGATGAAGCCGGCGTCGCGCCCCATGAGCTTGACGACGGCAATACCGTTCAGAGCGCACCGGGCCTCGGTATGTGCACAGGCGACGACCTCGCAGGCGGCGTCGACGGCGGTGTGGTATCCGAACGTGCGCTGGACGTACTTGATGTCGTTATCGATGGTCTTGGCCACACCCACGACGGCCAGCGGATAGCCCTGTTCGCGGGCCTCGACGACCAGCGCGTGTGCCCCGCGCTGCGTGCCGTCTCCGCCGAGGCAAAACAGCAGATCGACACGCTGGTCCCTGAGGAACGCGACGGCCTTGGCGCAGTCCATCGGACCGCGGGAACTTCCCAGGATCGTGCCGCCTTCCTTGTGGATGTCCTCGACGATCTCGGGCGTCAGGTCGATCGGCGGCTGGCCGTTGTCCGGGTCGAGCCCCATATAGCCGTAGCGGATTCCGAGCACGTCTTTCACGCCGTAGCGGTGGTACAGTTCGAGGAAGATCGAGCGGATGACGTTGTTGAGTCCGGGGCACAGGCCTCCACAGGTGACCACGGCGGCCCGCGTGGAGGCCGGGTCGAAGTGGATCATCCGGCGGGGGCCGGCCTTCTCGAACGCTGCGACGGGCTGGGCGAGGTCCTCGGGGGCGATCTCGACCATCGCGGGCATGCGGGCCTGGTCGGGGACGAAGTTGACCACGCCGTCGCCCAGGACGGTCGAGAGCTTCAGCGGCGAGGGGACCTCTCGCGGGCCCAGGGTCTCGATTGTCACGCTCTCGGGTCTCAGCATCATGGCCTCCGAAGACGGCGGGGCAGCGGCGTGTTAGCGCAGCATCTCCCGCTCGACGAAGCCGGTGTCCCACTGTCCCCGCGCGAACCGGCGGTGCTTGAGGACCCTCTTGCACAGCGACGCGGTGGTCTTGGTAGGGCTGATGACGAACTCGTCCAGTGCGCGGAGCGTGGTGGCGATGGCCTGGGCTCGCGTGTCGCCGTAGACCACCAGCTTGCCGAGCAGGCTGTCGTAGGTCGGCGGGACCACGTAGCCCTGGTAGATATGACTGTCCCATCGCACGCCGGGCCCGCCGGGCACGACGAGCGTCTCGATCGGGCCCGGACACGGGCGGAAGCCGTTGTCGGGGTCTTCGGCGTTGATACGGCACTCGATGCTCGTGCCGCGATGGACGATGTCGTCCTGGACCATCGTGATCTTGCTGCCCGATGCCAGACGCAGCTGCCACTTGACCAGGTCCACGCCGGTGGCCATCTCCGTGATGCAGTGCTCGACCTGGATTCGCGTGTTGACTTCCAGGAAGTAGAATTTCTCATCCTTGTCGAGCATGAACTCGACGGTCCCCGCGTTGCGATAGCCGACCTCGCGGGCGAGCCTGACGGCGGCCTGGCAGATCTCGGCGCGAAGCTCTTCGCTGAGCCCCGGGGCCGGGGTTTCCTCGACGACCTTCTGCTGGCGCCGCTGGACGCTGCATTCGCGCTCGTAGAGGTGCACGATATTGCCCGCCGCATCCCCGAGGATCTGGACCTCGATATGACGGAAGTTCTGGATGCACTTCTCCATGTACACCCGTCCGTCGTTGAACGCGATCTTGGCCTCGGCCTGGGCCTGCTTGAAGCATGACCGCAGCGTGACCTCGTTGTGGGCGAAACGGATGCCGCGCCCCCCGCCGCCGGCGGCGGCCTTCACCGCGACGGGGTAGCCTATCTCGTTGGCGACCCTGACCGCGTCATCGACGGTTTCGACCGGCCCGTCGGAGTCCGGGGCGACCGGGACGTTGGCTTTGCGGGCGAGTTGCTTGGCGCGGATCTTGTCGCCGAGGGTGTGCATGTTCTCGACGGTCGGGCCGACAAACTCGATCTTGCAGTCGCGGCAGATCTCGGCAAAGTGGGCGTTTTCGGCGAGGAAGCCGTAGCCGGGGTGAATGGCCTCGACGTCGGCAATCTCGGCGGCGGCGATGATGCGCGGGATGTTGAGGTAGCTCTCGGTCGATGGAGCGGCCCCAATGCAGATCCGCTCGTCGGCAAGATGGAGGTAGCTGGCCGACCGGTCGGCCTCCGAGAACACCGCCACCGTCTCGATGCCCAGTTCCTTGCAGGCGCGGATGATCCGCAGAGCGACTTCGCCGCGATTGGCTATGAGGATACGTGAAAACATTGCCCAGTTCCTTCCGGACCTCGCCCTCAGGCGGGCTTGACCTTGAACAAGGCCTGCCCGAACTCGACGGGCTGGGCATTCTTGACGCAGATCTCGGCGATCGTGCCCGCGCACTCGGCCCGGATCTCGTTCATGACTTTCATCGCCTCGATGATGCAGACCACGTCATCGACCCCGACAACGTCCCCTACCGCAACAAAGTCGTCGCTGTCGGGGCTGGGGGCCGTGTAGTACGTGCCGACCATCGGGCTGCTGATATCGGTCAGGCCGGAATCGGCCGGCTCGGCCTCGGCGGGCGCAGCGGGGGGCGCCGCGGCGGGCGCAGCGGGGGGCATCACAGCCGGCCCAACCACGGTCGCCGGCGCCATCACGGTCGGCTGGCCGCCGCGCTTGAGATGGACCTTCCGGTCGCCTTCCTTCACGTCCAACTCGCTAAGATCATTGTCGACCATGAGTTGGACGAGCTTCTGGACCTCGTCGATCTTGAGGGTCCCACTGTCGGGGGTCGCATCGCCCTTCGCCTGACCCTGACGGGCCGATGACGACCTTGTCGGTTTCTTCGATGCCTCTTCGGCCATATCGTTCACCTCTATCGTAGAACCATCGCCTCGACATCGCGCGGCAGCGAGGACAGCCGTCGTCGCCCACGCGGCGTGACCAGCACGTCATCCTCGATTCTCACCCCGCCGATCCGGGGCAGGTAGATGCCCGGCTCGACGGTGACGACCATACCGCTGCGGAGGCGGCCCGTTTCGGTCCGGGCCAGTCCCGGACCCTCATGGACGAGAAGTCCGATTCCGTGCCCGAGCGCGTGGCGAAACTCCTCGCCGAATCCGGCGGCGGATATCACGTCCCGCGCGGCGCGGTCCACGGTCCTGCACGCCACGCCGGGGCGGATCTTCGCAATGCCGGCCAACTGCGCCCGGAGCACCACATTGTACAACTCACCGATTCTCGGCGGAATTCTACCGGTGAAGACCACCCGCGTCAAGTCGCTGCAATACCCGTCGACCCGCGCGCCCCAGTCAATCAGGACGGCCTGGTCGGCCCGGATGACGGTCGAGGCCGGTTGGTAGTGACACTGCGAGGCGTGGGCGCCGGCGGCGAGGATGGTAGGAAAGGCCGGCCCGCTGGCGCCGGCGGCGCACATCAGGTAGTCCAGGCGGGCCGCGACGGCACGCTCGGTCTGCCCCACCAGGGCCTTGGCGCCACCCGAGATCAGGTCCGTAAAGGCCCTCTCGGCGACCCGGATGGCCTTGCAAATCGCCCGGAGTTCCTGGTCGACCTTGACCCGCCGAAGGACCTCCACGACCTGCTGAACGCCTACCAGCCGCACACGCGGCAGGAGCGTGGCCAGCCTGTCGCGGACATGGACGGTCATGTGGACGCTCTGGAAGGCCAGGCGACGGACCCTGTGGGCCTTGATCGCCTCGGCCGCCGCCTCCGGCAGGCGCCCGGTGCGGACCGCGGTCTCGATGTCCCCGCATTCGTGGTCGGCCTGCTCGGCAAACCGCGCGTCGGTGATCAACACGGCCCAGTCGCGCCCGAACAGCAGCCAACTGTCCTCGCCGGTGAAGCCCGTCAGATACCTCACGTCATGCGGGGCGGTGACGAGCATGGTCCGGGCCCTGCCGGCCTTCGTGCACCGCGCGAGGACCTGTCGTCTGCGAGCAGCGTAACCGGGCCGCCCGGGCGCTGGTGTTCGTGATGCCATAGGCCAAGCCTACCCGCCACCCGCGGCGGCGGCAAGAGATCCTGTCAAGTCGGGCGCGTCAGTCAGCGGGGACCTTGCCGTCGGCCCGGGCCTCGGCGCTGGACGCGTACCCGACGAAATCATCCGCGCGAATCAGGAGGGCCGCCGGGTCGTCGGCCCGGTAGAAACCTCTGCCCCGCTTGCTGGCAACGAACGTCGGCCTGGTCGCACCGTGAGTGTGGACCCAACTGAACGCCGGGGCGCCACGGTCGCCCTGGTCGCCCGCCGGCACGGACCCGGCAGGCCGGACTCCGTAGGTCCGGGGCGCGTCGGGGAATCTTCGGGAGGTATCGGAGACAAGAGGTCGGTGAGGTCTGACCGGGTGGTCCGGCGCGTCGGGCGAGTTGATGACGCTCGGCAGGGTCAGGGCGGCCAGCACCACCAGCCCCACCAGCGGGCCGAGTATCCAGGCCCATCGCGACTTGACCTCCCGGTCCAGAAGCCCGCTGAATGCTGCGGACCGGCTCGACACGCTCGCCGACCCTATGCTTGTCCGGGAGCCTCCCACGGCGTGTGCCAGGAGACTCGACCCCCCGCCGGCCCCCGACAGGGCGCCGGACTCCTCGGCGCGCCAGAGGATGGCCTCGGCATGCAGGGCGGTGGCAAAGTCGGCGGCCGTCGGGCGGGCGGCCGGGTCCTTCGCCATCGCCCGGCGCACCAGCGATGCCAGCGACTCGGGGCAGTCCGGCAGGTACGTCGACAGTTCCGGGGGCGGGGCCTCGACGTGCTGATGAAGGATCTCCGCGACCTTGCGCCCGACGTACGGGTAGTGCCCCGTCAGCGCGTAGTACAGCGCCCCGCCGAGACTGTAGACGTCGGCGGCCGGGCTTGCACGACGGTGCTTGATCAGTTCCGGCGCGGCGAACTGCGGCGTGCCGACCGACCGGTCGGTGAAGTCGAACGGATCGGTCGGGTCGTCCAGCCGCACCAGACCGAAGTCCATCAGCTTGCAGCGCCCGGACCGCGTGACCATCAGGTTGCTCGGCTTGACGTCCCGGTGGATGATGCCCAGGCTGTGGGCCACGTCGAGGGCTACGGCGGCGTCGGCAATCACGGGGCAGGCGCGGGCGGGGGTCATGGGCCCGGTGGCCTTGACGATCCGCTTGACGCTGTCGCCGTGGAGCATCTCCATCGCAATGTACCACCAGCCGTCGTGCTCGTTGATCTCGTAAATGCGGACGACGTTCGGGTGCTCGATGCGGGCCGCGGCGCGGGCCTCCCGAAGGAACTGGGCCACCCGCTGGCGCTCGTCGACCCCCACGATGCGCTTGCGCAGGACCTTCAGCGCCACGATACGGTGCAAGTTGACGTCCATCGCCTGGATCACCACGCCCATCGCCCCCTCGCCGATCAGACGCAGCAGCTTGAAGTGCCCGAGGGCCTTGCCCGCCCAGGCCGCCTTCTCATCGGTGGGTCTGGCGCCGGCGGCTGCGGCGGTGAACTCCGGCAGGAGTGCCGTTTCCTGACCGGCGGTCTCGGCGTCCAGACCTGCCGCCACCGATGCATCGAACGCCGCCTGGTCGTCCAGGCCCACGCGCCTGCTGTCCGGCGGGTCAACCCTGCTGTCGGACCGGTCAGCCATGATCAGGGCCCTCCCGTGCGGCGCGCAATGCCGCGAAAGTCCATGATCGTCAGCACGCTCTGCCTCGCGGCCCGCCCTTCGCTGACGTCGCCCTCGTCGGAGCAGATGGCGATAAAGCGGCTCGTGCCCAGCCGGCAGATCGCCTCGATCTTCATGTCCGGCACGCGAGCGAAGAGCACGGGGGTCTCGCCTTTCCTTCCGCTCCACCAGAACAGCGCACTGTCCAGCGTATTGGGCGGGAAGGGCTGGTCCTTGCCCCGTTTGGGCCCGTTGCTCTTGCCGGCCGCTATCAGGTAGCCCCGCGTTACCGGGTCCCAGCACAGGTCACTGATGCCGCGTCGGCCCAGGTCCAGCGTGAACATGTCCACGAGTGTCATACGCTTGGCATCGCGCGTGTCGAACGCCTGGTCCACTCCGCGCAGGATGAACACGATCGCCATCCCGCCCAACAGGGGATTGCGCATGCCGCACATCATCATCGCCCCGTCGGGCGTGATGGCCAGGCCCTCGACGTT
>CAZVEV010000054.1:0-26535 GCA_964625865.1 uncultured Planctomycetaceae bacterium | reverse complement strand
GAAACGGACAGAATGACTCTGTGATCATCTCTCCGTTTGAATTATCTTTCTGTTTTCTGTTTCTTCGAATCTGCGTAATCTGCGGAATCTGTGGCCAGGCCGTTGCTGTTGTTTCTGTCTTGTCTACCGTTTTCGGTTCTGTTTCTTTCCGTCTTGGTCAGTTTCTCGGCTGAACATCTGGATGCGTACGCCCTGCTGCGGCAGGCTATGATGGTTTACACCAGAAACCGCCGGGATTACCATACGACCATGACGCAACCGATTACATTCTCCAAGCTTTCCGGCAGCGGTAACGACTTCATCTGCATCGACAACCGCGACGGGCGATACGACGCGATGCTCGCCGACACCGAGTGGATATCCCACTTCTCGCGCACGCTTTGCCGCCGTGGGCTGGGCGTGGGGGCAGACGGCATCGTCTTCGCCCTGGCCTGCGACGCGCATACCGACGGCTTTGCCGACATCGCCGCCCGCTTCCTGGAGGCCGACGGCACGGAGACGTACTTGTGCGGCAACGGGACGGCGTGCTTCGTCCGCTGGGCCGTCTCCAAAGGCATCGTCGGCCTGGGCGAGGCCAGGATACTGACCAGCGCGGGCGTCGTCCGCGGACGGATGCTCGAAGAGGACGATTACGTCCGCGTCTGCATCCCCCTGCCCGAGGACCAACGCACCGATATCGAGCTTGACGTGGGCGGCCGGAAACTCACGTGCGATTACATCGTCACCGGCATCGAGCACGTGGTGACGTATGTCGATGACCTGTCGGCCGTGGACGTGGCGCACCTGGGGCCGCTGCTTCGCAACCACGCCTACTTCCCCCAGCCCAGGGGCGCAAACGCCAACTTCGTGCAGGTGCTCGACACGGGCGAGATCGCGATTCGGACGTACGAGTACGGCGTGGAAGCCGAGACGCTGGCCTGCGGAACCGGCTCGGCGGCGGCGGCGATCCTGTCGGCCTACCGGTTCGGCTGGGTCGACGAGTACTGCACGGGCGAGAGGCCCATCCGCATACACGCCCCCAGCGGCGACGTGCTCCGCGTCCTGTTCGAGACCGACGCCGACGGACACATAAACGATCTCTGCCTCGACACGTGCGTCCGCTGTACCTACGCCGGAGAGGTCTGCCCGGACCTGACGCGCCTGTCAATGACACATCCCGGCGTCGCGGCCGGCAGACCCGACGTGCCCGACCCATGTTCAGCATAGACCAGAACTGTCACCCGCTCTGGGACGTCGTGCCCAAGCTCCACGCGCTGGCCGCCAGCGGACGGACCGTCACGCACTTCATCGAGGACGTGGACATGGCCTACACGGCCATCGGCGCCGACGACGGTGACGAGGCGCGGTTGGCCCCCGAGCGGTTCCACCGCGGCGGCGCCGCCGACTGGGGAGCGGCCGTGTTCTACTACGAGTTCCTCGGCCGACAGCCCGTGGACATACGTCACTGGGAGCGATGGACGGGCATGAAGACCGCGGCGCTGGCTCGGAGGCTCGGGCGGACGGTCGACGACCTGTACGACGAATACTCGCCCAGCGACAACTGGCAGCTCATCGGTCCGAGCTACGTCGGCGACTCGCGTCACCACCGCCTGATCGGCGATCTGACGGTCGCCGAGACCGCTCCCCACCTGCGCGAGATGACCGACCGCGGGCAGGCCGACATGCGCCGGGCCTTCCCGAGCGCCGAGTCCCGCGCCCGCCTGGATCGATGGTTCGCCGACCAGCGAACGGCCCTGGAGGAGATGCTGGCCCGCCACGCCTGCGGGGCGCTGGTCGCCCTGTATCGCGACTGGATCGAGCGTGACTTACCCGCCGGCGTGAGCCTGGGGCTCACCTCGTCGCTGCTGGCCTGCGGGGCTGATGCCAACCGCACGGCCCTGTGCGAGCTGTTCACTCGAGATTACGACCGGGCGGCCGCGGTCTACAATGACGCGATTGCCGAAACTGATTCGCCCCTGCGCCCGCTCGATACGTCCCAAGGGGAACTCCCCTTCTTCGCCGTCCTCACTCGCGACGGCCATGCCGTGCGAACGCACGTGTTCCTCGATGGCAACGCACTCCGCATCGCCGATCGCACCTTCGCTCTTGGCGCCAACCGCGCCCTGCCGATCGACGAGCTGCTCGGCGCCGGCGTGCGGTGCCTGCCGGGCAAGGCGCTGCTGCTGACCGTGCAGGTTCGCCTCGGCCCCGGCGGGGCACCGCTGGTCCTGCCCTACCGCGGCTCGCTCTACATGCCCACCGCCGTCCGCCTGGCCGAGAAACTCGCCGCCGCACAAATGCTCCCAGCCCCGCTGCACCCGATCGTTCGCGTGCGATTCGGCCTGCTGGACCGTCTGGCCGACATCCAGACACCGGTGGCCTTGCCGGATTACCTCGCCGCGTCGTTCGGACGGGCCGAATTGCCCGCACGCGAGATCGCGGCAAACTGGCGTGACGTGGTGGCCCGGGCCACCGAGCGGCTGGCGTCCTTCGAGAGCGACCAGGGGCGGCGTGTCTTTCTTCGCGAGGCATGCCCCGACGTCATGACAGAGATCAACGCCCTGGACGCACACCGGCGCGAGCTGGCCCGTCAGAGTCCCCCGCCGGCGGACCTCATCCGCCCGGTCTCCCGACGGATCGCCGAGTTGCAGCGAGACCTGACCGCCCGCCTGCTCCGACAGATTCACGTTGACTGCCAGACGACCGAGATGGACTATTGGGATTCGCGCGGCGCCCTGATGCCCTGGTGCATCGCCCTCGGCGGCCAGGAGTTCTACCGCAGCGTGCTGGCCCGCGCGGAGATCTACGAAGAGTAAGGCGCCGGCGGCGAGTCAACCGTGAGCAGAAAGAAGAGAATCCGGAGTCACTACACGCACCGCATCACACCGGAGCGGGACAACTATGATATCCTCGACTGGGCCAGCGCCGCCTCGCAGCGCGAGCGGTTCGACGTGCTGGCGCGCGAGATCGACCTGGCGGGCAAGAGCCTGCTCGACGTCGGCAGCGGGCTGGGCGACCTGTGGGCGTACCTCAAGGACCACCGGCTCGGCGTGGACTACACCGGCGTGGACATCCTCGATGAGATGGTCCGCGTCGCCGAGCGCATGCATCCGGATGCGACGTTCATCCGGGGCGACATCTTTGGCGACGATGCCCATCCCCTGTCCGAGAAGCGGTTCGACGTGGTCTTCTGCTCCGGGGCGCTGAACCTGGACCTCGGCAACAATCGCGAGTTCCTGCCCATCGCCGCCGCCCGCCTGCTGGACCTGGCCCGCGAGGCGGCGGTCTTCAACCTCCTCCGCGTCCGGAGGGGCTGGGCGGACCAGACCTACGCCTACTACGACCCCGCCGACGTTATGGCCCTTCTGGCCCCCCTGCCCTGCACCCTCCGCATCGTCGAGGACTACCTGCCCAACGATTTCACCGTCGTCTGCACGCCTCGGTAGCTGGTGGACTGGTGGACTGGTGGACTGGTTAACGAACGCATAGGTAGGGCGTGCAACTTGCTTGCACGCGGAGTGGATTGAGTATTCGTCCCGCGTGCAACCACGTTGCACGCCCTACGAGCGGGTTGACTTGTGACGGCGTGACGCGTTGGGTGACACCTTCAAGCGTAGCGCAGCGAAGCTTGTGGGTGCGACAACACGGCACCCGGCGTAGTTCTCCGACCGGTCAATCGGCGGATCGAATCTCCGGCGCGGCCTCGCCGGCGGCGACCATCCGGCGTTTGAGCGTGGCGGCCAGTTCGGCGCGGACCTCTGCCAGCGACGGGTCGGCAACCAGGTTGTTTCGCTCATGCGGGTCGGCGGGCAGGTCGTAGAGGAAGTCTTCCACGTACACGTCGCTGCCGAGCGCGTTGGCCGGGGTCTCCGGCGCGCGGACGGAGTACTTCCATCGCGTGGTGCGGATGGCACGGCCGCAGTGACTCTCGCTGATCTGGAGGAACACCTCGTCGCGCCAGTCGTCCGGCGGGCCGTCGAGGAGGTCCTGCAAAGGTCTGCCGCGATGCCATGCGGGCACGGAAGCGGCGCCCGCGGTCAGGAGTGTCGGCGGCACGTCGATGAGGCTGACCAGGTCGTCAATCGTCCTCCCGCCGGTAAAGCCCGGCCCGCAGGCGATCATCGGGATGTGAATCGTGCCATCGTGACACGACCGCTTGTACTCGGCGTTTCGCGTGCAGAAGTGGCAACCGTGGTCGCTTGTCAGCACGATGAGCGTCTCGTCGGCCAGGCCCAGGCGGCTCAGCTCCTCGCGAATGCGCCCCAGGTTGGCGTCGAGGCTGTTGATGCAGCCGAGGTAGTCCGGGTACTCGGCACGCCAGTCACCGCTCGTGCCTTCCAGGTCGCCCGGGACGACGAAGTCGGCAAACCGCTCTTTCGAGCCGTGTGGCCCCTCGAAGTGCTCGTGGTCGTTCTGGTGGTGCGGCTCGATGTATGACAGGAACAGGAAGAACGGCCGCCGCCGGTCTCGCGTCTGGAGATACTCGAGCACCCAGTCGGTCTGGGCGTCGGCGCGGTAGCGCCCGGGCGGGAACTCGCGCCGGTTGCCCTCCCCGTCGAACATGTGCCCATCGTAGCTGTGACTGGTGAACTCCAGCACGTCCGCCGCCAGCCAGTAGTCCACGTATCCGCCGCGCCGCTCGGGGGGCACGGGTTTGACGCGGAAGTCGTCGTCTCCTCCCAGCGGTCCGAACGACGCCAGATGCCACTTGCCAATGTACCCCACCTCGTAACCGGCCTCGCTGAAGCAGTGGGCGATGGTCTTCTCGTCGAGCGGGAGCATGCGGTGGTTGACCTGGCAGGCGACTTCCGACGCGTACTTGCCGGTCTGCAAACACGCCCGCGCGGGCCCGCAGACGGGTTGACACGTAAAGGCGTTGGTGAACTTCACGCCATCGGCCGCCATACGGTCGATGTGGGGCGTGAGGGGCAGGGGCTGGCCGTAGCAGCCGCAGGTGTCCCACCGCTGCTGATCGGTGAAGAAGAAGATGATGTTCGGCTGGTCGGGCAATGCGGAGGCCCTTACTTACGAGCCCTGGACGTCCTTCAGTACGAGGGCCCCGGTGGGGCAGGCTGCGGCGCATGCGGCCGCGGCGCGGGTCAGGGCGGCGGTGATCGGTTCGTCGAAGGGCACGCCGATGCGGACGTCGAAGCCGCGCCCGACGAAGGTCAGGCCAAGGTCTTCGCCCTCGCGGTGGGCCACCTGGACGCACAGGCCGCACTTGATGCACTTGCCCGGCTCGTAGATCACCAGGTCGTGGTGGGCGTTCTGCTCGAAGGGGGCCCGCGCGGCTTCCTTGTACCGTCCGGCGCGGGCGTTGAAGGCGGCTGACCAGTCGCGCAGGCGGCAGTCATCGGCGGCGCGGCAGTCGCAGTGGAGGCACCGGGCGGCCTCGGCGGCGGCCTGGTCCAGGGCAAATCCCGCCCCGGCCCCGCCGGCCGGCTCGATCCGAGGCGAGTCGCTGCCCTCGACGCCCAAAGCCTCCATCTCGCCTTCCAGCGGCTTGCCGATATGCGTGGAGAACTCGCGCGGCTCGCCGGAAACGTCCCGGCCGGCGAGGAACTGGCCGATCGCCATCGCCGCCTGACGGGCCTCACCGATCGTCCGCACGGACTGCTTGGTTGGACGGACCGCTGAGCCGACGGCAAACACGCCGGCTTCGGACGTCTCGAACGTGCGGCGCGCCACGTCGATGCCGCGGTCCCCCACCGTCACGCCCAGAAGGTCCTCGCCGGTCTGGCCGAGGTCCCCCACCGCCAGCAGGACGGCGTCACACTCGCTCCGCACCTGCGCGAGGGCCTCGCCCTCGATTCGCCGGCCGAGTTCGAACGCCGCCCCGAGACGGCGGACGGTCTCGATCTCCGCGTCCAGCACGTCGTGGGGAAGGCTTGCGGCGTCCACGCCGCGGCGCAGCATGCCGCCGGACGCGTCGTTGTCATCGTAGATCGTGCAGGCGTGGCCCATCCGGAGCAGATAGTACGCCGCCGTCAGCCCGGCAGGCCCCGCGCCGATGATCGCCACGTGCTTCCCCGTGGCTTCGGCGATGGAGGGGGCGAACGACTGACTGGTCGCAAGATCTGCGTCGGCGGCGTAGCGCTTCAGCAGGCAGATCGACACGGGCGCGTCAGCCTGGCCGCGACGGCAGGCCTTCTCGCAGGGGGCGTGGCACAGGCGACCCAGGACGGCCGGGAAGGCAATGCGTTCCTTGACGGTCTCGATGGCCTTGTCCATTCGCCCGTCGCGAATGTGGCGGATCATCTGCGGGATGTTCATGCTGCACGGGCAGGCGACCTGGCAGGGGGCGATGCAGTCGCCCAGGTGATCGCTGAGCAGCAGTTCCAGGGCTGCTGTGCGGGCTTCGCGAACCTCGTCGCTGGCCTCGCTGGCCACCACCATGCCATCCTCGGCCAGCGTGGCGCACGAAGGCACGAGTCCGGGGCGCCCCTCGACCTTGACCACGCAGACCATGCACGAGGTCTCGGCCCGACAGCCGGCGAGGTAACACAGCGTCGGTATCTCGATCCCCGCGCTGGCGGCCGCATCGAGAAGCGTCGCCCCGGGGGCTACCGTTACGTCCTGATTGTCTATCCGCAACTTCAGCATAAGAAGGCAGACCTTACTGCAAGGACCGCGGGGGCTCTTGCATTGTCATGTCACAATCACCGCGTCGACGGGGCAGATGCCTTTGCACTCCCCGCAGCGGACGCAGAGGTCGGTGTCGATCTCGTGGACCTCGAACGGCTTGAGGCCGATGGCGCCGGTGGGACAGGCCTGGGCGCACTTGGTGCAGCCGATGCAATCGTCGGTGATCGAGTAGACCACCAGGGCCTTGCACACGCCGGCGGGGCATCGACCTTCCAGGTGCGCCTCGTACTCGGCACGGAAGTACTGGAGCGTCGAGAGCACGGGGTTCGGCGCGGTCTTGCCCAGGCCGCAGAGACTGCCCGCCTTGGTGATCCTCGCCAGGTGCTCGAGCTTCTCCAGGTCGCCCTTCTTGCCCTTACCCTCGCAAAGGCGCTCGAGGATATCGAGCATGCGCCGCGTGCCGATGCGGCAGAACGTGCACTTGCCGCAGCTTTGGTCCTGCGTGAACTCCAGGAAGTACCGCGCGATGTCGACCATGCAGTCGTGCTCGTCGAGGACAACCAGTCCGCCCGAGCCCATCATCGCACCGACCTCGGTCAGTGCTTCGTAGTCGACGGCCGTGGCGCCCAGCGAGGCCGGCACGCATCCGCCGGAGGGCCCGCCGACCTGGACGGCTTTGAATCGCCCGTTGGGAGAGCCCCCCCCTACGATCTCAACCACGTCGTGGACGGAGATGCCCATGGGCACCTCGATGAGCCCGCCGCGGTCGATCTTGCCCGCCAGGGAGAACACTTTGGTGCCCTTGGAGCCCTCCGATCCCATTTCCGCCAGGGCCTCGGCGCCGTGGCGCAGCGTCCAGGGTACGGTGGCGTATGTCTCGACGTTGTTGACCAGCGTGGGCTTGCCCCACAGACCGCTGTGGGCCGGGAACGGCGGGCGCAGGCGCGGCATGCCGCGTCGGCCCTCGATGGACTCCAGCAGCGCCGTCTCCTCGCCGCAGACGAACGCGCCGGCCCCCCGCATGATTCGCAGGTCCAGGCTGAAGTCGCTGCCGAGAATCCGCTCGCCAAGCAGCCCGCGCTGGCGACAGGCCTCCAACGCCGCCTCCACGCGCCGCACGGCTAGCGGGTACTCCTCGCGAATGTACATCACGCCCTCGTCGGCGCCGACGGCGTAGGCGGCGATCACGATGCCCTCGATGACCCGCAGCGGGTACGATTCGAGCAGCATGCGGTCCATGAACGCCCCGGGGTCACCCTCGTCGCCGTTGCAGACGATGTACTTCTTGTCGCTGTCTTCGTCGCGCACCGCGCGCCATTTGCGCCCCGTCGTGAAGCCCGCCCCGCCACGGCCCCGCAGGCCGCTGGCCTCGATCTGAGAGATGATCTCCTCGGGCGTCAGTTCCGCGATGCACCGCTTGAGCGAATCGAACCCGCCCCCGCCGAGGTACTGGTCCATGTCCACGGGGTCCAGCACGCCGCACAGTTCGGTCGTCAGGCGCTTCTGGCGATCGAGGAACTCGGCCACGTGCGGGTCGCGAACGTTGATCGAGTATCGCGCCACCGGCTGCCACGTCTCGTCGGTCAGCAGCGTGTCCAACACGTCGGAAACCGCCCTGCCGACGCGCTGGGGCAGGGTCTTGGGCGCGAAGTGCCTCCGGACGATCCCACGGGCGTCTTCGGCGCGGACCTGGGCGTACAAGGCGTCCGGGGCCCCGGGCTTGACGATCTCGACCAGCGGGGTCTGATAGCACATGCCCACGCAGCCGACGCGCTTGATGATCGCCTGGGCGCCGATCTCATCGACGGCGCGGTGCAGGGCTTCGTTGACCAGTCCCGAGCCGCGGGCGATGCAGCACGAGCCGAGCCCGATGCGGATCTCGGCCATCTCGTCGTCGGGCCCGACGGCGCGGGCCTTCTTGCTCGATGCCGCTTCGTCGCAGTGGGCCAGGTAGTCTCTCAGGACGCCCGGCACGGCGGCCGGCGTGAGGTGGCCATACGTCACGTCGCCGATCTGCACGACCGGCGCGAGCGTGCAGCAGCCCAGGCAGGCGACCTTCTCGACGGTGAACAGCCTGTCCGCGTCGGTGTCCTCGCCCTCGGAGATATCCAGGTGCCTGCAGAACGCCTCGTGCACCACGCCTGCGCCCTTGACGTGACAGGCCGTCCCGACGCACACGCGAACCGTGTGCTCGCCGGCCGGCGTGTGGCGGAAGCGATCGTAGAACGTCGAGACCCCCGTCACCGTCGCCGGGCGGATGTCCGAGACCTCGCAGACTCGTCGCAGCGCCTCGTCGGGCAGGTATCGATACTCGTCCTGGATCGCCAGCAGGATGGCGATAACGGCCTCCTCCCCCCGGCCGAGCCGCTCGACAGTCTTATCGACAAATGACAGGTCCAGGTCGCTCATGGGTCACTTGGCCCCGATGCAGTAGAGGTTCTTGCTTCCGCGGATGTAGAGGCGGCCGTCGGCGAAGACGGGCGAGGCGTAGATGTGCTCGCCGAGATTCGTCGTGTGCAGCAGCTTGTACTCCGGTCCGGCGGCGATCATCTTCGTCGTGCCCTTTATGCTCATCAGCCACAACTGGCCGTTCACGATCGACGGCGAGGCGTTGTAGGACTCGTCGAGTTCCTTCAGGTACAACTGCTTGCCGGTCTTGACGTCGTAGCACGTCAGGTCGCCGTTGGTCGTCAGCAGCCAGACTTGCTCGCCGTTGCTGACCGGACTGGTGATATCGGGCAGGCCTTCCTCGGCTTTCCAGGCCACGTGCGTCTTGGTCACGTCGCCCGTGCCGTCAGGCTTGATCGCCACCAGGTCCGCGCTCTCGTGGACGACGAAGACCATCCCGCCGGCAAGGATCGGCGAGGACGCCACGTCGCCGCTCATGACCGCAGCTCGCCAGATCTCCTTGCCATTGCTCGGGTTATACGAGATCACCCACGGGTCGGCCGACGTGAGAAGCTGGTTCTTGCCCGCCGCATGGACCACCACGGGCGTCGCCCAGGATGACGCGACCGGCCTGGGTCTGGCCCAGCGCAAACGTCCGGTTGCCGACGAGAACGCCAGCAGCCGGCTCTTGCCGTCGTTCAGCCCGCCCTGGTCGAACAGGACCAGCGTCTTGTCCTGCCACATCTCCAGGGACGAGGCGTGTCCGTAGCCGTTGTCGGGCAGGCCGAGGTTCTTGGCCCACAACTGCTTGCCCTCGTAGTCGACGCCCACCAGGTCGCCGTTGGGGAACATCGCCACCACGTGTCGCCCGTCGGTGACCGGCCCGCAGGGGGCGTACCCGGTCTCGCCGTCAAGATGAGGCACGGGCGCCGGCGGGCCCGGGACGGACACCTTGCACTGCCACATCACCTTGCCCTTGTCGGCATCGATGCAGACCACCAGGCGCTGGGCCTTGTCGGCGGCGGTCAGGAACATCCGCTTGCCCCACAGCACGGGCGAGCTCTTGCCCTTCAGCGGCAGGGGCGTCTTCCAGAGCACGCCCTTGTCCGCCTGGCCGTCCCAGTCGGCAGGGATGTTCGCGTATGCACTGGTCCCCGCGCCGGCGGGCCCGCGGAACCGCGTCCAGTAGCGGGCGAGGTCTTTCGGGTCCGGCACGTAGGCGGGCCTGCCGTCAGCGGTGCGCACCGGACCGTCGTCGTCCAGCGGCTTGAGCGCAACGGCGGGGTCCGACAGGACGATCAGCCCCAGCGACGCTCCGAACAGCGCCACCACCATCGCCAGCGTGCTCCATCGTCCACGCGCGGTCGTCCGCGTGTCGACGGTTCGCGGATCGACGGGCGCGGCGAACTCGAAAGGCGTCTTGCGGAACCCGACAGCCGTCACCGCCCCGGCCAAGGCAACGATGAGCCCGCCGGCCAGCAGCGTCGCGCCCGTCGACATCACGTGCAACGCCCGCATGTACTCGCTCCGCAGAAGCACTTCGCGCCGGCGGAACGTCTCAGGCAGCGACGCGTCATCGGGGTTGCGACCCATCTCGTCGCGAATCTTCAGGAGTTCGGCCGCCGTCTCCGGGTTGGTCGCGAGCATGCGGCCGTGCGCGGAGACCATCCGGATCGCCACAAACGCGGAGAACACGACACCGACCGCAACGGCCCCCACGGCGGCGACCAGCACGGGCGGATGGCCCACAGGCGGGGCCGACGGCGCGGTGGGGTTCGCATTGTGCGTGTCGATCTCGGTCACGTCTTGATCTCCGGGATGCGGCCGGTCTTGCGGCGCGTGCGTTCGATCGGACAGAACTCAAAGCACCGTGCACATGAGAGGCACGTCGCGCGATGGGGCGTGTAGTCGGCCCGCGTCCGGCGGACGGACAGTGAGATGAGTTTCAGGGCGATTACGAGGCCCAGGAACGCTCCGACCCACGCGCAGCCGGTTCTGAAGGTCTCCCGCAGGTCCTCGGCCCGCCCGTAGAGGGCGGCGGGGTCTTCGTTGGTCTTGTAGAACGCATCGCTGTAGATGGTCGTCCCGGCCACCGTGCCGGCCGCCTCCGCCCAGACGCGCTCGGCCAGGCGGACTTCCTTGTGCATCCGAGAGAACGGTCCGGCCAGGTGAGTCCCCAGATACGCCGCCACGGCAACAATCACCGGCGCGGCCGCCAGCAGCAGCGCCAGCCGCCGCTTGCCCACCGTCCGCGGGGGCGCGTGACCTTCAGCGTTGGGGACGTCAATCGCGTCGTAGGGGCACGAGTCCTCGCAGAGGCGACAGGAGATACACGGTCCCGGCGTGATGCCCGGGTGGCGCCTCGAGACCGTCGACGCGACGCGAAGCAGCGCGCCGTAGGGACAGAGGAACCGGCAGTAAGGCCGCGCGATGAACACGCCGATCACCAGCATGCACACGCCGAGGATGATCATGTGCAGGTCGCCGCCCAGGCGGAAGAAGGCGATGAACGGGTCGTATTGGCAGATCAGGTAGCTGCACCCGGTGGCGGTAAAGAGGACCGCGACGGCAAGATACGCCCAGGCCAGCAGGCCCAGCGATTCCGACAGCCAGCGCGGCACGCGAACGGGCCACAGGCCCACCAGGTCCTGCAGGCCGCCCAGCGGGCAGACCGACGCACAGAACGTCCTGCCGAAGAACATCGTCGCGATCAGCGGCAGGGCGAAGAAGCCCGCCACCACCGCGGGCAGAACGTACGTGCTGTCGACGATGGCCGAGACCACGTTCTGCACCGAGCCGATGGGGCAGATGCAGCCCTCGCGATAGAAGCCGAAGTACGCCACGCACGCCACCATCAGCCAGAACATCGCGCGGCGCGAACGGGTCTTCAGCGCGATCACTGATGCGACCGCCAGCGCCGCCACCAGCACCACCAGGTCCACGTACGCCAGGGCCGTATCGCGAGCCGGCGGCGGCTCGTGGTGCGGGTGCTGATACGTCTCGGGCAGCTTGGCGGTGAACTTCTCGGCCGCCGGGGCAAGGCCCGCAACCACGCCGCACACGATCACGATCACTGCAAGACGTCTCACGAGTGGCCACCCCCACCGTGGGTCTTCATGATGTACGGCGTGGAGGCCGGAACGCGGACAACCGCATCGGCGGGGCAGGCCTCGGCGATCGTGCACTGGTTGCAGTTGACGCAGCGGTCGTGACGGATCTGCAGGTGCAGCGAGCCGTTGGCGTTCTGCGTGCAGCCCTTGACGCACAGGCCGCAGGCGATGCACAGCGGCTCGTCGATCTGGTAACTGTAGGCCACCGGGCTGACGTACGTGCGGATGATCGCGCCGGTCGGGCACAGTTGCTTCTCGGCCCCCGCCTCCACCGGGTCCGACATCGCGGTGTTGTAATAGCCGAAGCACAGCTTGCAGTAACCGCACATCTCGAAGTTGTGGGCACATTTGACGGCCGACGGGGTCAGCACGCAGTGCGTCTCGCAGTTGCCGCACGCCGTGCACTTGTGCGGGTCGACCTGCCAGACCATGTCCTCGTCGCCGGCGCCCTTGGCCAGCAGCACGCCCGTGGCGCCCGCCCCGAGGACGCAGGCCCAGCGGGCCGAACTGCGAAGCAGCCCCCGCCGCGTGATCTCGCCGGTCGGTTCAGGCATCGTCGTCCTCCCGGATCGACGCGGTTCGCCGTGCTTCGGCGGCGGGCAGCCCGCACGTACGGGCCAGGCCGCAGCGCCGGCACTGCTCGCCGTTCGGGCACGCCGGCGCCGCCGTCGCATCGCCGTTTCGCACCAGCAGCACGGTCGTCAGGGCCGCCAGGCCGGCGCCGGCCGCGGCGCGTCCCAGACGGCGGAAAAACTCTCGCCGACTGTCATCGATGTTCGGTCTACTCTCCATCGTCCGTCCTCTCCAGCGGGTCAGGCTTGCGCTCGAAGATGCGCACCTTCCCGCCGGCGGCCAGTTCCAGCACGACAACGCGCCCGTCAGCGTCGACGGCCACGTCCAGGGACATCGCCGCATCGCGAAACTGCGACGCATCCGCAACCACGCTTTCCAGCGCCCCGGGCGTCGAGTCGCCGCGATCGGGCATGAAGACCTTGACCTTCGCCGGCGCGACGCCCTTCTCGGCCGTCACGACGTGCCCGTCGGGCCCGATCGCGATGTGGGCGGGATTGCAGCATCCGCTGAAGCCCTCAACCGTCGAGGCGGCCTTGCCCCACATGAACTTCCGCCTGCCGTCGGTGGTGTAGGCTTCCACGCGCAGCAGGCCCGGGTTGACGATCCGCAGCAGGCCGTGCGGGCCCTGGGCCACGTCGAAGTTGCCGCTTCGCAGCACGAAGCCCGTCTCGTCGCCGTCGGTTCGCCCGTCGATCTGCAACCACGTCTTGCCCTCGTCGGTCGTGCGCCAAACAACCGCATTGACCGAGTCGGCCGCGTACAACCCACGCGATGTCCACAGGATTGACGTCAGGTACGGCGTGTCCTTGCCCGGCGGCGCGATCTCCGTGGTCTTGCCGTCCCGGTCGAACCACGCGATTCGCCCGCCCAGGCCCACGACTATGCGGTTGTCGGGACCGACCGCAACGCACGACGGCGCGCCCGGAAGGGGAAACAGCGAGACGCGCTGCCCTTCCGGCGTGAAGGTCCCCAGGGCCGACTCACCAATCACGTGTATCCGTCCGCCGCTGACGGCCAGGCCGCCGGGCTTGCCCAGATCCGGATCGAACGCCCCGACCTCGCGCCACGTGAGCAGGGCCTCGTCTACCTCGGGCAGGACCACCTCATTGACCTCGCGCTCGCCAAAAACGCTCATTGACACCGCCGCCCAGATGCCCGCGCCGACGGCGACGACCACCAGCGCGGCGATCAGGAGCGTCTTGGTTGAACTATCGGGTTGGGCGTTCATTGCGTTCAATCGTCCTTGGGCTTGGCCGGGGCTGCTCGGTCGGCCCGCAGGTCTACGCAGATCATGCGGACCTCGTCGCGGAGGATCAGTCGTCCGCCGGCCAGCGCCATCGGCGCCCAGGCGTCGATGTTGTGGAGCAGCTTCGCGCGGGCCATCCGCTCGTATCCTTCCGGCGAGACGCGGGCCATCGTCAGCTCGCCGGTCTCGTCGTTCAACAAGAACATTCTATCCTCCGTTTTCAGGTAAGGCCCCCACCTGAACACGTCGTCCCGCCCGCTGGTCCAGAGCGTCTTGATCGGGTCGGTGCTGACGTCGATGCACGCGAGCTGCCCGCGGAGCGAGCCGGCCTTCTGCGAGAGCACCACGTACAGGTGATTGCCGTCCAGCACGGGCGTCTGCTGGTATGAACTGAGGGCCTTGGGACGCAGTTTGGCGAGTTGTTCGACATCAATGGTCCCGTCGGGACGCTGGACCATTCGCAGGATCAGCCCGCCCTCGGCTGAGCAGACGGCGAAGCGCTCGCCGTCCAGCACGACCGGGCTGACCGGGTTGATGCCAGGCCGCCAGTTCGGGAAGCGCCACAGCAGCTTGCCCTTGGACTCCCCCTCGTCATTCTGCGTCTCGCCCACGCCGACGATGCCCTTGGTCGTGCAATACAGGTACACCCGCTTGCCCTTGAACGTCATGGGCATGATCGACGAGTGGGTAATCTGGAGCCCATCCTTGCCCTTTCCGGGCAGCGGATTGTCGACTTCCCAGAGGATCTCCGGCTTGCCCTCGGTCTCGGGCGCGAGGGAGACGGCAATCATCAGCCGCGTCCCGCCGGTGGCGATGATGGCCTTGTCGTCGTCGATCAGCGGACACTGCGCAGCGTACCACTCGGGGATGCGCGTGGTGTATCGCTCGACCAGGTTCATCCACCACTGGTAGTCGCCGGTCAGTGCGTCGGTGCACATCACGTGGCAGGCCGGGCCGAACGTGATCACGTAGTCCGAGGAGATGGCGGGGATGGTCCGCGAGATGCCGTGGTCCGGCGCCAGGGAGACCGGATACCAGTAGCTCCAGATCTCCTTGCCGTCTTTCATCGACAGGCAGCGAAGCACGTCGCCCTGCATGATCGGATCGGGGTCTGCGCGGTAGTCCAATACGTAGGCGCGCCCGTCGTAGATGAGTGCCCCGGCGTGGCCCGGGCCGAGGTCGACCGACCAGACCACCGGCGGTCCGGCGGCGGGCCAACTGTCCGCCAGGGCCGTGAAGTCGCCGCTCCGCGCGTTGCGCTTGGGTCCGAGGAACTGGGGCCAGGCGCCGGGGACGTCCTCGGCCATCTCGCCGTCGCCCTTGGTCAACTCGCCCGGTGGGAAGACCACGTCGCCGAGGGGGAAGGGCACGTGTCCGGCCGGGGCGGCAGCCCGGGAAAACGAAAGAACGATCTGCAGCATCGGGGCGACGAACTGCTCGGGATGAGCCTCCGAACCAACGGCGGCTGCATCGGCGGGCCCCTCCCAGCGACCGCGCACGTCGAACGACGCCGCCGGCGCGCTGAACAGCCACGCCACTGCAACACCCACGCCAAGGACGGCCAGGGCGGCCGGTACGCCTATCGCTATTACTGATGCCTTCGTCTCTGTCATACGCCCTTTCGTCGCAGGGGTCGCTGGAGCACACATCCGGGCTGCGTTGCGTCCTCAGAAGACTTTAACACACATCCGGCGAGGTAATCACGCGAAACTCACTCGTTTCTCAGCGCCTCGATGAGGCCGCCTCGCAGGGCCAGCAGCGTGCCGGCCAAGACCCACAGCGTGCCGGTGGCGATGATAAGTCCTAGTGTGATAGCGGGAAACGCCCCCGCCGCCCCCGACACCAACGAGGGGGCAATCCCCACCACCGCCGCGCCCGTTCCGGCCGCCAAGCCCATCGCGAGCAATCCCCAGTGTTCCCAGAACATCAGCCACACCAGTCGCGGGCGGGCGAAGCCCACCGCCCGCAGGAGGGCGAACTCGGCGCGCCGCTCGGTGGCCGTACGAAGCACGACGACGCCTACCCCGGCGCTGCCCAGCAGCAGCCCGAGCAAGCCGAGGCCCTGGAAGATGGAAAGGTATGTGTTCTGGACGGTGTTCAGGTCCGCCAGCCGGTCCGCCGTCGAGACGATCTCCATCCCCTCCTGGCCCAGCGCTTCGGACAGCCTCTGGCGGACGGCCGACTCGCGACCGGCGGGAACGTCCATGAGGAACAGGCGATGGCCCTCAGCCGACGGGAACCGCTCGACGAACCGCCGCTCGGAGATCACCAGCGAGCCCTGCAACACCGAGTTGCCGATCACACCGACGATGCGCACCTTGAAGGGCCTGCCGCGCTGGTCGACGTAGTCGATGGTGTCGCCCAGCCCCTTGGCCAGGCCGTACACGACCGTCGCCTCGTCTCCGATGGCGGGCACGACGTCAGGGGCCGACTCGGACTCGAGGATGGACCAGCGACCGATGTCTTCCGCCTTGATAGAACCGAACCGGTCGTCGAGCAAGTCGGGCCGCACGCCGAGAAGCCGCACACGCTGGGCACGATTGAGATTCAGGCAACTGGCGTCGTCCCCGCCGTTGGATCGCATCGGCACGACCGAAACGCCGGCCATCTCTTCGGTGGACAGCGCGTACTCGTCACGACCGTCTTTGGCGTTCAGGTCGTGGAAGACGCCGGTGGCGGTCTGCCCCATCAGCACGAATCCGCCCGTGCCGGACTCGCGTCTGCGCACCTCGCCGGGAGCATCGAGATGGAACGCCTGGATCGACACGACGAGAAAGCACCCGCTGGCCAGCAGGGCCGCCACCGTAAGGCTCCGCCAGCGTCGGCGCCCGGCGTTCTGCAGGGCCAGCCCCGCCATGGTGGGCCTGCCCTGCCCGCTCCGCCGCCCGGCCGCCGAGAGCACGCCGAAGCACACCTGCAGGGCCAGCACCAGCACGATCGCCCCCAGGAGGAACGCCGCGACCGAGGAACTGGCGAAGGGGAAGATCGTATCGGCCAGGCCCGCGAACGCCGCACCCGCCGCGACGATCAGCCCAGCGCGACCGACCCAGTCGATCCAGCCGGCGCGTCGCGCGTGACGCGCTGCGGCCTGCACCGTGCCGTCCAGCAGGTCGCGCACGCGAGCACGGGCCTGCCTCCGCAATGCGATCCACATCGCCGCGACGGCCGCGGCGAACGCCCCGCCGGCTCCGGCGATCAGCGTGGAGACCTCGGCGTGGTAGGTGATCGCCGACGCCGCCGAGACGCCCTGCCACATATTGGACAGGCCCCACAGCATCGCGCGGGTAAACGCGATCCCGCCGCCCACGCCGAGCGCCGCACCGAGCGCCGCCAGCGCCGCACCCTCGGCCAGCAGCAACCTCCGCACGCGCCGCGGTGTGAACCCCAGCGCCAGCAACGTGCCGGTCTGCTCGCCCCGCTGCTCGATGCCGAAGCCGAACAGCAGGCCCGTCAGCATGACCGCGGCAACGATCAGGAAGAAACTCAGCCCGAGGAAGTACTGGCCGAGGTCCAGCGATTCGGCCCCCGCGGCAAGCGCCTGGTCGCGGACGGGCAAGAAGGCCAGTCCCACGTCGGCCGGGTCGAGGTCGGCGAGGATCGCGGTGGCGAGGTCGCCTTTAGCGCGACCGGCCGAGAATCGCACGGCGGTCAGGTCACCGAAGCGATTGGCCCACATCTCCCGTCCGGCCCGCAGGGTCACAAACGCCTTGGGCGTGCCCTTGTACTTCTTCCAGTAGGCCTCGTCCTCGTCCTCGATGGCGTCGAAGTCGATCGGGAGCGAGGCGTCCCAATCGCGACAGTTCTCGCTGTCGCTGAGTCCGGGGAAGTTGGGCGTCAGCGTGCGGTCTGCGGCGGGGCCTGCGATGGGGACGACCTTCCGCAGGCGGAACGTGCGGGCGGCGGTCTTCAGTTCGCGCGAGGCGCCCACGGTGAAGTAAGTCAGCGTGATCTCCATGTCGGTCGCCTCGGCAGCGATGCCCAGATCGTCGGCCAGCCAGGCATTGATGACGATCTCGTCATCGGCCAGGTCCCAGGGCCCGCTGCGCTCGGTGCCGTCGTCGTCGGCGGGCCCGACGGCCGAGACCATCGAATACGGCGTGGCCGCGCCGCCGGCGGAGATGGCGTTGACGAAGTACGTCAGCACGCCCGTGGCGGCGGGATCGGCCTTCACGGCGGCGGCTGTAACGGCCCCGTCGATGAAGACGCGCCCGCTGCGGAGTTCGACCTGCCGGCCGGACAGTTCGTCCAACGTCAGGTCGAGGTCGGCCGGGGTCAGCAGGCGGCGCAGTTTCGCGGGGCCTTCCTGCAAGCCCCACGCGGCTCCCATGTCGGCCGCCAGCAGGAGATTGGCCTTGCCTGCCATGCCGAGCTTCTCCGCGAGCCATCGGCGCGAAACGAACGCATTCAGCGGCGCCGCCTGGCTTGCCCGCAGGCCGAATCGGCCGAACTGGTCGTCGTCCACGATCGCGCGGACGGTCACGCGCAGAGGCAAGGTGGCCTTGCGGGTCGGGCTCAGCGGCACGTCGCGGCTGAGCGCCGCCGGACGCGGGATGCGCAGAACGACCTGCTGTCCGGTCTTCGCGTCCAGTTGTCGCGCGAGCTGCACGTTGAGGACCGCCTCTTCGGCGGCCAGGTCAGGCCCCTCGGTCCCCGCCGGGCCGAGCGACCAGAAGGCCCTCTCGGCCCCGATAACCTGCACCTGGTTGGCTCGCAGGGACGTCTCGCCGTGCTCCGCCGACCCGGACAGGATAATCGCGGCGGCAACGTCGCCTCGGTCCCCGGAAAGCCCCCCCGCCAGGTCCGCGCGGAAGAACCGGTCCTGCCCGCCAAGGGCATGATGGAACCCGCCCAGGCGCTTCAACGCCAGGTCTCGCAGCGTGTGTCGGACGCAGTCGCCCAAGGCCAAGGCGCCAACCAGGACGGCGCTGGTGACGGCGGCGGCGAGCACGACCGACAGGTGCGTGCGCCAGTAGAAACGGACGGACCGGGCTATGAGCGTTGCGGTCTTCATGGCGATGCAGCCGCCTCTGCGAGCACGCCGTCGCGCAGTTCGTAGACGCACTGCATGCGTGCGGCCAGGTCCGGCGCGTGGGTGGCCACGATCAGGGCGACGTCTTCTTCGGTGTTCAGTTCGACCAGCAGGTCGGCCAGGGTGTCGGCGGCCCGCCGGTCCAGGGCGCCGGTCGGCTCGTCGGCCAGCAGGAGGCGCGGGCGGTTGATCAGTGCCCGCACGACGGCCGCCCTCTGGCGCTCGCCGCCGGACAGTTGGCCCGGCCGGTGGGCAAGGTGATCGCCCAGGCCGACCCGCTCGAGCAGGCGCCGCGCCCGCGTCTCGGGCGCCTCGTCGGCGTCAGGCGGACAGACCATCGTAGGTATCAGCACGTTCTCCAGGACCGTGCACTGCGGCAGAAGGTGGTGCAGTTGGAAGACCATGCCGATCGACCTCGCCCGCACGGCGGCCAGCGCCTTGTCGTCCAGCGAGGCCAGGTCATGACCGTCCAGTTCCACGCGCCCGGACGTGGGGCGGTCCAGCGCGGCGATGATGTTCAGCAGTGTGCTCTTGCCCGACCCGGAAGGCCCGCAGATCGCCAGCGACCGCCCGGTGGCCACGCGCAGGGACGCACCGTCCAGCACGGTCCGCCCGCCCCCGCCGTCGGGCGAGTCGAATCGCTTTGTCACGTCCGTCAGTTCCAGCAGCACGATGTCACTCCGTTCTTGGTTAACTGGTCAACCAACTACCTGTCTTTCGCGGCGAAGGCGTAGACGTAGCCGTCGTCGCAGCCGACGACGATGGTCCCGCCGGCCACCGCGGGCGAGGAGGTGATCACCTCGCCAATCGTGTACGACCAGAGCTTCTTGCCGGTCTCCAGCGAGACCACGTACAGCCGCCCGTCGTCGCTGCCAAAGACGACCTTGCCCCCGCAGATCACCGGCGAGGAGTCCACGCTGCCTCGCGTGGGAAACGCCCACAGCTTCTTGCCCGTCTTGCGGGACAGGCAGTACAGCCGCTTGTCGCGCCCGCCGATGATCACTCGCTTGGGCCCTACCGCCGGCGAGGAGAAGAACGAATCTTCGATGGTGAACTTCCAGACGACCTTGCCCGTCTCGGTGTCGGCGCACAAGGCCTCGCCGCCGTAATGGCCCACGAAGGCCAGCGTCCCCATCAGCGCAGAGGATCCCGCGATATACTCGTCGACCTCGATGGACGTGAGCTTCTTGCCCCCGGCCGTCGAGACCGAATGGACGTGTGCGTCGCACCCGCCGAAGACCACGCGGCCGGCCGCCACCGCGGGCGAGCCGTTGACGAAGCTGTCGGTCTCGTAGGTCCACACGGGCTTGCCCGTCTCGGCGTCGACGCAGTGGACCTTATTGTCGTAGCTGCCCGCGACAATCCACAGGTCGCCTTTGACCCCGGCCGCGCGGACCCAGTTCGCCCCGCCGAGAATACGGTCGCCGGTCTCGTACTTCCACTTGAGCTTACCCGTCGCGGCGTCCAGGGCGTAGAGGAACGAATCGCCCGAGCCGATGTAGAGCGTTTTGCCCAGCACGAGCGGAGAAGCTTCCACCACATCGCCGGCCTTGAACGACCAGATCTTCTTGCCCGTTTTCAGGTCAATCGCGTAGACGTGCTCGTCATTCGAGCCCACATACACCACGCCGCCAACGATCGCGGGGGAGGACTTGACCTCCGCGCCGGTCTTGAATCGCCACCGCCGGGCCAGCCGGTCCGGCAGCTTGCCTCCCGCCACGCCCGCAAGGGCCTGTCCGCCGCGATACATCGGCCAACTCCCCGCAGGCGCCACGGTCCCCGCAGTCGCGGGAGCGCCGTTGGCTGCGTCGGGTGAGGCCGGCATCCACGCGATGGCCAGCCAGATCGCCCCCGCAGCCAGCACGAGGCAAAACGCCAACCACCACCCGGCGCGCCGGACGCCCCGCGACGTGGCGCATCTCTTGTCATCGTCAGTCATTGCCATCACCCCATTATATGCCTCCCCCACCGACCCGGTCAAAGCCCGCCATGGCACCCGGCGCGATGAGTCAGACACGACACAGAACGCGCCGCGCCCGCGCCAAGGCCGACACAGTGAAGATCACCGGGTACATCCGTTCGAAGTACCACAGCCTCGCGAAGTACAGACCGATCGGCGCCGCGTCGAACCGCCTGCCGCCCTCGGTCCGCTCAATCAACCACGCCGCTCCGCGCACCACGCAATCCCCCAAACCGCTTGTCGGTTTCGCACGCTGTTCATCCGTTGTCGCTATCACCTTCGCCAACGCCCCGACCGCCTGTGCGGTTTCCTCAATCGTCGACGGCGCGCCCGCCTGCCCGCCCCAGCCGCCGTCGTCATTCTGAACGCCCGCCAGCCACGCGGCGCCGGCGGCGACCAGCGACTCGACGCCCGCGTTCGCATCGCCCAGGTCAGCCAGCGCCGAAAGCACGCGCGACGTCCCGTACGTCGGATTGTCCTCGTCGTCGGCGTGCTCGTTGCCGAACCACAGAGGCACCCAACTGCCGTCCGCCCGCCGGGCTCCGGTCAGGTAGCCGATCATCCTGTCGATCGCCGCGCCGGTGCGCGTGCGGACATCGGCGGGAAGATCGTCGCGCCACGCCCACAGCGCCGCGGCCGCATGGGCGGTCAGGTCGGCCCCGCTGCGGTCGAACTCCAGCCTGCCCCACCCGCGACAGAACGTGGGCATGCCCCCATCGCGATTCTGCAAATCCATCAGCCACGTCGCCGCCGCGACGGCGCCGTCACGGGCCTGCTCATTCGCCGGCGCCAAGGCCCGCAGGGCCAGCATGGCCCCGGCGGTGTCGTCGGCGTCGGGCACGCCGCCGGACAGGTCCGTCCACGCCCAGCCGCCCGGGGCGGCGTCCGTGTAGGGATGGCGATCGCGGTATTGCTGGCCGGTCAGCCAGTCGACGAGGGTCCGGCGATCGGAGTCGGCGAGACCATCGTCCAGTCGCCCTGCCGCGGCGAGCGCCTTGACCGACAGCGTGGTGACCCAGGTGGCCAGATTCGTGTCGATCGGCCAACTGCCGTCGCCCCGCACGGTGCGCAGCAGAAACTCGACGCCTTTGCGCGCCACCGCGCCATCGCCCCGCCCCATCGCCGCCAGGCTCATCACGACGAAACTCGTCAACGGGGCCGCCTCGATAAACCCCCCGCCGGCGGGCTGGATATGCTCCAGGCGCCTCAGCGTCCGCTCGCGCGTCAGCCGGCGCACGAGGCGCGTCAGCGGGTTGGCCGGGCGACGATGGTGGTAGCGGACCTGGCCGATGGCGATCAGGGCGGGCAGGGCGTAGCTGACCACCGGCAGGTGCAGGCGGCGCAGGCAGCGATGGCTCAGGGCGCCCAGTTCGAACGGCAACGCGGGGACCAGTCGCCATGCCTGCTCGGGCGGCCCCAGGCGACCGGCCAGGGCGCACATCGTCAGGATCGGCACGGAGAAGGTCCTGTCGCTGCCGTATCGCCCGGCCAGGGCGCGCGCGATGGCCGACGGCTCGGTCGAGCCGACGCATCCGCGGATCCACGCTTCGGCGCTGCCGGCGGCATCAGCAGGCTCGTCGCCGGCGACGGCCCCGAAGGCCGACCAGACCAGCAGCGTCGTCGACAGGTTGCTGGTGCTGATCGTCGTGTCGCCCCATCCGCCGTCGGCGTTGGCGTGTCGCGTAAGCCAATCCAGGCCGGCGGCGATGGGCTCGGCATGCACGTCGCGGTCGACCCTCGCCAGGGCCGCCACCGCCGTTGCCGTCGACAGGGCGCTGCTCGACAGTTCGCCGGTCCAGCATGCACCGTCCGCACGAGCAGCGAGGAGGTGCTCAACGGACCGCTCCAAGGCGCTGTCGAGGGTCGGGATGTCGATCGGTGAAGTCATCGGTGCGTTGTTCGCTCCCAAGGAGCTTCCTGGCGTCTTGCGAACGCGCATGTTCTCTTACCCGGTCAAGTGACCCAATGCGAGCAGACCGTAGAAGGTGTACTCGCAATCGGACGCCTCGTCCGCCCAGTGACCGCGGAAGGCGCTTCCGGTCCACAGCGACTCGACGAAGTCGAGGCCCGCCTCACGGAGGGGGTCCATCGACGTATCGAGGGCGGACAGCGCGTGCAGGGCGACCGCCGTCGAAAGCAAATCGGGCCCGGGCGCGAGGGGCGTGGCAAGAAAACCGCCTCCCCTGCACTGGGACAGCAGCCACTGCCCGACGGCGGGCTCGACCGGGAGGTCAAGCTGTCGCAGCGTGACCACGGCGGCGGACGTTGCGGACGTTGAGCCGACCGGGAGGTCCGGCGCATTGCCGTAGGCCCCGTCGGCCGATTGCAGGCGCTGCGTCTGGGCGCCGAGGTCTTCGGTCTCCGCCGCGTCGGCCCCGAGGTCCTGCATCGCTCCCAGGGCAAGGAAGCACCCGTAGGCCGACGCCGCCGAAGCACCGGGGATGTGGGTGTAACCGCCCTCAGGACATCGCAAGTCCGTCAACCGTTCGAGGATCCGGCCGGAGCAGTCACCATCCGTGCAGCCCATCAGGGCCCGGCATCGTGCCAGGGACGCCAGGTGCACCAGGTCCAGTCCCTCGCCGTCGCCGAACGTTTCGAGGTAGTCGCCTGTGGGGGTGGGCAGGTCGCGTCCGAGGGCCTCCAGGGCCATCAGGGCGAAGACGGTGTAGTACAGGTCGCTTTCCGGCGATCGCCCAGCGAATCCGCGGTCAGGCTGGAGGTGTTGGAGGACAAAGTCGATAACCGCACGAGCCGTCCCCGCCTCGGCCAGCGGGCCTGCCGCGCGGGCGGCGGCTTCACGCATCGACGTCAGAATCATCATTGCAGCAACTCATGGCCTCGGCGTCGCCGAAGATTTTGGCCACCAGTCGTCTCAGGAGGCGTTTCAGCGGCGCGCTGTCGAGCGAGCAGAGACAGCGAATGGCGCGGTCCTTATAGGCATCGAGCATGCCTCGCACGCGCGGCTCGACGTCCAGCGAGTGGATGACCCGCCTGACGCCCTCGACGTCGACGGCCTCGCCCTCGCCGCCGTGCCACGCGCGAGCGATCGTCCGGCGATCGTCGCCCCGGGCCATCGCGCAGGCCATCGCCAGCACGATCGAGGGGCGCCGCCCCTGAATGTCGCCGGATCCGCCCGCAAGGTCGTCCAGGTCGTCACAGATCTGGTAGGCCACGCCAAGGGCCTCGCTGTAGACCCGCAGCACCTCGGCTACGTCGTCGCTCGCTCCGGCGCAGATCGCGCCCAGGCGCAGGGCCACCTCGAAGGCCGGCGCGGTCTTCTTCGCGAAGATGTCGAGAACTTCCGTGGGACTCAGGGGCCTGTTCACGCGGGCCCAGTGCAGTTCGGCGCCCTGTCCGAGGCACAGGTTGCGGTGCCCCTCGGCCGCCACCGACAGCATGGCCGCCCGCGCCGCATCGTCGACGGGAGCTTCGGCAATCAGGCGGTAGCCCTCGCCGACCAGCAGATCGCCGACGTTAATGGCAAACGGCGTCCCCCACGCCTCGTGGACCGTCGGCTTGCCGTACCGCTCGGCGTCGGCGTCTTCGATGTCGTCATGAACGAGCGAGGCCTTGTGGAAGCACTCGACCGCCAGGGCCACCTGTCGCACGTCGGGGCCGACCACTCCCTCGCCCTCGCCGCCGCCCAGGGCCCGGTACACGCAGGCCGCCAGCATCGGGCGCCAGCGCTTCCCGTCAGCCAACAGCCACTCGCGCGCCACGTCCTCGGTCCGTCCCTGGGCCTGGCCGAACACCTCGGCTACCACCTCCGGCGTGAACCACGAGCCCACCACGTCGCGCATGGCCTCCAGGTTCAGCCGCCGCGGATCCGGTTCGCCCGAGAGGTGAATCGCATCCCATACCCAGGGCATGTCCACCGCCGTGCTGTCGCAGCCGTCGCGCAACAGGGGGATGGCCATCCCCGGAATCGCCCCGGCTTCCATGTACGGATAGACCCGCTCGAGCATGTCCAGGCAACTGACGCCGATGACACCCTCGACCTGTCCGCTCTCGACCAGCGACATGACCACGGGGGAGCCCTCGGCCACCAGCACGACGTAGCCCAGCGCCTCGGCGGCCGACTGGATATCGTGGATGACGCACTGTCCGCAGTGCTCGCAAACAAGGCCGAGTTCGTCGATGCCGGCCGAGCAGTGCTCCATGCTGCGGAGGCACTGTGGCAGCAGGAGCAGTCGCCGTTCGAACGGGATGCCCGCCAGCGTATCGCGCCACAGTTCGTTGTTCAGCAGCACGCCGACGTATCGGCGGAATGCCGGATCGATGCCCGCCTCAGCCAGCAGGTCGTCCGTGTGGACCATCAACTCGTCCATGCTCAGCGGCGGGACCAGGGCCTTGCGGCGGGCGAACTCGCGGGCGCGGCGCAGAACGTGGTCGCGCGCCTCACGTGTAGGCGGAACGCCCTCCTGCACGCGCCGCACGCCGTCAACGGCCAGCGAGATAACATCTGAAGCCAAACTCATCCTCTACACCATAACACGGCGGAGGCGTTTGTGGAACGCCTATCCTCAAGATCGCCCCGCCAGGATACGACAGCGGCGTTCTCCGCAGACGTAGGGCGTGCAACGCGTTGCACGCGGAAGGGATTGCACAGTCGTTCCGCGTGCAACACAGTTGCACGCCCTACCGGATGCCGGTCGCGGCCGATCAGGCCAGGATGGCGGCCAGATCCTCGGCCGGTGTGCTGATCGGGGCGATGTTGAAGTTCTCGACCAGGACGTTCAGGACCGCCGGGGTCACGAAGGCCGGCAGCGACGGGCCGAGGCGGATGTTCTTGATGCCCAGGTGCAGCAGGGACAGCAGGATCGCGACGGCCTTCTGCTCGTACCAACTGAGGACCAGGCTCAGGGGCAGGTCGTTGACGCCGCAGTCGAACGCCCCGGCCAGGGCGACCGCGATCTGGATCGTCGAATACGCGTCGTTGCACTGGCCGATGTCCAGCAGGCGCGGGATCCCGCCGATGTCGCCGAACTCGAGCTTGTTGAAGCGGTACTTGCCGCACGCCAGCGTCAGGATCGCGCAGTCGTCGGGGACCGCCTCGGCCAGTTCCGTGAAGTAGTTCCGCCCTGGCTTCGCCCCGTCGCAGCCGCCGATCAGGAAGAAGTGCTTGAGTTGGCCCGCCTTGACGGCCTCGACGACCTTGTCGGCCACACCGAGGACCGCGTCGCGGGCGAAGCCGACCAGGATGGTCTTCTCCTCGGCGTCTTGGTCGAACCCGGGTACGGCGAGCGCGGCCTCGATCACCGGCGCGAAGTTGCGGTCGGCGATGTGCGCGACTCCCGGCCAGGCCACCAGCCCGCACGTGAATATCCGCCCGCTATAATCGTCCTTGGGCTTCTGGATGCAGTTGGTCGTCATCAGGATCGGACCGGGGAACGCGTCGAACTCCTTCCGCTGATCCTGCCAGGCCCCGCCGTAGTTGCCGACCAGATGCGGGTACTTCTTCAGGGCGGGTTAACCGTGCGCGGGCAGCATCTCGCCGTGCGTGTAGACGTTGATGCCCTTGCCCTCGGTCTGCTTGAGCAGCTCCTCGAGGTCCTTCAGGTCGTGCCCGGAGATCAGGATGCACTTGCCGGCGATCGGCGTGATGCGAACCGGCGTCGGCACGGGGCTGCCGTAGGCGCCGGTGTTGGCCGCGTCCAGCAGGCCC